>DAOMWT010000024.1:0-26488 GCA_035436705.1 Thiobacillus sp. | reverse complement strand
CCTGCATGTCCTGCTCGCCCGCGCCGTGCAGCCGGAGCCCGCCAGCGTGCTGCGCGAGGGCGGCGTGATTGCCGATGGCTACGACGCCGACCTCGACGAGCTGCGCGCGCTGACGCGCGACGCCGGTGCCTTCCTGCTGGAACTGGAAAAACGCGAGCGCGAACGCTCGGGGATCGGCACCCTCAAGGTCGAATACAACAAGGTGCACGGCTTCTACATCGAAGTCAGCCGCGCGCAGTCGGACAAGGTTCCCGACGACTACCGCCGCCGCCAGACGCTGAAAAACGCTGAGCGCTACATCACGCCGGAACTGAAAGCCTTCGAGGACAAGGCGCTGTCGGCGCAGGATCGCGCGCTGGCGCGCGAAAAGGCGCTGTTCGACGCGCTGCTGGAATCGCTGACGCCGCACATGCCGGACCTGCTTGCGATTGCCGCGGCGCTCGCCGAAGTCGACGTGCTGGCAAGCCAGGCCGAGCGCGCCGGTTCGCTCAGGCTATGCGCGCCCGAGTACACCGGCGAACCCGGCATCGTCATCCGCGGCGGCCGTCATCCGGTGGTCGAGGCGCAGGTCGACCACTTCATCCCCAACGATGCCGCGCTCAACCGCAGCCGTCAGATGCTGCTGATCACCGGCCCCAACATGGGCGGCAAATCGACCTACATGCGGCAGGTGGCGCTGGTGACGCTGCTGGCCTGCTGCGGCCTGTGGGTGCCCGCCAGCTCAGCGAAAATCGGCGACATCGACCAGATCTTCACCCGCATCGGCGCGTCCGACGATCTCGCCGGCGGCCGTTCGACCTTCATGGTCGAGATGACCGAGACCGCGCACATCCTGCACAACGCCAGCGCCAACAGCCTGGTGCTGCTGGACGAGATCGGCCGCGGCACCTCAACCTTCGACGGCCTCGCGCTGGCGTGGGCGGTGGCGCGCCACCTGGTCGCCGCCACCCGCGCCTTCACCCTGTTCGCCACCCATTATTTCGAGCTGACCCAGCTCGCCAACGAGTTCAAGCAGCTCGCCAACGTGCACCTCGACGCCAAGGAGCACGGCGCCGGCCTGGTGTTCCTGCACGCGGTGGAGGAAGGGCCGGCCTCGCAGAGCTACGGCATCCAGGTCGCGCGTCTGGCGGGGGTGCCGAGCCCGGTGATCCACGCGGCGCGGCGCCACCTGCGCGAACTCGAGGACGCGCAGCTGCAGCCCGGCCCGCAGGGCGACCTGTTCGCCGCCCACCTGCCCAACGACGCACCGCCGCCGCATCCCGCGCTCGACCAGCTGCGCGAGCTCGACCCCGACACCTTGACGCCGAAGGCGGCGCTCGACATGCTCTACGCCCTGAAAGCGCTAACCAGCTCCACGCCATGAAAACGCTGCGCCTGGATACCGCCGAACTCGGCCTCGATTTCAACGCATCCCTGAAATTGGCAACGACCATCGCCCAGCGGCTGTTGGGCGACGACGCCATGCTGTTGAGCTGGTACGACCGCGAACGCGATCTCGAATCCCCTGCCGGGGTGAGCGAATGCCACGAGGGCTGCGCGACCAAGGGGTCGTGGGACTATGCGAAGAACCGCGGGGCGCGGCTGGCGGTGGAATTCGATTCCGGACGCTGCTTCTTCTGTTTTCTTTAGGCACGTATCCGACGTTCGGCCGGCCAAGGCCAATGTCCCTTGATCGGTCTGAAGGGACTGTCACGGGAAGATCGCGACAGTCTGGATTGCGCTTTGGAGCTGACTCCGGCTATAAGTACGAGGATCAGTACGGAGTAGATATGCTGTTTTGCAAAACCCGACCCTGTTGTTTTTGACCCGGTTGTTTGTGTTCAGTAGCTTAAATTAGTCTCCAGCTGTGACGTTGGGCGCTACTGCCTTTGCATATCAGATTGCCAACAAGAAGCGCTTTTACTTCAGCGTCCAGGCATTCAGCAAGTTATAAAGAGAGGAGATCAACATGCCTTACCAACGCCCGTGCCAGCGGCGCGCCGCACATGCCCCCCGTCCGATAATCAAGCCTCACATGGCTTGGCTTGCTGCGCTGAGCATTTCACCTGCCTGGGCGACAGACAATTGCGACGGCAATTCGGGTACAGGCGCAGCGATCGGAGACGGTTCCGTCGTCTGCGGCATCAATAACAATGCTTCCGGTAGCTTCAGCAGCTCATTAGGCCGGTCGAACAATGCCAATGCAAACGAAAGCAGTGCAGTGGGCTTCGCCAACACCACCGACGGCTTATTCAGCAGCGCGATGGGCTACTTTAATAGCACAGGCTTTAATGGCACAGGCGGTTACCTTGCCAACGCATTCGGCTCTCACAACTCAGCCAACGGTGACCGTAGCAGCGCGGTGGGCTTAGGCAATAGCACAGGCGGTACTTATGCCAACGCATTCGGCTCTTTCAACATAGTCAACGGTAACCGTAGCAGTGCGCTGGGTTACGCCAACACCACCACCGGCGCAAACAGCAGCGCGATGGGCAGCTATTCTCGGAGCCTGGCCGATTTGTCCGTCGCTCTAGGAGCGGGAGACCAGCCCTTCAGCGGTGCGACGGTGGAGGCCGGCGCTACGGGCTCTGTAGCCATCGGCCAGGGCGCCACGGTGAATGCAAATGTCACTGGTGCGGTCGCTCTGGGGCAAGGATCTGTGGCGGATGCCAATAACACCGTTTCGGTCGGCGCGTCCGGCGCCGAAAGGCGGATCACCAACGTGGCTGCCGGCACAGCCGCCACCGATGCTGCCAACGTTGGCCAGGTGCAAGCGGTGCAAACGACCGCCGACGCGGCGCTGAGCAATCTGCAAACCGCGGTCAATCAATTGCTTGCTTCGGGCGTGTGCGGTTTATCAGGTGGGAGCATCACGTGTGGTAACAACCTTGCTCTAGGCAGCGGGCAAAGCATCGACGCCAATGCCTCGAACGCGGTGGTGTTGGGAACCAACGCGCAGATCGTCAACCCAAGCAATGCAACGGGCGCCGCGGCTTCCGGCGCAGTGGCCATCGGCTACGGGGCAAAGGCCAACGTCGATCCGTCGGTGGCGATCGGAAATTTCGCCGATGCATCAGGAGCGGATGCGGTGGCGGTAGGTGACCAGTCTTCGGCCACGGGCAATCGTACAGTGGCACTCGGATTCCAGGCGACGGCCAGTCACACCGGCAGCGTGGCGCTGGGCGCCGGCAGCGTGACTTCCGCAGACAACACCGTAAGCGTGGGCAGTGCCGGTGCCGAGCGGCGCATCACGAATGTCGCCACGCCCATCGACCCGACCGACGCCTCCAACAAGGCCTACGTGGATGCCTTGATCGGCGGCGGCAGCGCCCATGCGCTGCAACAGGCGAATGTCTATACCGACCGTCGCTTCGATCAAGTCAAACGCTACGCCGCGCGTGGCGTGGCGGCGAGCATGGCCACCACCCCCCAAATCGCGCCTGCCCTGGGCGAGAGCGGTTTTGGTATCGGCATGGGCTACTACGATGGACAGAGCGCCATTGGCGCAAGCTTCGCACACCTGACACGGGGAGAGGTTCAACTCAACCTGGGCGCGGCTTATACCAGCGGTGGTAAGCCTGCCCTGCGCGGTGGCTTCGGGTGGAAGTGGTAAAGACAGCCTAAAACTGCCGCCAAGCGGCCGCATCTGTGGGCGGATTCACTTTCCAACCGCATCACCGCTTCGGGGTCAGGTCTCGCTTCGGGGTTAGATCTTGCAAAACAACATTACCCGTCTGTGCCGATTCCCCCTGTGTTTATCGCTGGGAGACAGTTTCAAATCGAAAACCAGACAGTCACAGTTGGCTCCATGAAGGAATGTTCTGGCCGATCAAGCCACCGTCATCGCAGCCTTTGGAACGTCCGCTCGATGTGACCGGATTTCGGCTGGAAACTCTGGCAGGTTTGGATCTGAATCGCCGGCCGCTTTAACCGCAACCCTGACTAGGCGCCCGCCACCACCCGAACCGTCTGACCGAGGCAACTCACCGTTTGTCCGGACCGGATCTTGGCCGTCTTGCGGCTCTCCGGCTGGCCATCGACCGTGACGTCGCCATTGGCGATCATGAGCTTGCCCTGGCCGCCGCTGTCGGCGATGCCGGCGAGCTTGAGCAGGTCGCACAGCGCGACGTACTCGCCGCGCAGTTGGAATTCCCGAGCGCCCATTTACGCCCCGCGCCGCCGCCACAGATAGCGGTAGACGAATCCCGGGTAGGCGAACACCACGAACAGCGAGGCATTGACCGCATAGAACTCCCAGTTCTGCTTGTGGACGTCGCCGAGCTTGCCTTCCAGCAGCAGCGCGATGCCGCCGACCACGAAGAACAGTACGAGCAGTTCCAGCAGTTGCCAGGAAAAGGCCTTGCTGCCGGACTTGGGCTGAACGACGAAAAAAATACGCTTGGCAAGAAACGGCAGGTTGGCCGCGACAAAGGCCAGGATCAGCAGCAGAGAAGTGGAAAAGTTCACGATGGTTCCGAAAACGGGTGATGCCGGAGCACAGACCTGCTCCGGCGTGATTTAGTTCAGAAAGACGCGCCAATGGCATGCACGCATATCGCCATCAGCGGTTGCGGCAGGATGCCGAGCGCCAGCACGGCCAGGCCGTTGGCCGACATGATGAGACGGGCATCATAGCTGGCAATGATCGGTGCGGTATCGTGCGGCGCATCGAAATACATCAGCTTGACGATGCGCAGGTAGTAGAACGCACCGACCAGCGAGAACAGGACGGCCACCACAGCCAGCCACACGTAGCCGATTTCAACGACCGCCTGCAGCACGGCGAGCTTGGCATAGAAACCCACCGCGGGCGGAATGCCGGCCATTGAGAACATCAGTAGCAGCATCAGGAAAGCCAGCCACGGGCTGCGGCGGTTGAGCCCCCTGAAATCGTCGAGCTGGTCGGCCTCGAAGCCGGCACGCGACAGCAGCAGGATCATGCCGAAGCCGCCCAGGCTCATCAGCGCGTACACCAGCACGTAGAACATCGCGCTGCCGTAGCCGCTCTGCGACCCCGCCAGGATGCCCAGCAGCATGAACCCCATGTGCGAGATCGTCGAATAAGCGAACATGCGCTTGAGGTTGCTTTGCGCGATGGCGGCGATGTTGCCCACGGCCATCGACAGCACCGCCAGGATCACCAGCATGTCGCGCCATTCCGCCACCTGCGACTCCAATCCCTGGCCGAGGATGCGCACCGCGAAGGCGAATGCGGCGATCTTGGGCGCGGAGCCGATGAACAGCGTCATTGCGGTCGGTGCACCGTGATAGACGTCGGGTACCCACATGTGGAACGGCACCGCGCCGAGCTTGAACGCCAGACCGGCGACGATGAAGACGATGCCGAATACCAGCGGAATGCGCAGGTCGGTGCCGTCAGAAAGCATCTGCGCCATGTCGCCCAGCGCCAGCGAGCCGGTGACGCCGTAGACCATCGACATGCCGTAGAGCAGCATGCCCGACGCCAGCGCGCCCAGCACGAAATATTTCATCGCTGCCTCGGTCGCCCTGCTGGAATCGCGCTGCAGCGCGACCATGGCGTACAGCGACAGCGACAGCAGTTCGAGGCCGAGATACAGGGTGAGGAAATGGCTGGCCGACACCATCACCATCATGCCCAGTAGCGCGAACAGCGACAGCACGAAGAACTCGCCCTTATAGAGTCCACGCTCGCGCAGATAGTCGCGCGAATATACCAGCACCGCCGCGACGGTCAGGTAGAGGAACAGCTTCAGCACGTCGGCCAGCGGGTCGTCGATGAAGAGGCCACCGAGCGCCAGCACCGGCATGGTCGAGAAATCGCGCACGCTGAGGAAAGCCGCACCCGCCAGCGTGACGAGCGACAACACATAGGCGATGGCGCGCTTGCCGTCATCGACCGCGGCATCGACCACCAGGATCAGCGAGACCATTGCCAGCACGAAGATCTCGGGCAGCGCGGGCGCAAATTGAATGAGGGAATCGCGCATTTCGGAACCTTAAGGCAGTTTGCTTTGGGCGACGTGCGCCAACAGATCGATCACCGACACGTGCATCACATCGGTGAAAGGCTTGGGATACAGGCCCATGCCCAATACGCAGACGGCGAGCACGCCCAGCAACAGGATCTCGCGTGCATCGATGTCGCGCATCGCCTCGACCTTAGGGTTGGTGACATTGCCGAACACCACCCGCTTGTACATCCACAGCGTGTAGGCCGCGCCGGTGATCAGCGTGGTGGCGGCGATGAGGGCATACCAGAAGTTGACCTGAGTGGCCGCCATGATGACCATGAACTCGCCGACGAAACCGCTGGTGGCAGGCAGCCCCGCATTGGCCATGGCGAACAGCATGAAGAAGGCGGCAAATACCGGCATCTTGCTGGCCAGGCCGCCGTAGTCCTTGATCTGGCGCGAGTGCAGGCGGTCATACATCACCCCGATGCAGAGGAACAGCGCCGCCGACACGAAGCCGTGCGAGATCATCTGCACCAGCCCGCCTTCCCAGCCAAGCGGATTGAACAGGAAAAAACCGAGGGTGACGAAGCCCATGTGCGCGATCGACGAGTAGGCAATGAGTTTTTTCATGTCGGCCTGCACCAGCGCGACCAGGCCGATATAGACGACCGCGATCAGCGACAACATGATGACGAACCAGGCGAGCTCGTGGCTGGCGTCCGGCAGGATCGGCAGGATGAAGCGCAGGAAGCCGTAGGCGCCGACCTTCAGCGTGATCGCCGCCAGCACCACCGAGCCGCCGGTGGGCGCCTCGACGTGGGCGTCGGGCAGCCAGGTATGCACCGGCCACATCGGCACCTTGACCCCGAACGCCAGCAGGAAGGCGAAGAACATCAGCGTCTGCGCGGTCATCCCGAGCGTGGTTGCGTGCCAGGTCTGGATGTCGAAGCTGCCGCCGGACTGGAAATAGAGATAGATCATCGACACCAGCATCAGCAGCGAGCCGAGCAGGGTGTAGAGGAAGAACTTGATCGCGGCATACACGCGGTTCGGCCCGCCCCATACGCCGATGATCAGATACAGCGGGATCAGCATGCCTTCGAAGAAGACATAGAACAGGATGCCGTCGAGCGCCGCGAAGACACCGTTGATGAGGCCGGACATGATCAGGAAGGCCGCCATGTACTGTGCCACCTTGTCCTCGATCACCCGCCAGCCGGCGATCACCACCAGCACCGTGATGAAGCTGTTCAACAGGATCAGCGGCATCGAAATGCCGTCGACGCCGAGATGGTAGAAGGCGTTGATCGCGGGAATCCATTCCCGCTTTTCGACGAACTGCATCGCCGAGGTGCCGGTGTCGAATCCGCTGACCAGCGGAAACGCCACGATCAGTCCCAGCAGCGCACCGGCCAGCGCGATCCAGCGTGCCAGCGGCGCGTTGCGATCGGAACCCGTGGCAAGCACCACCGCCCCGGCCAGAATCGGCACCCAGATGACGAGAGTAAGAATCGATTGTCCGAACATGGGCATGGGATTTTAATTAGGCACGGCTAGTTGAGCCGCGCGAACCAGGTCACCAGGGCAAACACCCCGATCAGCATGGCAAACGCGTAGTGGTAGATGTAACCGGACTGGAAGGTCTTGACCAGGCGCGAGAAGCGTTCGACCAGATGCGCCGCGCCGTTGACGAAGAAACCGTCGATCAGATTCTGGTCGCCGCGCCGCCACAGGCCGCCGCCGAGCGCGCGGGCGCCCTTGGCGAACAGCCAGCCGTAGAGTTCGTCGAACCAGTACTTGTTGAGCAGCATCCGATACAGGAACTTGAAGCGCTGCGCAATGGCCGCCGGGATATCCGGGCGCTTGAGATAGAAGAACGCCGACAGCCCCACCCCCGCCGCCGCCAGCCAGAACGGCAGCGTCATCACCGCGTGCAGCCCCATCGCCAGCGCACCATGAAAATGCTGGTTGAGTTCGTTCATCACCGGGTGGCGGTCAGCGACATAGATCGCATTGCCGAAAAAGTCGCCATACAGCATCGGTCCGATGGTCATGTAGCCGATTGCCAGCGAGGGCAGCGCCAGTGCAAGCAAGGGCCCGGTGACCACCCACGGGGTTTCGTGCGGCGTCCCGCCGTGATGCCCGGCATGCTGCGTGTCGGGTTCGTTGCCGTGGGCGTGGCCCTGATGGAAACGTTCCTTGCCATGGAACACCATGAAATACATGCGGAAGGAATAGAAGGCAGTGACGAACACGCCGATCAGCACCGCCCAGTAGGCAAAATCAGCCACCGGAAGGTTCGACAGCCTGGTCGCCTCGATGATGGTTTCCTTGGAATAGAAGCCCGACAGGAAAGGGGTGCCGATCAGCGCCAGCGATCCGATCAGCGAAGTGACCCAGGTGATCGGCATGTATTTTTTCAGGCCGCCCATATAGCGGATGTCCTGGTTGTGGTGCATGGCGATGATCACCGAACCGGCGGCGAGGAACAGCAGCGCCTTGAAGAAGGCATGTGTCATCAGGTGGAACACCGCCACCGAGTAGGCCGAAGCGCCGAGCGCCACCGTCATGTAGCCGAGTTGCGACAGTGTCGAATAGGCGATCACGCGCTTGATGTCGTTCTGTACGATGCCGAGGAAACCCATGAACAGCGCGGTGATGGCGCCAATCACCATGATGAAGGAGAGCGCCACGTCGGACAGTTCGTACAGCGGCGACATGCGCGCGACCATGAAGATGCCGGCGGTCACCATGGTCGCGGCATGGATCAGCGCGGAAATCGGCGTCGGGCCTTCCATCGAGTCGGGCAGCCAGACGTGCAGCGGGAACTGCGCCGATTTGCCCATTGCGCCGATGAACAGCAGGATGCCGATGACGGTCATCAGCATCCACGGCGTGTCGGGCCACAGGGTGACGGTCTCGCTGGCTAGCGACGGCGCCCTGGCGAACACCGTGGCGTAATCGAGCGAACCGAAATGCGCCAGCACCAGACCGATGCCTAGGATGAAGCCGAAGTCGCCGACGCGATTGACCAGGAAGGCCTTGAGGTTGGCGTAGACCGCGGTCTCCTTGGTGTACCAGAAGCCGATCAGCAGGTAGGACACCAGGCCGACGGCTTCCCAGCCGAAGAACAGCTGCAGGAAGTTGTTGCTCATCACCAGCATCAGCATCGAGAAGGTGAACAGCGAGATGTAGCTGAAGAAGCGCTGATAGCCCGGATCGTCGTGCATGTAGCCGATGGTGTAGATGTGCACCATCAGCGAGACGAAGGTGACGACCAGCATCATCATCGCGGTGAGCGCATCGATCAGGAAGCCGACCTCGAAGCGCAGGTCGCCCAGCACCATCCAGGTGTAGACCGTGCCGTTGAAGGTGTGCCCGGCCAGCACGTCCTGGAACACCAGTACAGAGGCGATCAGCGACACCGTGACGCCGGCGATGGCGGCCAGGTGCGCGCCGGCGCGGCCGACCCATTTGCCGAACAGGCCGGCGATGATGGCCCCGGCGAGGGGCGCCAGCGGCACGATCAGGTAGAGCGTCTGCATGTCCATCCGATCAGCCTTTCAGTTGGTCAAGGTCATCGACGTTGATCGTGTGCAGATTGCGGAACAGCAGCACCAGGATCGCCAGTCCGATGGCCGATTCGGCCGCGGCGACAGTGAGGATGAAGAAGACGAAGATCTGGCCGTGGATATCGCCGAGGTAATGCGAAAACGCAATGAAGTTCATATTCACCGCCAGCAGCATCAACTCGATCGCCATCAGCAGAATGATGACATTCTTGCGGTTGAGGAAGATGCCCAGCACGCTGATGGCGAACAGCATGCCGCCCAGCACCAGGTAATGCGACAAGGAAATCACGCGCCCCCCTCCCCTGACCCCTGGCTCCTGGCCCCTGGCCCCTTTTCTGCCTGCATTTTTACGATGCGCAGACGGTCGCTGCGCTTGACCTTCGACTGCACGGCGGGATCGATGTACTTGCTGTCCTTGCGGCGACGCAGCGTCAGCGCAATCGCGGCGACGATCGCCACCAGCAGAATCACCGCGGCAAGCTCGAATGCATAGACATAGTCGGTGTACAGCAGCCGCCCGAGTTCCTTGGTATTGCTGTAATCGGCTGGATGCGGCGCCGGCGTGCCCATCACCTCCAGGCCGAAATGGCGGCTGCCCAGTATCAGTGCCATTTCGATCACCAGCAGCACCGAGACGAAACCGGCGAGCGGCAGGTAATCCCAGAAACCCTCGCGCAACTTGTCGAGGTTGATGTCGAGCATCATCACCACGAACAGGAACAGCACCATCACCGCACCGACGTAGACCAGCACCAGGGTGATGGCGAGGAACTCGGCTTCCAGCAGCATCCACAACCCGGCTGCGGTAAAAAACGCCAGCACCAGAAACAGCGCTGCATGCACCGGGTTGCGCGCGGTAACGACGCGCATTCCGGCAAACACCAGGATGGCGGCGAAAAAATAAAAGATCGCGGTCGTGTAAGTCATATCGATTGGTCAGCGGAATTTCGCATCGGCCGCGCGGTCTTTCGCGATCTGTTCCTCATGCTGGTCGCCGATGGCAAGTAGCATGGACTTGGTATAAATGAGGTCGCCGCGTTTCTCGCCATGGTATTCGAGAATGCGGGTTTCGACGATGGAATCGACCGGGCAGGATTCCTCGCAGAAGCCACAGAAGATGCACTTGGTGAGGTCGATATCGTAGCGCGTGGTGCGGCGTGTGCCGTCGGCGCGCTGTTCTGATTCGATGGTGATGGCAAGCGCCGGGCAGACCGCCTCGCACAGCTTGCAGGCAATGCAGCGTTCCTCGCCGTTGGGATAGCGGCGCAGCGCATGCAGGCCGCGAAAACGCGGTGACTGCGGCGTTTTCTCTTCGGGGAACTGCACCGTGATCTTGCGCGCGAACAGGTTCCGCCCGGTGAGCATCATGCCGCGCAGCAGTTCGATCAGGAGCAGGCTGCCGAAGAAATGGGCCACTCGTTTCATGATAGGGATAGCCGTTTCATGGCGCGCTCAGTGGAAGAAATGACCATACGGCGTCTGCATCATGCCGCCGACGACGACGATCCAGACGAGGGTGATGGGAATGAACACCTTCCAGCCCAGACGCATGATCTGGTCGTAGCGATAACGCGGGAAAGTGGCGCGGAACCACAGGAACAGGAACAGCACGAAGCCGGTCTTCAGCAGCCACCAGACGATGCCGTCGGGCAGGAAAGTCACCGGCGACAGCCAGCCGCCGAGGAACATCAGTGTGGTGAGCGCCGAGACCAGGATCATGTTGGCGTATTCGGCGAGGAAGAACACGGCGAACGCCATGCCTGAATACTCGACGTGGAAGCCTGCGACGATTTCGGATTCGCCCTCGGCGACGTCGAACGGCGCGCGGTTGGTCTCGGCGACACCGGCGACCAGATAGACGACGAACAGGGGAAATAGCGGCCAGATATACCACTGATGCAGCCCGCCCGACTGGCCCTGCACGATGTCGACAAGATTAAGCGACTGCGCCGCCATCAGCACGCCCACCAGTGCGAAGCCCATGGCGATTTCATACGATATGATCTGCGCCGCCGATCGCATCGCGCCGAGGAAGGCGTATTTGGAATTGGACGCCCAGCCCGCGATGATGACGCCGTAGACGCCCATCGAGGTGATCGCCATCACATACAGCAGGCCGGCGTTGATGTTGGCGAGCACCAGCGTATCGGTGAACGGGATCACTGCCCACGCCGCCAGCGCAGGCGCGATGACGAGAATCGGGCCGAGGATGAACAATCCCCGGCTGGCGCCGGAAGGAATGATGATTTCCTTCATCAGCAGTTTTACCGCATCGGCAATCGGCTGCAGCAGTCCCTGGAAACCGACGCGGTTGGGGCCGATGCGCACCTGCATCCAGCCGATGATTTTTCTTTCCGCGTAGGTAAGGTAGGCCACGCCCAGCATCAGCGGCACCACCAGCGCCAGAATCTTGACCAGCGTCCAGGCGACGGTTTGAATGGCAGCCCAGTCCACGCCCACGCTCGCCATGAGTCCGGCCTCCATCAGACCGGCTCCGCCGTGATCGGACCGAACATCGGCCCGAGTCCCGCCGTCAGCGGATGACCGCTGGGAATACGCACGCAGGTATCGGGCAACAGGTCGTCGCGCTGCACTTTCAGGGTCAGGGCACTTGCGGTCTGGCGCACCGAGACGCGGCCGTTTTCCTGCAGTCCCAGCCTGGCGATCAGGCGGCTATGCATGCGCGCCACCGGCAGGGCCGCATCCAGCGTCATCTGCAGCGATGGCGAGCGGCGCACCACGGCGTCGGTTTGATAAATCGGCACCTCGGCAACGCGTTCCAGTCCGCCGCCAAGCGGCGACGGCGCTATCGCCACACCGCTGACTTCATTGTTGAGGAAAGCCTGTACCGAGCCCGTGGGCGTCTCGCCCAGCGCGTCGCGCAGCACCTCTTTCGAATTGTTGTGGTCGAACCCGGCCAGCCCCAGCAGGTTACCCAGCACACGCAGCACCTTCCAAGCTGGACGGGTTTCGCCGAGCGGCTTCACCACCGCACTGAAGCTCTGAACCCTTCCTTCGGTGTTGACGAAGGTTCCCGAGGTTTCGGTCCACGGTGCAATCGGCAGCAGCACATCGGCGTAGTCGAGCGATTTGCCCTTGTAGGGCGACATCACCACGACGAATTCCGCCGCATCGATGCTGGCCATCGCGGATACCGGGTCGTGGGTATCGAGCTCGGCTTCCACGCTCAGCAGCAGATAGGCACGCAGTGGTTGGGCCAGCATCTGCTGGGCATTCAAGCCTTTGACGGCAGGCTGTCCGAGCGGCCCCCATCCGGGAATCGCGCCGACCGCCACCGCACCTACGCTGTTGGCCGCTTCGCCCAGTACGCCGAAACTGGCGCCCGCGAGTCGGGATACTTCTTGTGCCAGCGCATGAATCTGCGAATAGCCGGGATGATGCTGTGCCATGTTGCCGAGGAACACGGCACGGGTTTCGCCGCCTGACAGGCTGTCGGCCATCTTGCGCGCGGTGTCGTCGGCCACGCCATGGGCTGCGATGTCCGGAACTGGCAGTGCCTTCTGTTCGGCCAGGGCACGGCACACGCCCGCCAGCGCCGTAGCAAGCTGCGACGGCGCGACGATGCGCTTGGCGTGCACCTTGCCGAGAAATTCGTCCTCGTGCGCGTTGATCATATTGAGCTGGCCATGCCAACGAACCGACTCGCGGATGCGATGCGCCATCAAGGGATGATCCTTGCGCAGGTTGGAGCCCACCACCAGCATGCGGTCGAGACGCGACATGTAGGTCACTGGCATGCCCAGCCAGAAGCCGCCGTGCGCCTTGTCGTCGAGCGAGAAATCCGACTGCCGCAGACGATGATCGACGTTGCCGCTGCCAAGGCCGCGCATCAGCTTCTGCAGCAGGAAAAGCTCTTCCGACGGACGATACGGCGTCGACAGCGCGCCGATCTGTCCGGCTGGGATCGCTTTCATTTTGTCCGCGACGAATTCCAGCGCGGCCTGCCAGGTGGTTTCCACCCATTGCCCGCCCTGCTTGACCATCGGCTGGGTCAGGCGCTCGGGCGTATTGAGGCCTTCATAGGAAAAACGGTCACGGTCGGCTAGCCAGCATTCGTTGACGTCTTCGTTCTCGCGCGGCAGCACCCGCATTACCTTATTGTCCTTGACGTGGACTTCGAGATTGGAACCCAGGCTGTCGTGCGGGCTGATCGAGGCACGGCGCGACAGTTCCCAGGTGCGGGCGGTGTAGCGGAAGGGTTTGCTGGTCAGCGCGCCGACCGGGCACAGATCGATGACGTTACCCGACAGTTCGGATACCACCTGGTTTTCGAGAAACGGCATCACTTCGACATGCTCACCGCGCCCCGGCATGCCGAGTTCCATCACGCCGGCGATTTCCTGGCCGAAGCGCACGCAGCGGCTGCAGTGGATGCAGCGCGTCATGTCGGTGGCAATGAGGGGGCCGAGATTCTTCTCGCGCACCACACGCTTGATTTCCTGGTAACGCGACGACGACCCGCCGTAGCCCACCGCCAGATCCTGCAGGGTGCATTCGCCGCCCTGGTCGCAGATCGGGCAGTCGAGCGGATGGTTGATCAGCAGGAACTCCATCACGCTTTTTTGCGCATCAATCGCGTATTCCGAACGCGTGTGCACTTTCATTCCGTCGGTCACCGGCGTGGCGCAGGCCGGCAGCGGCTTCGGCGCCTTCTCCACCTGGACCAGGCACATGCGGCAGTTGGCGGCGATCGAGAGCTTCTTGTGATAACAGAAATGCGGAATCGTGATGCCGGCCTGATTTGCCGCATCCATGATGGTATCGCCGCTTTCGACCTGCAGCGCGCGTCCGTCAATTTCGATATTAAGCGTAGCCATCGTTCTATTCCGTTCAGACCATGCAGCGCTTGTGCTCGATGTGGTGCTCGAACTCGTGGCCAAAATGTTTGAGGAAGCTTTGCACCGGCATCGCCGCCGCGTCGCCCAGCGCGCAGATCGTATGGCCGCCTATGTGCCCCGCCACGCTGTTGAGCAGGTCCATGTCTTCCGGCCGTCCCTGGCCGTGTTCGATGCGGTGGATCACCCGGTACATCCAGCCGGTGCCCTCGCGACACGGCGTGCACTGGCCGCACGATTCCTCGAAGTAGAAATACGACAGCCGCTCCAGCGCGCGTACCATGCACACGGTTTCGTCCATCACGATGACCGCGCCCGATCCCAGCATGGAGCCTGCCTTGGCGATGGAATCGAAATCCATGGTGCAATCCATCATGATGCCGGCCGGCAGCACCGGCGCGGACGATCCGCCCGGGATCACCGCTTTCAATTGGTGGCCGTTGCGCACCCCGCCCGCCATCTGCAGCAGCTCGGAAAACGGCGTGCCGAGCGGCACTTCGTAATTGCCGGGTTTGTTGACATGTCCCGAAACCGAGAACAGCTTGGCGCCGCCGTTGTTGGGTTTGCCCAGTTCCAGGAAGGCCTGGCCGCCGTGCTGCATGATCCACGGCACCGAGGCGAGCGTCTCGGTATTGTTGATGGTGGTCGGCTTGCCGTACAGGCCGAAGCTGGCCGGAAATGGCGGCTTGAAGCGCGGCTGGCCTTTTTTCCCTTCGATCGATTCCAGCAGCGCGGTTTCCTCGCCGCAGATGTAGGCGCCGTAGCCGTGGTGCGCATGCAACTGGAAGCAGAAATCGGTGCCGAACAGATGGTCGCCGAGATAGCCGGCCTCGCGCGCTTCCTTCAACGCGCGCTCGAAGATGTCGTAGATCTCGAAGATTTCGCCATGGATGTAGTTGTAGCCCACGCGCGCGCCGAGCACGTAGCCGGCGATCGCCATGCCTTCGATCAGCTGGTGCGGGTTGTAGCGCAGGATGTCGCGATCCTTGAAAGTGCCCGGCTCGCCCTCGTCGCTGTTGCAGACGATGTACTTGTCGCCCGGAAACGCGCGCGGCATGAAGCTCCACTTCAGCCCGGTGGGAAAGCCTGCGCCGCCACGGCCGCGCAGCGCGCTGGTCTTGAGCTCGGCGATGATGGCGTCACCCGGCATCTGCTCGGTCACCACGCGGCGCAGCGCCTGATAACCGCCATTGGCGACATAGGTCGCGAGCGATGCCGGGTTGTCGAGCGCCTGGGTCCAGCTGCAGACCTGGGAAGTGGGAGCGAGCAGACTCATTTCAGCTTGTCCAGCAACTCGTCGATCTTCTCGGGGGTCAGGTGCGTGTGCATCGCATGGTTATTGTGCAGGCACATCGGCGCATCGCCGCACGCCCCCATGCATTCGCCCTCTTTCAGGGTGAAGCGGCCGTCCTCGGTGGTTTCGCCAAAGCCGATGCCGAGCTTCTGCCTGAGATGCTCGGCAATCTCGTTCGCCCCCATCAGCGCGCACGGCAGATTGGTGCACACGGTGATCTTGTGGCGCCCCACCGGCTGGGTGTCGTACATGTTGTAAAACGTGGCGACCTCGTATGCAGCGATCGACGGCATCTCGAGATAGTCCGCAACATACTCGATCAATTCCGGCTTGAGCCAACCGCATTCGGTTTGCGCGATGCGCAACGCAGCCATTACCGCCGACTGCTTCTGCTCCGGCGGGTATTTGGCGACTTCGGTATCGATCAGCGCAAGGGATTCGGCACTCAGCCGAAAGCTGTTCAAGTCAGGATTGGCCATCAGCGGTCGATCTCTCCGAAAACGATATCCTGTGTGCCGATGATGGCGACGACGTCGGCGATCATGTGCCCACGGCTCATTTCATCGAGCGCGGCCAGATGCGCGTAGCCCGGGGCACGGATTTTCAGGCGGTAGGGTTTGTTGGCGCCATCCGACACCAGATAGATGCCGAACTCGCCCTTGGGATGCTCCACCGCGGCATAAGCTTCGCCTTCCGGCACGTGCATCCCTTCGGTAAAGAGCTTGAAGTGATGGATCAGCTCTTCCATGTTCTGCTTCATGTCGATCCGCGACGGCGACGCAACCTTGTGATTGTCGACGATGACCGCGCCGGGGTTCTTGCGCAGCCAGTCGACGCACTGCTTGATGATGCGATTGGACTGGCGCATTTCCTCGATGCGCACCAGATAGCGGTCGTAGCAATCTCCGTTGGTGCCGACCGGGATGTCGAAATCCATGCGGTCGTAGACTTCGTAGGGCTGTTTCTTGCGCAGATCCCATTCGACGCCGGAACCGCGCAGCATGGGGCCGGTAAAACCCAGCGCCAGCGCGCGCTCGGGCGACACCACCCCGATGCCTACGGTGCGCTGCTTCCAGATACGATTGTCGGTCAGCAGGGTTTCATATTCGTCGATATAGGTCGGGAAGCGCCGGGTGAAATCCTCGATGAAGTCGAGCAGCGACCCCTGACGATTGGCGTTCATCGACTTCAGCGTCGCCTCGCTGCGGGTGTGCTGCGCCTGGTATTGCGGCATGCTGTCGGGCAGATCGCGGTAGACCCCGCCGGGACGGTAGTAGGCCGCATGCAGGCGCGCGCCGGACACCGCCTCGTAGCAGTCCATCAGGTCTTCGCGTTCACGGAAGGCATACAGGAACACCGTCATCGCACCGACGTCGAGCGCATGCGCGCCCAGCCACAGCAGATGGTTCAGCACGCGGGTGATCTCGTCGAACATCACGCGGATGTATTGCGCGCGCTCGGGGACGTCGATCTGCAGTAGTTTTTCGATCGCCATCACGTAGGCGTGCTCGTTGACCATCATCGACACATAGTCGAGGCGGTCCATGTAGGGCACCGACTGCAGGAAGGTCTTGTGTTCGGCCAGCTTCTCGGTGGCACGGTGCAGCAGGCCGATGTGCGGATCGGCGCGCTGGACCACCTCGCCGTCAAGCTCCAGCACCAGGCGCAGCACGCCGTGCGCGGCCGGATGCTGCGGGCCGAAGTTCATGGTGTAGTTGCGGATTTCAGCCATTAGCGCCCCGCCCCGTAGCTTTCGTCGCGCACGATGCGCGGCACGATTTCGCGCGGCTCGATCGACACCGGCTGGTAAATCACCCGCTGCTGGGTCGGGTCGTAACGCATCTCGACGTTACCCGACAAGGGGAAATCCTTGCGGAACGGATGGCCGATGAAGCCATAGTCGGTAAGGATGCGGCGCAAGTCGGGGTGGCCTTCGAACACGATACCGTACAAGTCGAAGGCTTCGCGCTCGAACCAGTTGGCGGCCGGCCAGGTATCGACCATCGACGCCACCACCGGCAGATCGTCGTCGGGGCAGAACACGCGCACCCGCACGCGCCGGTTGTTGGCCACCGACAGCAGATGCGCCACCACGGCAAAGCGCGAACCATCCCATGCGCCGTCGCCGTAATCCGAATAATCCATGCCGCACAGATCGATCAACTGCTCGAAGCGGCAGTCGGGATGATCGCGCAGTGCGAGCATGGCGGACGCATACGCCTGCGGCCTGACGACAAGCGTCAGCTCCCCCAGCCGTTCGGTGATCTGGGCGAGCGCATCACCAAGAACGTTTTGCAGGCAAACAGAATATGATTCCAGCGTCGTGGCCATAAGTGAGGTTTAACGGGCGATGGTGTTGGTGCGGCGGATCTTGTTCTGCAGCTGGATGATGCCGAACAACAATGCCTCCGCCGTGGGCGGGCAGCCGGGAACATAGATGTCCACCGGCACGATGCGATCGCAGCCGCGCACCACCGAGTAAGAATAATGGTAATAGCCCCCGCCGTTGGCGCACGAGCCCATGGAAATCACCCAGCGGGGTTCGGCCATCTGGTCGTAGACCTTGCGCAACGCGGGCGCCATCTTGTTGCAAAGCGTCCCTGCCACGATCATCACGTCGGACTGCCGCGGGCTGGGGCGAAACACGATGCCGAAGCGATCGAGATCGTAGCGTGCGGCACCGGCGTGCATCATCTCCACCGCGCAGCACGCCAGCCCAAAGGTCATCGGCCACATCGAGCCGGTGCGCATGTAGTTGATCAGCTGGTCGGCCTTGGTGGTGACGAAGCCCTGCTCGAGGACGCCTTCGATACCCATAATCAGATCATTCCCACTCTAAGGCGCCCTTCATCCATTCATAGATGAAGCCGACCACCAGGATGCCAAGGAACACCATCATGGCGACAAAACCTGCCACACCGATTTCCTCCAGCACGATGGCCCAGGGAAAAAGAAAGGCGATTTCCAGGTCGAACAGGATGAAAAGAATGGCAACCAGGTAGTAACGCACATCGAATTTCATGCGCGCGTCTTCGAACGCCTCGAAGCCGCATTCGTAGGGAGAAAGTTTTTCGCTGTCAGGACGGTGCGGTGCCAGCAGGCCACCTGCAATGATGGGGCCGATGCCGAAGGCCAGCCCGACCAGAATGAACAACAGAATGGGGAGGTAATTCTCCAGCACCGTGGTCCTCCGACTATGCCCGAGTGCGAGCTGTTGAGTGATTATGACCGCAGTGTATTAGCGCCACGCGCCCACTGTCAAGCTGAAAAAATACTGGTTTCTCCTGATTAATCAAAAGCTTACCACATAGCAACGGCTGATGAATCAATCAGGAAATTTGATGGTGCCGACGGCGAGACTCGAACTCGCACGACCAAGGTCACTACCCCCTCAAGATAGCGTGTCTACCAATTCCACCACGTCGGCCAAAGGGCATGCGCCCGGATTTGCAACTGCTGATTTATTGCGGGATGGCACCCGCTTTCGAGCCGGCATTCTCGCCCGCCGGAGCCGTCGGAGCCGGTTGCGTCGCGGGTGCCGGCACCGCCGTCCGATCCAGCACGCTAGCCGGCTTGTGCTGCTGCAACCCGAAATAGGCCAGACCCAGGCTGGTCAGAAAGAAAAAGGTTGCCACAACGGCCGTGCTGCGGCTCAGAAAATTGGCCGAACCGGTGGCACCGAAGAGGCTGCCGGCAGATCCGCTGCCGAATGCGGCGCCCATGTCCGCGCCCTTGCCGTGCTGCAGCAACACCAGCGCAATGACGGCAAGCGCTACGATGACATGAACGACCCAGACCAGTGTTTCCATAAATTTTGATTCTTACCTGGTGGCTGCTTGGCAAATCGCGGTGAACTCGTCGGCAACCAGAGAAGCACCGCCAATCAGGCCGCCGTCGATATCCGGCTTAGCCATCAATTCTGCCGCATTCGCAGCTTTTACGCTACCCCCATACTGGATTACCAGACCTTCTGCCACGCCGGCATCGAGGGCGGCAATCTTGCCGCGGATGAAGGCGTGCACGGCCTGGGCCTGCTCCGGCGTGGCGGTTTTTCCGGTGCCGATCGCCCACACGGGTTCATAGGCAACCACTGCCCCGGCCAAAGACGCCACGCCGGCAGCCTGGATCACGGCATCGAGCTGGCGTGCGACGACCGCCTCGGTCACGCCCGACTCGCGCTCGGTCAGCGATTCGCCCACGCATAGGATGGGCGTCAGGCCGGCCGCCTGTGCGGCCATGTATTTGCTAGCCACCAGCTCGTCGGTTTCACCATATAGGCTACGCCGCTCGGAATGGCCGACGATCACATAGCGGCAGCCGAAATCGAGCAGCATGGCAGCAGATACTTCGCCGGTAAACGCACCCTTGGCCTGCTCAGATACGTTTTGCGCGCCCCAGGCAATCGATGACCCGGCAAGTGCGGCCTGCGCTTGCGCCAGATACGGGAAAGGGACGCAAACGACCGCCTCGATGTCGGCCAGTGCCGGCTTGAGCGCAGACAGCAACGCGGCATTCTCGGCCAGGCTGCCGTGCATTTTCCAGTTACCGGCTACGAGCTTCTTGCGCATGGGAATCCGCCAAACAAAAGTGCGCGATGGTAAGCGCAACGCGCCCACAGGTCAACCGGCGGGCGCGTTGCCATGGGAAGAGCAATCAGCCGAATCGACCGGTAATGTAGTCTTCGGTCTGCTTTTTGCCCGGCCGCATGAAGATGGTGCCGGTTTCGTTGAACTCGACGAGTTCGCCCAGGTACATGAAGGCGGTGTAGTCGGAAATCCGCGCGGCCTGTTGCATGTTGTGGGTGACGATGGCGATGGTGTAATCGTTTTTCAACTCGTTGATGAGTTCCTCGATTTTCGCGGTGGAAATCGGATCCAGTGCCGAGGTCGGCTCGTCCAGCAGCACGATTTCCGGTTTCACCGCGACCGCACGTGCAATGCACAGACGCTGCTGCTGGCCGCCCGAAAGCGACAGACCGCTTTTCTGCAGTTTATCCTTCACCTCGCCCCACAGGGCAGCCTTGTTCAGTGCCCATTCGACGCGATCGTCCATTGCGCTTTTGGACATGCGCTCATACAGCCGCACGCCGAATGCGATGTTTTCGTAGATCGTCATGGGAAAAGGTGTCGGCTTCTGGAACACCATGCCGATCTTGGCACGCACCAGATTCACGTCCTGGCTCTTGTCGAGCAGATTTTTACCATGCACCAGGATCTGCCCTTCGGCGCGCTGCCCCGGGTACAAGTCATACATACGATTGAAGGTACGCAACAGGGTGGACTTACCACAACCGGATGGGCCGATGAAAGCCGTCACCTTCTTGCTGGCAATGTCCAGATTGATATTGCTGAGGCCTTTGAAATCGCCATAGAAGAAATCCAGGTTACGGACCTGCAAGGCAATATTTTCGCCGGTAGACATGGCTTGATCGGGCATCGGAAAGCTCCGGAGAAATTAACGTTTGTCTTTGTTGCGGAACGCCACGCGCACGCCGATGTTGACCACCAACACCAGCATGGCGATCAACAACGCCCCGCCCCAGGCCAGGTTCACCCAATTGTCATACGGGCTCAGCGCGAACTGATAGATCACCACCGGCAGGTTGCCCATGGGTTCCGCCATATTGGTGCTGAAAAACTGGTTGTTCAGCGCAGTGAACAACAGCGGCGCGGTCTCGCCGGTGATACGCGCCATCGCCAGCAATACGCCTGTCACCACGCCCGACTTGACCGCAGGCAGCGTTACCCTGAGCGAAACCTGCCAGCGCGGCGCGCCCACCGCAAATGCCGCTTCACGCAGGCTGGTCGGCACCAGCTTCAACATGTTTTCGGTAGTGCGCACGACCACCGGGATAGCAATCAGCGCCAGCGCCAGCGACCCGGCCCAGCCGGAAAAACCGCCGGTGGTCGCCACAAAAAGCGCATAGACGAACAGGCCGATGACGATGGAGGGCGCCGACAGCATGATGTCGGTCATGAAGCGGGTCAACGAGGCGAACCTCGAAATGCGTCCGAATTCGGCCAGATAGATGCCCGCCAGAATGCCGATCGGCGTCGAGATCAGCATGGAAAACAGCAGGATCAGGCCGCTGCCGACAATGGCGTTGCGCAAGCCGCCGCCTTCGGAGCCTGGCGCCGGCGTGTCTTGGGTAAACAAATCCCAGCTCAACGCGGCAAAGCCTTTGGAAAACAAGGTCCACAAAATCCACAGCAGCGCGATCAGCCCCAGGCTCATCGCCACCATGGACAGGGTGATGCCGATGCGGTTGATCCAGATACGGCGGGTATACAGGCTCATCATGATGGCTTTCCTCACAGACCTTCCGAGCCCATGCTGCGGCTGATGAGCCAGCGTGAAATCGCCAGCACGACAAAGGTGATGATGAACAGCACCAGACCCAGCGCAAACAGGGAGGCAATGTGCAGGCCGGGGTCCGCCTCACCAAATTCGTTGGCCAGCGTGGAAGCAATCGAGGTACCGGGTGCAAACAGGCTGCCGTTGATGCGGTTGGCGTTGCCGATCACGAAGGTGACGGCCATCGTCTCGCCCAGTGCGCGCCCCAGCCCCAGCATGATGCCCCCGATGACGCCGACACGCGTGTAGGGCAACACGACGTTGCGCACCACTTCCCAGGTGGTGCAGCCGATGCCGTAGGCCGACTCCTTCAGCACATGCGGCACGGTTTCGAACACGTCGCGCATCACCGAAGCAATAAAAGGGATGACCATCAGCGCCAGCACGATACTGGCAGTGAGAATGCCGACCCCGATGGGAGGACCGGAGAACCAGCCGCCGATGACCGGAACATCGCCCAGCAATTCCTGCAACGGGGGCTGGATGTATTCGGCAAACAGGGGGGCGAACACGAACAACCCCCAAATGCCGTAGACGATGGAGGGAATGCCTGCCAGCAATTCGATCGCGGTGCCCAGCGGGCGGCGCAGCCAGACCGGGCAGGTTTCGGTCAGGAACAAGGCGATACCGAAACTGATCGGCACGGCAATCAACAGCGCCAGCACAGACGTCACCACCGTGCCGTAAATGGCTGCCAGCGCGCCGTACTGGTCGTCCGGCACGCTCCAGATGTTGGTCCAAAGGAAAGCCGGGCCGAATGCCTGAAGGGTAGGCCAGGCTTCGAGGGTAAGCGACACCAGAATACCCACCAGCGCCGCCAGAACGATAAAGGCGAAAAACTGGGTGGAATAATGGAAAAACTTGTCCTGTAACCGGAATCGGCTGACCTGCCGGGCATGCAGGTCGATTCCGGCGGGTGCGCTGGGCTCGCTCACGGTGGGGGTGCCTATCGGTTCGATTTTTATCTGCGAAAGCAGCCGCCTTGCGGCGGCTGCTTTCGCAGAGCGCCGGGAGCAGCGCGCCACTCCCGGCCAATCATCAAATCAGTCAATCCAGATGTCTTATTTGATGTTTTTCATTTCTGCTTCGACCATCTTCACGACATTGGGCGGCAACGCCACAAAACCGAGGTCGGCGGCCATTTTCTGGCCATTGTTCAAGGACCAGGCGAAGAAGTCGACTACACCTTTCTGCTTGGCGGCATCGCCGCCTTTTTCATACGCCAGCACATACGTAGCCGTGGTGATGGGCCAGGCATTCTTGTGCGACTGATCAAGCAGGTCAGGCGCCATGCCCTTCACCTTGAAGTCGGCACCGGCGGCCGCATCGGCAACCGATTGCTGGCTCGGCATAATGTAGTTGCCTGCCTTGTTCTTCAGGGCAGCGAAGGTCATGTTGTTCTTCATTGCATCGGCGATATCCACGTAGCCGATCGCGCCCTTGATCTTCTGCACGTTGGCAGCGACCCCCGGGTTGCCCTTGCCGCCGACGGCGTTGGCAGGCCAGTTCACCGTGTTGCCGGCGCCGACGTCACGCATGAAGGCCATCGACTGCTTGGCCAGATAGTGGGTGAACGCGTAGGTGGTGCCCGAACCGTCGGAACGGTGCGAGACGGTGATGGCCAGATTCGGCAGCGAGACGCCCGGGTTCAGCTTGGCGATGGCAGGGGCGTTCCACTTGGTGATGGCACCACGGAAGATGTCGGCGGCGGTGACGCCGTCCAGTTTCAGCTTGCCGGACTCGAGGCCAGGAACGTTCACGACGATGGTGACGCCACCCATCACGGTCGGCACCTGAACCAGCTTGGCTGCGTCCAGGTCGGATTCCTTGAGCGGCGCATCGGTACCGCCGAAATCAACGGTCTTGGCCTTGATCTGTTTGACGCCGCCGGAGGAGCCGATACCCTGGTAATTGACCCGGTTGCCCGTCGCAGCCTTGTATGCTTCAGCCCACTTCGTGTAAACAGCGTAGGGGAAGGTTGCGCCTGCGCCGGTAATGTCGGCAGCCAGGGCACTCACACTGAAAGCCAGACTCATGGCCGCAGCCAGCGTCCCGTGAGCCAGTTTATTGAGTGTACGCATATGTGTAATATCTCCAGTGGTAGTTGACGTTGCCGCATGGGCGACTCAGCCATACTAACGGGCGAATATTACAGATATATTTCAAGGCGGGAAATCATCTGGCCGCTGCAGCGGCTCTCACGACAGCGGCGATGGTTTCGGCCGTATGTCTGACCAAGTCGGCATCCCGCCCTTCCACCATCACGCGGATCAGGGGCTCGGTACCGGACGCGCGCAGAACGACCCGGCCATTGCCCCCCAGGGCAGCCTCTGCCTCCGCGATCGACACACCGACCGCAGGAACGGCATCCAGTTTGAAACCTTTGGCTACCGGCACGTTGATCATCACCTGGGGGTAGGTTTCCAGGTCCGTGGTGAACGCATCCAGCGTCACGCCCGTCTCGCGCATCGCACGCAGCACCTGCAGTGCCGAAACGATACCGTCGCCCGTGGTGTGTTTATCCAGGCAAAGGATATGCCCCGAGGTCTCGCCACCCAGCGTCCAGCCGTTCGCCTGCAGGCGTTCCAGCACATAGCGGTCACCCACCTTGGCGCGCTCGAACGGAATCTGGATGCGGGCCAACGCATGTTCGGTGCCGAGATTGGTCATCAACGTGCCCACCACGCCGCCCTTCATATAGCCGGTCTGGATACGATGGCGCGCGATGACGTAAACCAGCTGGTCGCCATCGTATATCCGCCCTTTCGCGTCGGCCATCATCAGGCGGTCGCCATCGCCGTCGAGCGCAATACCAAGATCGGCGCCTTGCGCACGCACCGCGTCCGCCAGCGCCGAAGTGTGCGTGGCACCGCACTTTTCGTTAATGTTGTAGCCGTTCGGCTCGTTGCCGATGGCGATCACTTCGGCGCCCAGTTCGTGCAGCACATGCGGCGCAATATGATAGGTCGCACCGTGCGCACAGTCGACCACGATACGCATCCCGCGCAGATCGAGGTGATTGGGAAAGGTACTCTTGCAAAACTCGATATAACGCGCCGCGGCATCCTCGATCCGGCGAGCACGCCCCAACTGGCGCGCCTCGACCGTGTTGAGGGGAAAATCCAGCCGCGCCTCGATCGCTTTCTCCACGCTGTCCGGCAGTTTCTGCCCGCTGGCGGAAAAGAACTTGATGCCGTTGTCTTCGAACGGATTGTGCGATGCCGAGATCACCACCCCGGCCTGCAGACGCAGCGCGCGCGTCAGATAGGCCACAGCAGGCGTCGGCATCGGCCCGGTCATCAGCACATTCACGCCGGCAGCGGTCAAGCCGGCTTCCAGTGCGGCTTCCAGCATGTAGCCGGAAATGCGGGTGTCCTTGCCAATCAGCACGGTCGGGTGCTGATTCGGCGGCAGGCTGCCGCGGTCGGCCACCAGCACCTGTCCGGCAGCGTAGCCCAGATGCATGACAAACTCCGGCGTAATGGGCGGCTCGCCCACCTTGCCGCGCACGCCGTCGGTGCCGAAATATTTACGCCCCATCCTGTTGTTCCTCCACTGCATTCCATACCGCCAGCGCATCCCGCATGGCGGCCACATCGTGTACCCGGAGCAAGCGCGCACCACGTGCCACGGCAGCCAGATGCGCCGCCACTCCGGCGAATTCGCGCGCCTCGACGGCACGCCCGGTCAATGTACCCAGCATGGATTTGCGCGACATCCCAGCCAGCACGGGCACGCCCGTTTCCACCAGGCAGTGCAGGTGCTTGAGCAGGGCCACATTGTGTTCCAGCATTTTGCCAAATCCGAAGCCCGGATCGATCACCAGTCTCTCACGGCTCATGCCCGCTGCTTCGCAAACCCGTATCCTGTCCTGCAAAAACCGCTTCACGTCCTCGACCACATCGGCATAATGGGGCGCATGCTGCATGCTCTGCGGCTCACCCTGCATATGCATCAGGCACACCGCCGCATCGGATACCCTCACTGCCTCCAGCGCGCCGGGCGCACGCAAGGCCATCACGTCGTTCACCATGGCCGCACCTGCGTCGAGCGCAGCGCGCATCACTTCGGGTTTCGTGGTATCGATCGACACCACACAGCCGCACCTGGCAAGCGCCTCGATCACTGGCCGCACCCGGCGGATTTCCTCATCGGCCGGCACAGCAGCCGCGCCCGGACGGGTGGACTCCCCGCCGACATCGAGGATATCGGCGCCATCTTCCCGCAGCTTGAGGGCATGCTCGATCGCGGCCTGGGCGTTGCCCAGCCGCCCTCCGTCCGAAAACGAATCAGGCGTGATATTGACGATACCCATGACAAGGGGGTGTGCCAGGGAGAGGCGGTGCAAACCGGCGTGGAGTACGGACATAAAAAAAGAGGGGCCAAAGCCCCCCTATTGTAGTGCGTGATGCCGAATCTACGTTCAGGCTTCCTGCGCGGGTTGCGTAGTCGGCGCCGGCGCACTCGGCTTGTCGCCGCCGCTTGCCGGCGGCGGCG
>DAOMWT010000023.1:0-27016 GCA_035436705.1 Thiobacillus sp. | reverse complement strand
TTCGGCGGTGGCGCGGTCGAGCGCGGCCTGGCTGATGAATTTCTGCTGGAACAGCTGCTGCTGGCGCTCGTAATTGGCGCGTGCGTTGGCCAGCGTGGCGGCGGCCTGCGCCACCTGCGCCTGGCTGCCCGCCGCGGCGGAGGACAGCTCCTGCGCCGACAGCCGCACGATCACCGAGCCCGCCTTGACGTAATCGCCGGCATCGAAATTGACCGCCGCCACGCGTCCCGACACCTGGGCGGCGACGGTCGATTGCTTGACGGCTTCAACCGTGGCTTCGGTGGAGTAGCCGCTGTCGGTCATCTGGTATTGCACCGGGGCAACGGCGAAAGGCAGGGCGGCCCAGGCGGCAGGAGAGAAAAGAATGACGCAGGCAAGTAGGCGAGCGGGGTTCAGCACAGATGCGACTCCGTGAAACGGTTCATTAGAATAATCTAATTTATCATTTAATTCAATTATTTGGGATGTATTTTCAGCCCGGGCGCTAGCGTTGCGACACGTTTCCAGTATGCCCTGCATCGGGATACCGATCCACTGCCCGCAGATGCGCGCGGAGAGTCGACGCAGCTATCGCAACATAAAAAACAAAAGCCCGGCACGTTTGCGCGTGGCCGGGCCAGGGGATGCCGCTGACTTGTTATTTGGTGAAACCGCAGAAAACGTCGCGCATCATTCCCAGAAGCTTCAGCGTGCGGGTGTCGCCGACACGATAAAACACGCGGTTGGCCTCCTTGCGGGTACGCAGTACACCCTTGTCGCGCAGGATGGCCAGGTGTTGCGAGATATTGCTTTGCGAGGTGCCGACATGGTCGACGATGTCCTGCACGCTGACTTCCTTGTCGCCCAGAACACAAAGGATTTTCAGCCGCAGCGGATGCGACATGGCTTTCATCGCACGCGAAGCCTGCTCGATGTGCTCATCTTTGTCCATGAGGTCCACTTCATCCCAATCAGCTGCCATATTCATTACCTCGATCCTGTTCGTGTAGTACTCTACGCAGCGCGGTTTTTTTTGCCGTAATCCGCGTGATGCCGCATGTTGACGCAACATGTTGCGTTACATATAGATTAGCAATCATGCATATATTAAAATAATCCCATGAAAACGAGTCAGGTTATATAAATTTTTTCATGAAGACCTCGCCGGTTCTCCTTCTCATACTCGACGGTTTCGGTTGCCGCGCGGAGCACGCGGACAACGCGATCGCACAAGCCGACAAGCCTAACTGGGATCGGCTCTGGAAGCATAACCCGCACACCCTGATCCACGCCTCCGAGTCCGAAGTGGGTCTGCCCAAGGGGCAAATGGGGAATTCCGAGGTGGGGCATCTCAACATCGGCGCCGGACGTGTGGTGTATCAGGAGTTCACCCGCATCGACCACGCCATCGAGTCCGGTTATTTTTACAGCAACCCGGCGCTGCTGAATGCGGTGCATCGGGTGCGTGACCAGAACAAGACCCTGCATGTCCTGGGCCTGCTGTCGGACGGCGGTGTGCACAGCCACGAATCGCACTTCCACGCCTTGCTCGAACTGGCGGCGCGCGAAGGGCTGCACAAAGTGTGTCTGCATGTGTTTCTGGATGGCCGCGACACGCCGCCGAAAAGCGCCGAGATCTACTTGCGCCGCCTGGCCGAAAAAATCGAACAGACAGGCGTCGGCCACATCGCGTCGATGATCGGCCGCTACTATGCGATGGACCGCGACCGCCGCTGGCAACGGGTCAAGTCGGCGTATGATTTGCTGACGCAGGGACGCGCCGAATTCCGCGCGGACAATCCGCTGGCCGGGCTGGAGGCCGCTTACGCTCGCGGCGAGACCGATGAATTTATCAAGGCCACCGCGATCCTGTCGCCGGACGCCAAGCCGGTGAAGATGGAAGACGGCGACGCGGTGATCTTTCTCAACTTCCGCTCCGACCGCGCACGGCAGCTGTCGCGGCCGTTCATCGAACTTGATTTCAGCGAATTCGAACGCGAAGTCACGCCGCGTCTGGCCACCTATTGCACGTTGACCGGCTACAGCGACGACTTCGACGTGTCGGTCGCGTTTCCGCCCGAGCGCATCAAGAATGGCCTGGGCGAATACGTCGCCAACCTTGGCCTGCGCCAGCTGCGCATTGCCGAAACCGAAAAATATCCGCACGTCACTTTCTTTTTCAACGGCGGCGAGGAAATTTCCTTTCCTGGCGAAGATCGCGTGCTGGTGCCGTCGCCCGATGTCGCAACCTACGATCTCAAGCCCGAAATGAGCGCTTTCGAGGTCACCGACAAACTGCTCGCGGCAATCAACGGCAAACAGTACGACGTCATCGTCTGCAACTATGCCAACCCGGACATGGTGGGGCATACCGGCGATCTGCAAGCGGCGATCAAGGCAATCGAAACCGTCGACATCTGCCTGGGCCGGGTGGTGGAGGCGCAGCTGGCGCGCGGTGGCGAAGTGCTGGTGACGGCCGACCACGGCAACGCCGAACTGATGCGCGACGCCGAAACCGGGCAGCCCTATACCGCGCATACCCTGAACCTGGTGCCGCTCATCTACATCGGCCGGCGTCATGCCATACTCGCCAAAACCGGCGCGCTTGAAGACATCAGCCCGACCCTGCTGAAAATGATGGGATTGCCGCAACCCCCTGAAATGACCGGTGAAGCCCTGCTTCAATTTGAGTAAGCCTGCCCGCTTCGGGTAAGCTCGGCAGGGTGAACTTCAAACAATTCCTCGTCCTGCTGGCGCTGCTGGGCCCGCTGGGTGCCGGCGCCAACCAGGTCGAACGCAGGCAATCCGAGCTCGACGCGCTCAAGCAGCGTCTGCAAACCCTGCAGACGGAGTTTCGCAACACGCAGGCGCATCGTCAGGAAGCGGCCGACGAACTGCGTCAATCCGAGCGCGCCATCAGCAGCGCGGTGCGACAGCTGCGCGAGCTGGACGGCGAACGCCAGCGCACCCATAGCGATCTGCAGACGCTGACGCAGCAGGCTGAAGCCGTTGCGGCACGCATTCGCCAGCAACAGGCGAGCCTGGGACAGGCACTCAAGGCCGCCTACCAGCGCGGGCAGGGCGACGCGTTCAAACATATCCTCAATGGCGCCGATCCCAATCAGACCATGCGCGACCTGCGTTATCTGGCGCACCTGTCACGTGCCCGACATGCCCAGATCGAGACGCTGCGCGCCGATCTCGCCCACCTGGCGGCACTGCAGCAGCAGACCGCGCAAAAAACGACCGAGTTGACGCAGTTGCAGGCAGCGCATGAGGCCGAGCAAAAGAAGCTGCTGGCCGATAAGCGTGCCCGCGAGGCGGTGCTGCAGAATCTGTCGGTGCAAATCCAGCAGCAGCGGCGTGAAATATCCAGCCTGAAACGTGACGAGCGCAGCCTGACACAATTGGTGGAGCGCCTCAGCCGCCTGATGGCGCAGCAGGCAGCCCGCGAGGCGGCGCGCGCCCGTGCTGCACAGCAGGCACAGAAATCCCCGAAGGCCGAGACGAACGTGGCCGGCCAGCCTCGCCGTGCAGTGGCCGTGAATACCGAAACGCCGGTGGCGTTTCGCTCGGAACGGCCTTTTTCGAAGCTGAAAGGTCTGCTGCGCTTGCCAGTTGCAGGGGAACTCGTGAATCGCTTCGGGGCTCCGAGAGAGGAGGGTGGAGTGAGCTGGAAAGGCCTGTTCATCCGTGCTGCGCAAGGGTCGGCGGTGAAGGCGATCGCTGCCGGGCAGGTGGTGTTTGCCGAATGGCTGCGCGGTTTCGGCAACCTCATTATTGTCGACCACGGCGAGGGCTATATGAGCCTGTACAGCAATAATGAAAGTCTGTATAAGCAGGTTGGCGAGCGGGTTCAGCCCGGCGACGCGATCGCCGCGGTCGGCAACAGTGGCGGCCAGCCCGACCCCGGCCTGTATTTCGAAATGCGGCATCAAAGCCGCCCTGTTAATCCCCTCCTGTGGGTGAAGTGAGATGACGCACAAGGCAAAATTCGTACTCGTCGGACTGGTCGGCGTACTGGCGGGCGCGGCGCTGACGGTCAATCTGTCGGCGATCGCCAACAAGGACGCGGAGACGGCGCTGCCGGTCGAGGAGCTGCGTGCCTTTACCGATGTGTTCGCCCGCATCAAGAGCGATTACGTCGAGCCGGTGGAAGACAAGAAGCTGATCACCGAGGCGATCAACGGCATGCTGACCGGTCTGGATCCGCATTCCGCGTATCTGGACGCCGAAGGCTTCAAGGATCTGCAGGTGGGCACGCAGGGCGAATTCGGCGGCCTGGGCATCGAAGTCGGCATGGAAGACGGCTTCGTCAAGGTCGTTTCGCCGATCGAGGACACGCCAGCCTTCAAGGCCGGGGTCAAGCCTGGCGATCTGATCATCAAGCTCGACGATACCCCGGTGAAGGGCATGACGCTGAACGATGCGGTCAAGCGCATGCGCGGCAAGCCGGGGGCGACCATCAAGCTCACCATCGCGCGCAAGGGTGTCGACAAGCCCATCGTGCTGACGCTGACGCGAGCGGTCATCAAGATCCGCAGCGTCAAATCCAAGCTGCTGGAAAACGGCTACGGCTATGTGCGCGTGACGCAGTTCCAGGAGCACACCGGCGAGCTGCTGGCAGAGGCCCTGGGCAAGCTGTACAAGGACAACAAGGCGCCGCTCAAGGGGTTGATTCTCGATCTGCGCAACGACCCGGGCGGTTTGCTCAATGGCGCGGTGGCGGTGGCGGCGGCTTTCGTCAAGCCCGACAGCCTGGTGGTGTATACCGAGGGCCGTACCGACGACGCCAAGATGCGGCTGACTGCCAGCCGTGAAAATTATCTGCGTCCGATGCAGATCGATTATCTGAAAAATCTGCCGGACGGCGTGAAGCAGGTACCGATGGTGGTGCTGGTGAACAGCGGATCAGCCTCGGCATCCGAAATCGTGGCGGGCGCCCTGCAGGACCACAAGCGCGCCGTCGTCATGGGCACCCGCACCTTCGGCAAGGGCTCGGTGCAGACCATCCTGCCGATTGGCAATGGCACGGCGATCAAGCTCACCACCGCGCGCTATTTCACGCCGAACGGGCGTTCCATCCAGGCCATGGGCATCGAGCCGGATATCGTGGTGGAAGACCCGGCGATGCCGGAAGCGGATGACGGACTGGGAATTCGCGAGGCCGATCTCGACAGGCACCTGAGCAATCCAAATGGCGGGGAGACGGCCCCGGCGAGCAAGCCGGCCGACAGCATCAAGGCGCCGCCGGCCGAGCAGCCGGGTAAGGATAAAAAACCGCTGACGCTGGAGCCGGGCGAGATCGTGTCGAAGAACGATTTTCAGGTGAATCAGGCGCTCAATCTGCTGAAAGGCCTGCAAATCCTGCAGGGGCGCTGAGCAGGAATGCGCTGTCGCTGTCCCGGCAGCTGCAGCGCAAACGACGCGGTATATACTGTGCCTATCTAGCCTGTCGGGGGTGCCATGCGTCCGTGTGACCTCGAGAAAAGCCGCGAAATCGTTTTCCATTCCTTGCCCACGGGCCAAGTGGAACGCGCCCTGTCCCTGCTGCAGGGCCTGGAAGGCTTGCAGGTGACGCTGGGGGCGGAGGCCGACCGCCTGCTGGTGAGCTACCACATCTGCGAGTACACCCTGGAAGGGCTCGAAACTGCACTGGCGAGTCAAGGATTCCATCTCGACAACAGCCTGCTCAGCAAGCTCAGGCGTGCACTGGCCTATTTCTGCGAGAGCGTGCAACGGCGCAATGTCGCGGCCGATGAACCGGACATCAAATCACAGCAGGCTTTCATGAAGGTCTACGAACGCCATCTGCATGGCGATTGCGACGAGACACCCGAGGAATGGCGCGGCTATAAATAGCCGCGCCGCCGTGTATGGACATGAATGACGATCAACTCCTGCGCTACAGCCGGCATATTCTGTTGCCGCAAGTCGGCGTGGACGGACAGGTGCGTATCTCCGAGGGCGCGGTGCTGATCGTCGGTGCCGGGGGGCTGGGATGCCCGGTGGCACTCTATCTGGGCGCAGCCGGTGTCGGCAGGTTGCTGCTGGCCGACGGCGACAGCGTCGATCTCACCAACCTGCAGCGCCAGATCGGCCACGTTAGCGCAGCGATCGGGCAGAACAAGGCCGATTCGCTCGCCCGCAGCGTGCAGGCCATCAACCCCGAAATCGAAGTGCAGCCCATTCGTCAAACGCTCGTCGGCAATGCCCTGCACGAGGCGGTGGCGGCGGTGGATCTGGTGGTCGACGCATCGGACAACTTTGCTACCCGGCATGCCGTCAACCGTGCCTGTGTGCTGCTCGGCAAGCCGCTGGTGTCGGGCGCCGCGATCGGGTTTTCGGGACAGCTGGCCACCTTCGATCCGCGCCATGCCAGCAGCCCCTGTTATCACTGCCTGTTCCCTGATCAGGCGGGTGAGCCCGAATTACGCTGTGCCGAGGCAGGGGTGTTTTCGCCGCTGGTTGGCGTGATCGGGGCGATGCAGGCGCTGGAGGCGCTGAAATATCTGGCCCGGGTGGGCGAGCTGCTGGTGGGCAGGCTGCTGTTGTGGGACGGCCTGCGCACCGATGCCCGCGTGATGACGGTACCGCGCGACCCGGCCTGCCCGGTATGCGGCCCCGACAGCGTTCAGGCAGGGTGAGCGTCGAGCAGGCGTGACAGCAGCAGGTCGATGTCGCCGTCCGGCGCGCGGGTAAACCCGCTCTTGGCAAACTGGTGCCAGCGCCCCACCACCACGCATTGCAGCAGATTGGCCAGCGGTGCGCTGAGTTCAGCCTGATTGTCTCCGAAAAAACGCAGGCATTGCCGCAACTGGGCTTCGATGCGGTCATGCAGTTGATTGATGCGTTTTTGCAGGCGCTCGTTCTCGTGCACCAGTGCTTCACCGATCAGCACCCGCGTCATGCCGGGATTTTTTGCAGCGAAATTCAGCAGCATACCGAGGATGGCCCTGATCTGCGCGGACGGCAAGGGGGTGTCAGCGGTGATGCGCGCGATCAGCCCGAACAGCGTCTGTTCGATGAACTCGATCAGGCCTTCATACATCTGTGCCTTGCTGGAGAAGTGGCGGTATAGTGCCGCCTCCGACACGCCGGCACGTGCGGCGAGAGCGGCCGTGGTGATTTTCTCGGGCTGCGGTTCCTGCAGCATCGCGGCCAGCGTCTGCAGAATCTGCGCGCGGCGCTCGCCGGGTTTTCTGACTTCCCCTACCATCAGGCACTCCCCTGTTTTTATTAGGGAATGATTATCGCTGATGTTGAGTTAAATGGTGGGTCTGCACGGACTTGAACCGTGGACCAAGGGATTATGAGTCCGTCGCACACTGTGTGTGCTCGTTCCCCTGCTCTTATGCACCTAGCTATATCAACTACTTACAGGCAATCAATCGGGATGATTGCTTGAACCTGCATCAACAAAGTATAGCCCACTTGGCACAGAATTGACACGGAAACTTCTTGTAAGCTGTTGAACTTATTGGGCTATCAAGAAATTGCACACCGGGGGCAAGGGGGGCATGGGGTGGCCTGTACATATATTGCATCTCACCTAAAAAATCGCTCACAGAAATCTCAACGAAATGCCCCCTAGCACTCACTAGGAAGCCCGCTACGGGGTTTAAACCGTTAGGGGTACACTTCCATGGCAGTCAAAAATTGCACTGATAAAAAGGGGGTAGGGAATGATTACAAAGACGATCTTGAATATTTGCTTGGTTGGGGCTGTTGCTGGTTGTGCAACAAACGTAACGATGACAGGGAAAGCTTATCCACCTGTCCCGGTTACGAATGTAAAAGTCCTGTTCACAGATAAACCTAAATGTGACTATGAGGAACTTGGGTTTATCGGAACCCCCGCTATGTGGAATCAAAATGCGGCGGTACAGTCAGCGCGGGAAAAAGCGGCAGAAATTGGCGCTGATTATCTGCTCATACAGAATGTATCTGTGAACATGTATAACGATGCCATGGTAAGCGGCATGGCCTACAAGTGCGGGAAGGTGGACAGGGAGAAAGTGGAAATTAGCCCCCCATCTGCCAAATAATAGTCTGTTAAAATATTAATTGCGGTGCTAGTTACGGGCGTAGCTTGCTCAATGGATAGCCTCCTATGCTACTTACCGGTCTTCCTTGGGTCTGACTGGTCGGCTGTATAAGGTAGCTTCCCATTCTGTAAGCGCAAACAGTGGGGACATGACCCCGCGCCATACGACTAGCAGGGGAAGAATCTTCCTTCCAACTTGTGCAGCTAACAACTGCTAATGTCTTAGACCGTAATTATCACTGTCTAGCATCCATGCGGGTTGCAGGATAGGCAGCGGTATGAGTAATGTATATATACCTAGTATTTAATATCTATTGTTGGTGTTTGGTTTAGATATTTCTTGTAACTCTCAATCATCTGTTGCTTAAGTTGTTCTTGATGTTTGGTTTGTACGATGAAGCTATCGTGTACAGGCAAACAGACAATATCTTGTCTCATCAGCGTAAGCGTTATATCTACTGCTATCTCACCCTCAAGGGATTGCAGCGTATACCCATGATCTTTGTTGTATAGCCATTCAAGAATCGGAGTATGCAGATTTTCAAGGGCTTCAATCATCCCGACTGCCTCATCCTTTGAAAGGGAAGGTAACAGCTTCCTGCCTTTCCTTTTCCGCTTGATGTTCTCCTTCTTGATTCCAAGTAAGACAGACTTAGTTGCAGCCTCCTTAGAATTGTTATTAAGCATCCGCATCATTGCCAGCTTTAACAAGTCCCTTTCATATCCCGGAACAGCGTAGCAATCTTCTGGGATAGGTGCCCCGGTAAATAGCCGATACATCATCGACGGATGATTAGCCTTGTAGTCCAGTTCCGTTACCGCTTCGCCCTCAATGGTGATGGTTTTTCTATATTCCCGTTCTACGGCTTGCCATACCCCGCCGCAGATACGACCACCAGCCCAGAAGTCACTATTGTTGAAGGAACGGAAAACACTTTTATCCGTGAGCTGGACAAACCCATCTGTTTCTAATGCCTTGCGGGATACTTCAATTCTGGTGGCCGCATACAGCTTATTAAGAAGCAGCATCCCCACCTTGATTTCGTTTGTCCTGCCGTTCTCCTCAAAAGCAATTACCCGCTTTTCCTCATCCTTAAGAATTACGGCAGGCTTTTCTATTTCAGGGTTGATTGTGGGGACAGAATAAATATCCCTGATTTTGATTAGGTCAAGCAGCTTATCTGTAGCCTTAATACGACTGATGCGCCCCCATCCTGTAGCTGGATTGTATTTACCCTTTACCTGTTCGATGTACCCAAGGCTTATCAGGCGATCAACAACACCGACAAGGGCGAACGTAATGTAAATACCAGCGTTACGGGTTCCGTCAGAATAGGCACTCTTGTCACGGGAAAAACTCCGCCAAGGGTTGTTAGACGCCTTCGCTGCTAACCATAAATCAGTTATTAGCATCCTCACATTTTTCCAATGTGTAGCCCTGTCTTTACGGGGCGGCTTGATTACCTCATCAACGAAATACGAAACAACCCCCAACACTGTTTTGTGTTCGCTGTAGTCGCATACATCCAGCATGGGGGCGGATTCGATGAGGTCAGCCATACAGCACCAGCATTGCCTGTTCTTCTTCCTCCGTGAGTGTCTTTTTATCTAGCAAGGGGGTTTTCCCCCACACCCGATATTGGCCATCAAGGATATGCGTAACCCGCATAAGGCCAACAGATACAAGATATTCCATAGCTGCTAATTCTTCAGGCGTCATAGGTCTTTGTCCTTATGTTTCTCAGGCGGCTGTGGCTGCTTCTTTTTATCCGCTTGTTGCTTCGATTCCTTCGCCTTCTGAGCAGCCCTCTTATTGAACCGGGCAGCATCAAGCAGATATAGGTGGTCTTCGTTCATTGCATCACCTCATGTTCTGAATAGCTGTCGCCCGTTGTAAGAGCGTTTACCAAATCTTGCACGTCATCCCATCCGGTTAGATCGGAATGCGTAAGGTCTGACATTCCGACCACTATCGGAAAAGGGAAGGCTGCATACTCAAATTCGATCAGCTCGTTATGCTTGCTGGCCTGTTCGATCAAGTGCGGATACTCTTTAAGCTGCCACCCAACTTCACGCATATCAATCAAAATGCCGCTTTCAAGTTCCCCCGGATTAGTCGGGTGCTCCAAGGCATAAAGAAGATAGGCGGCATACGTGCCAGCCAAAACCTTGTCCAGTTCGTTGGGGTTGCGAAGGGTGAATGCAGCCTTGTAAAAGTAGCTGTAACGGTGGCTCCTTGTGCGATAGGCCAAGGTCAATTTGTCCGTCACCACATGCATGTCGATTCCTTGGCGCATGTCTTCCACCTTCGTTGGGGTCTGGAAGAAGATCGGTAGCAAATTTTCCCGAATTAAAATTTCCCCTGCCATTTGATTCATGGCCGGGATATAGGCGTCACTTCGCTTTCTGAACTTGTCGTAGCTCATGGCTTGATGTTTCCCAGCGGGCTTTTAAGGGCACCGCTATCACTTGCAATTTCGGGGGCATGGTAGGCGTCCAGAATTTTTTTAAGTTCAGCCATGGCCTTCCTATCAGGGCGATAGGCCATGAAATCTTTCATCCGTTCCTTTTCGGCCAAAGCCGCATAACTAGGGGTAGTTTTTTGTTTTTTCATATTCGGGAAAAACCTTGAAGGTGTATTGTGGGGTTATGTTGTGCTGCTTCATGAAACGCGAAACGGCCGCTTGGTTCCATCTTTCCCCATCAGGCCGCCACAGTTCCCGCTCGTTTAATTCCTGGGCTATTTCCCTTTGCCCGTGCCGTTCAACTAGTAGGCGAATCAAGGGAACTAGAAGTTCTTCGTTCACTTCGCATTCCTGTTTTTGAGGTGGAACGCTAGCCCCATGTTTGCTCTGTCGGTTTTCATCTGGCGCTGTACGGGAACGCTCCAATAAGCACGGGGGTCGTTCATACGAAGGTCGTCGTAAAACTCTTTGTTTCGGTTAGGGCGCTGGATGACTTCCTGATTGTGGGCATCCTGTTCGGCCATCACCTGCATAACGGCTTTGGTTCGTTGTTCGTCTTGCCACGCTTCACGGGCTGCGCGAATTTCCCACTTCGCCCGTCCCGTCTTGGCTTGAAGCAACATGCCTTGCCAGTCCGGCTCCCCGCTATCGCTTCCTTGGTGGCGGATAGCGTGAAGCTGCAGGGTTAGCCCAACAGCTTTTGCAGTCGTTGCACCCCGGGAATCGTGGCGATTTTCTTGCTTAACTTCGTGGGTTTTGAAGATCGAATCTGCTGCTGCTTTGGGCTGTGAGAATGAATCAACGGGAAGACCGTTTTCATCGAATTGAAGATATTTGCTCATGGGTATTGACGACCTTATAAATAGTTTGTTATGCTTCGTACTCCTGATAAGTCTAATAATGCTGTATATAAAAACAGCAACCCAACATCTTACACGACTATTCGTATCGTGTCAAGCATTATTTTTCGTTTCCACGATACAACATTGATAACTAATAACAAATAGTTTCCGCCTATCCCGCAAACCCGCATGAATAGGGCTTCTTATGTGGGGAAGGGGCTGAAAAGTCATTTCACCCCCTATCTTCTGTGAAAATGCGGCTATCTTCCGCCAACTTCCATCTTCTGTAGCAAGTCAGTAGGGCGTAAATGCGTGTAACGACTCAGCATTTGCATAGTTCGGTGCCCTGAGACGGCAGCCACTTCAAATTGATTTAGCCCCCGCTCAAACAAACGGGATACCGCTTCGTGCCTCAGATCATGGAAGGTGAAATCCAGCAGGCCAGCTTTCTTTAAAGCCAACTCCCATGCCTTGCGGGGAAATGTTGGGAACAGGCGACCAATACCCCTATCACCTAATGCAGCCTTAGCCTTTTGCGTAAGGGGAATGGTTCGGGCTTCCCCGTTTTTGCTGTCCTTCTTTTCTATGACCGACCCGGAAATCTCAGACCATGTGAGGAAAACAATCTCACTTCGTCTCATGCCTGTTTCCAAAGCCAAGACAATCATTCGGGATAGGTAGGGATGCTTTGAGCAAGCAGCCATTAGCCGCTGTTCCTCATCACCTTCAAACCTACGGGTACGGGCATTGCTGCCCTTGGGTTTCCTGATATATTGAATTGGGTTGGATAAAGGCAGCCCCCATTCCTGAGCCGCTATAGTGAACAGATGGCTAACGATAGCCAGTTCTAGCCTGACCGTATTGGATGCAACTACAGCTAAACGCTTGTCCCGATAGGTGGCGAAGTCGGCACCCTTCAGGGATGCCAAGCTTCGTTTAGCCAGGTCAGACCGAAGCCATACCCCAATGCGGTCAACCTCACGGCTTGCCCCTTTCTTCTTTGGGGTGACTTCCCTTTTATACCGTTCAAGGGCTTGGGCTAGGGTAGTTGCTTCGGCCTCACTACGGCAGACAAAGCTGCCCCTGTCCATTTCCCCTTCGATGGTGCGTGCCCATCGGTCAGCATCAATCTTGTTTAGGAAGGATTTTGTTTGAAGGGGAAAACCCTTACGGGTAACTCTTACGTTCCACTTCCCGGATGGAAGCTTTCGGATAGATGCCATTTTCTGCGCCTCACTTGGAACGCAGTTGACACAGCTATCTGTGGCACAGGGAAAGGCTACGCTAACCCTATGTTTTTATGGTGGGTCTGCACGGACTTGAACCGTGGACCAAGGGATTATGAGTCCCCTGCTCTAACCAGCTGAGCTACAGACCCGAAAACGTAAAGCCCCGCGTGGGCGGGGCAGGGCTTACTGTTCGCCGCTGCCGACAAAGCTTTTCAGCTTTTCGGAACGGGTCGGATGGCGCAGCTTGCGCAATGCCTTGGCCTCGATCTGGCGAATCCGCTCGCGCGTCACGTCGAACTGCTTGCCGACTTCTTCGAGCGTGTGGTCGGTATTCATTTCGATGCCGAAACGCATGCGCAATACCTTGGCTTCGCGCGAGGTCAGACTGTCCAGCACTTCGCGGGTGGCGTCGCGCAGGTTGGCGTAGATCGCGGAATCGTCGGGCGACAGCGTGCTGGAATCCTCGATGAAGTCACCCAGGTGCGAATCCTCGTCGTCGCCGATCGGCGTCTCCATCGAAATCGGTTCCTTGGCGATTTTCATGATCTTGCGGATCTTGTCTTCCGGCATTTCCATCTTCAGCGCCAGCGTTGCCGGATCAGGCTCGATGCCGGTTTCCTGCAGGATCTGGCGGCTGATGCGGTTCATCTTGTTGATGGTTTCGATCATGTGCACCGGGATACGGATGGTGCGCGCCTGGTCAGCGATCGAGCGGGTGATCGCCTGGCGGATCCACCAGGTCGCGTAGGTCGAGAACTTGTAGCCGCGGCGGTATTCGAACTTGTCGACCGCCTTCATCAGGCCGATGTTGCCTTCCTGGATCAGGTCGAGGAACTGCAGGCCGCGGTTGGTGTACTTCTTGGCGATTGAAATTACCAGGCGCAGGTTGGCCTCGATCATCTCGCGCTTGGCGCGGCGTGCCTTGGCCTCGCCGGTGGACATCTGCTTGTTGATGTCCTTCAGGTTCTTGATCGGCAGGCCGACGCGGTCCTGCATCGCGATCAGCGCTTCCTGGTGTGCCTTGACCTCGTACTGCACTTTGGCGAGCGTCGAGCAGTAGGCCTTCTTGGCGGCGATTTCCTTGTCCAGCCAGGCCAGGTTGGTTTCGTTGCCGGGGAAGGCCTTGATGAAGTGCGGGCGCGGCATGCCCGAGCGGGTGACGCAGAATTCCATGATCTTGCGTTCGTGCGAGCGTACCTCTTCCACCGCATTGCGGATCTGTTCGCACAGGCCGTCGACCTGGCGCACCGAAAAGCGGATCGCCATCAGCAATTCGGTTACTTCGGTTTGGGCCTTCATGTGCTGCGGGCTGCCGAGGCCGAATTTGGCATGGGCGGCCTGCGCTTTCTTGTAGGCCTTGCGGATGAAGTCGAACTGTGCAAGCGCCTCGGCTTTCAACTGCGCCAGGTTGGCGGCGGCGACCGCTGCGCTGGCGTCTTCGTCGTCCTCGTCAGTGTCGGAGTCTTCGGTTTCCACCGCTTCCTCGGTTGCTGCGGCTGCGGTTTCCACTTCGACAAAACCGTCGATCAGTTCGTCGATGCGCATCTCGTCCTTTTCGACCTGCGCCGCCATGTCCAGAATCTGCTGGATGGTGAGGGGGCACGACGAAATCGCCTGCACCATGTGACGCAGACCTTCCTCGATGCGCTTGGCGATCTCGATTTCGCCCTCGCGGGTAAGCAGGTCGACCGAACCCATTTCACGCATGTACATGCGCACCGGGTCGGTGGTGCGGCCGAATTCGGAATCGACCGTAGTCAGCGCCTGCTCGGCCTCGGCCACCACGTCTTCGTCGGCGACGGCGGGAGCGGCTTCCTGCATCAGCAGGGTTTCGGCATCCGGCGCCTCATCGTAGACCTGGATGCCCATATCGTTGATCATGCTGATCACGCCTTCGATCTGGTCGGCGTCCAGCACTTCGTCGGGCAAGTGGTCGTTGATTTCGGCGTAGGTCAGGAAACCCCGTTCCTTGCCCAGGATAATAAGGTTCTTCAGCTGGGTGCGACGCGCCTCGGCTTCTACCGGCGTCAGCTCTTTCAAGGGGAGCAGCGCTTCGGTTTTTTTGGCGCCACCGCCTGGTTTTCTTCCACGTACAGCCACAGGCTTGTCTCCGCTCAGGTTCTGCCCACGCAAAATGCGCATGCAGAAAAAAATCGTTTAAAAAACCGGCAATTATACCGTAAGCCGGGACCTTGTCTTGACGTTTCTGTTAAGCTAGTATCGTGCCAGTTCGGTCAACTCCAGCCGTTCGCCGGCGCTTAAACTGCTCAACGGCCGCGCGGCAAGCTCCTGCCAGCGGCGGCGCTGCCAGTCATCGCGCAACTGTTTGACTGCGCCGTCGAACTCCGCGTTCCAGTCCCAGCTATCATCTTTGTCGAGCAAATCCGTCATCAGTTCATCGACGAGAGGTTGCAGCGCGCTGCCTTTGGCGGTTTCGCAGAGCGTCTGCGGTTTGAGTGGGCCAACCTCGTGGAGCCAAGCCATCAATTCGCTCATGCGGCTGCTTAGCGGGTCGTTCGCATCCAGCCAGCAGGGGTCGACTTCGGCCGCACGCTGCGGGTTCATCAGCAGCGTACGAGCCAAGCTGCGCACGCGCGATGGTGCCGGACGGCGTTGCGGGCGCGGGGAGATGCGCCGGGGAACGCCGGGCCTGATCCCCATCAAACCGAGGTCATCAGCCTGCAAATGCGTCAGCTCGGCAATGTGTCGCTGGATCAGGCGGGCCAGCAGCGGCGCGGCGATCTTTTCCAGCAGCGGTTTGGCATCCTTGAACAAGGCGGCCCGCCCTTCCTGGGTGTCGAGCTTGCGGTCACGCGAAAGCTCGCGCACCAGAAAAGCCGAGAGCGGCAAGGTGTCGGTGTCCAGCAATTGCAAAAATGCGGCCTGGCCGCGGGTGCGGATATAACTATCGGGATCTTCGCCTTCGGGCAGGAACAGGAAGCTGACTTCCTTGCCGTCCTGCAACGCTTCCAGCGAGTTTTCCAGTGCGCGCCAGGCGGCCTTGCGCCCGGCCTTGTCGCCATCAAAGGCATAGATCAGACGATCGGTGTGGCGCAGCAGGGTGCGCACATGAATCGGCGTGGTGGCGGTACCCAGCGCGGCCACGGCAAACTCCACGCCGTGCTGGGCCAGCGCGACTACGTCCATGTAGCCTTCGACCACGATGGCGCGGCCGGCAGCCTTGATCGCGGCGCGCGCTTCGAACAGACCGTAAAGCTCCGAGCCTTTATGGAACAGCGGGGTTTCCGGCGAATTGAGGTATTTCGGCTCCCCCTGGCCGAGTACCCGGCCGCCGAAGCCGACGATCTGGCCCTTGATGTTCTTGATGGGGAACATGATGCGGTCGCGGAAGCGGTCGTAGCGCCGATTGTCGCCATCGATGACCAGGCCGGAGGCCGCGAGGGCGTCCGCCGTGTAATCGGCAAAAACCTGTTTCAGCGGGGACCATCCATCCGGCGCGTAACCGATGCCGTAGCGGGCGGCGATGGCGCCGGTCAGTCCGCGTTGTTTCAAATAGTCGATGGCATGCGGCGTCTGCTTCAACTGTTTTTTATAGAACTGCGCGGCCTGCTCCAGCGCGTCCCACAGTGCCGGCGGCGGCTTGGGCCGGTCGGGTTCGCCGGATTCCGGCACCGGCAGGCCCACGTCCTGGGCCAGCGCCCCGACTGCGTCGGGAAAGCTCATGTGCTCGTATTCCATCAGGAAACCGAGCGCGGTGCCGTGTGCGCCGCAGCCGAAGCAGTGGTAGAACTGCTTGGTCGGGCTGACCGTGAAGGAGGGTGTTTTTTCGCTGTGAAAGGGGCAGCAGGCCTGGTAGTTCTGCCCAGCTTTCTTCAGCGGCACGCGCCGATCGATGACGTCGACGATGTCGACGCGGGCAAGCAGGGTGTCGATGAAATCGCGCGGGATCATGGTTGCAGCATGATAAACCCGGGCGGGCGCCGGGTGGCGCTCAGCCCGCGAGGCGGGCCTTGATCAGTGCGGAAACCTGCCCCATGTCGGCACGGCCGGCGAGGCGAGGCTTCAGCAGGCCCATGACCTTGCCCATATCCTTGGCGCTGGCTGCGCCGGATTCGGCAATGGCCGCCGCGACTTCGGCCTCGACCTCGGCGGCCGAGAGCTGCTCGGGCAGATAGTCTTGCAGGACAACGAGTTCGGCCTGTTCGGCCGCCACCAGGTCGTCCCGGCCGGCAGCCTGAAACTGGCCGATCGAATCCTTGCGCTGCTTGATGAGTTTTTCTACGATGCTGCCGACCTGCGCATCGTCCAGTTCGATGCGTTCATCAACTTCTTTCTGCTTGATCGCAGCGAGCAGCAGGCGAATCGTACCGAGGCGCGCCGCTTCCCGGGCGCGCATGGCTGCTTTCATGTCGTCAGTAATGCGTGCCTTGAGCGACATGGCGGGACGCGGTTCTGCGTGAACGCAGAATCAGTACATCTTGGGGGGGAGTTGCTGGCCGCGCAGGCGCTTGCTCTGGCGCTTGACGGCGGCGGCGAGCTTGCGCTTGCGCTCGGCGGTGGGCTTCTCGTAGAACTCGCGGGCGCGCAGTTCGGTCAACAGGCCGACTTTTTCGATGGAACGCTTGAAGCGGCGCAGGGCGACATCAAACGGCTCATTTTCTTTGACTTTGACGTGGGGCATCTGAGGATGGCTTCCTAGGAAGCTTCACTAGTTAACGGGGAAAAGCGAGAATAATAACAAGTCTTCAAGGATATTTCCAGAAGGATTTTCCCGGCCTCATCCTGTACACGCGTCGCATTCGGGGGCGAATAAGAATGGGGTTGCGCTTATACAGGGTGCAGGCCGCATCCAGGGGAGCGCCCGCTGACCCAGCCACCGACGTTACTTATGGTGCACCGCAAGCCGTACAGGGCGGGCATCAATCGGACTGCTTACCGAATATAATGGGTGCCGCCCCGATACCCTCGGGGTGCCCTGTCATTTATTGTTGTGAAGCCGCCAATGTCTGAAGCCAACCAGGAATTACAAAACGAAGTCGCTGGACTCATTGTTTCTGCCCTCAACCTCGACATCAACCCGGATGAGATCCAAGCCGATGCCCCTCTCTACGGCGAGGGACTCGGACTGGATTCCATCGACATCCTGGAAGTGGCTTTGGTGGTTTCCAAGCATTTCGGATTTCAGCTGCGTGCCGACAATGCCGACAATGTCGGCATCTTCAGTTCCCTTGCCAACCTGGCTCGGCACATTGCGGCAAACAGGACAAAATGAGCTTGACCCCGGGACGCGTGGCGCGCTGGATCGTCATCGCCGCGGCGGGTGTTGCTTATTCCGTTCTGGCGCATTACAGCGCGGCCACGTCGGCGGCCACCACTTTCCCGTCTCTGGGTGTGGCCGTTTCCTTGGCGCCTTCCCTCGCCATCCTGCTTGGACTCACCTGGCGTTTGCCCATGAAGCTGGCCATGCTGCTCCTGTGGGCAATCGTGGCCGGGTTGTTGTGGGGGTTCTGGGAGGCGCTGGAACGAAATTTCAGCTGGGTTTATTTCCTGCAGCACGCCGCCACCTATGCCATGCTGGCTGCCGCGTTCGGCGTTACCCTGGCACGCGGACGGCAACCCTTGTGCACCCGTTTTGCCGAAGTAGTACATGGCAGCCTCACGTCTGAGGAAGCCCGTTATTCGCGCCAGGTCACGCTGGCGTGGACGCTGTTCCTTCTGGCGGTCAGCCTGGTCTCCTGCGCCCTGTTCTTCTTGGCCAGCATCGAGGTTTGGTCGGTTTTCGCCAACTTCCTCTCCTTCCCACTGGTCATGCTGATGTTTGTCGTCGAATACAGGATTCGCCTGCGCAAGCTGCCGCATCAGAAAAAACACAGCATTATGGATGGCGCACGTGCCTACTGGAAAACGCCAGCTGCGCGCCCGGGCGTTTCCCCTCCCGCCTGTTAGGCGGCCTGCTTGTCGCCCATGTCGACCCTGCCACTCATCACCCATCGCCGTCTCGAAGACGTCATGGCCTGGCGCGGCAGCACACCGGTAAGCGTCAGACAGTTCCTGGGCGAGGTCGGGCACGTCGTCGGCCAGTTGCCCCCGGGACGGCATGTACTCAACCTGTGCGGCGACCGCTACCGCTTCACAGTGGCTCTGGCGGCGTGCATCGTCAGCGGCCGGATCAGCCTGCTTCCCTCCACGCACATTCCGGAGATGGTTCGGCAGATGCAGGCTATCGCTCCGGATGTCTTCTGCATCGTCGATCAGGACGGGAGCAGTGTTGAACTGCCCACTTTTCGCTATCCCGAACAGATGCCGCCGTTCGCGTCCGCCCCGGCGATTCCTTGCATCGATTGCATGCAGTTGATTGCCCAGGTCTTCACCTCCGGCTCCACCGGCGCGCCGGTACCCCATGCCAAGCGCTGGGGCAGCCTGGTGCGCAATGTGCGGGCGGAGGCGGAACGTCTGGACATCGGCACCGCCCATGCCATCCTTGGCACCACCCCGCCCCAGCACATGTACGGCCTGGAGTCCACAGTCCTTCTTCCGCTGCAAAGCGGCGCCGCGCTGCATGCCGGCCGCCCCTTCTACCCGGCGGACATCTGCGCCGCGCTGGAGAACCTGCCGCGCCCCCGCCTGCTGGTCACCACCCCCTACCACCTGCGCGCCCTGCTCATGGATCAGGCTACGCTGCCGGCGGTCGACCAAATCCTTTCGGCCACCGCCCCGCTGTCGCAGGACCTGGCTAGGGAAGTCGAATCCCGTTTCGGCGCGCCGCTCCACGAGATTTACGGCTGTACCGAAACCGGGCAACTCGCCTCCCGGCGCACTACGGCCGGCGCCACATGGCAAACCCTGCTAGGTGTCAGTCTGCGCCGCGAAGGACAAACGCTTTGGGCCGAGGGCGGGCATATTGACAGACCGACCCGACTCGCCGATGTCATCGAACTCGTCGGCGATGGCCCGGTTTCGACCACTTTCCTGCTGTATGGCCGGCATGCCGACCTGGTCAATATCGCCGGCAAGCGCACCTCGCTCGCTTATCTCAACCATCAGTTGAACGCCATCCCGGGCGTACAGGATGGCGTCTTTCTGCTGCCCAGGGAGGACGGCCCGGATGGAATCGGCCGCCTTGGCGCACTGGTGGTCGCCCCCGGGCTCACCCCGGCAGCCCTGAACCAAGCCCTGCGCGAGCGTATCGACCCCGTCTTTCTGCCGCGTCCCCTGCTGTTCGTCGATGCCCTGCCGCGCAACGCCACCGGCAAGCTCCCCAGCCAGATCGCGCAGGATCTGCTGGGCACTCTGCAGGCCCAGGCTGCAACCGGGACGTCGGCATGAGCGAACACGCCATCCCCTTGCCCACCCCCGTCGACCACCCGGCCTATGCCGGGCACTTCCCCGGTCGCCCCATCCTCCCCGGTGTCGTTTTGCTCGACGCGGCGCTGCATGCCCTGGCGACGCGGCAGGGCATGCCTGGAATGCATGGCTTGGCGCAACTCAAGTCGGCGAAATTCCATAGCCCGGTTCTGCCCGGTGGGGCGCTTACCCTGCATTATGCCGACGCGCCTTCCGGCGGCTTCCGCTTCGAGATCCGCTGTCTTGATATCCATGGCGGCGAGCGCAGCGTGGCGAGCGGTGCCGTTGTTTTTTCGCAGATGCCTCAGGCATGAACGCCCCGGCACCGGAGAGTGCGCGCCATGCCTCGCAGCAAGCGGAGTGGGTCCGGCGTCCGGAGCGCAGCAATTGGACCATGCTGCGCCTGATGAGCTGGATCTCCCTGCGCCTGGGTCGTGCCCCCGCCCGGTTCGTCCTGTCCGGCATCAGCCTCTACTTTCTGCTTTTCGCGCCTGCCGCCAAGGCCGCTTCCCGCGCCTATCTGCGCCGGGCACTGGATCGGGAACCCGGATTCTCCGACCTGTTTCGGCACTTCCACAGCTTTGCCTCCACCATCCACGACCGGCTCTTTCTGCTCAATGGGCGCTTCGACCTGTTTCGGGTGGAGGTGCAGGGCGAGGATGTCATCCAGGAGGTGCTGGCCGCCGGGCGCGGCGCTTTCCTGATGGGCGCGCACATGGGCAGCTTCGAGGTGGTGCGCGCCATCGGCCGCCGCCAGCCCGGCCTCAGGGTGGCCATGGTCATGTACGAGGAAAACGCCCGCAAGCTCAATGCCGCGCTGGCCGCGATCAACCCGACTGCAGTGCAGGACATCATCCCCTTGGGGCAGCTCGACTCGATGCTGCGGGTGCAGGCCAGCCTCGACGAGGGCATGGCCCTCGGCGTGCTGGGCGACCGCACCCTCGGCGGCGATCCGACCCTGCGCGTTCCCTTCCTGGGCGCGGCTGCCGAATTCCCGCTCGGCCCCATGCGCCTGGCCGCCATGCTGAAGCGTCCGGTGCTGTTCATGAGCGGGCTCTACCTGGGCGGCAACCGCTACGTCATCCACTTCGAGCGGCTGGCCGATTTCAGCAATGTCGAACGGACCGGCCGCGATGCCGCCATCCAGTCTGCCGTGGCGGCCTACGCCGCCTGCCTGGAACGCCATTGCCGCGCCGCACCCTACAACTGGTTCAACTTCTTCGATTTCTGGCGCCCCAAGGATGCCGGCTAACATGACCCGACTCACGCGACCCCGCTTTCGGCTGTGTGCCCTGGTCTGGCTGGCGCTGCTGGCCAGCCCCCTCGTTCAGGCCGCACCGCTGAGTATCGCCCAGTTCATGGCCGGTCTGGCGAAGAGCCCGCAAGGCGCGGCCACCTTCACCGAGAAAAAATACCTTGCCATCCTCGAGCAGCCCGTCGAGTCTTCCGGCGAACTGCTGTTCATCGCGCCGGCCCGCCTGGAAAAACGCACCCTGAAACCACGGCCCGAGACCATGGTGCTCGACGGCGACACCCTCACCCTTGAACGCGGCCGCCGCAAACATGTGCTGCAACTCAAGGACTACCCGGAGGTGGCCGGCATGATCGAGAGCATTCGCGCCACCCTGGCCGGCGACCGCAAGGCCCTGGAACGGGTCTACCATCTGGCCCTGGACGGCAGCACTGAACGCTGGACGCTGGTGCTCACCCCGCTCGATCCCAAGGTCGGCGCCGTCATCGCGCGCATCCGGATGGAGGGGACAAAGGACGTGGTGCGCAGCGTCGAGATTCTCCAGGCTGATGGCGACCGTTCCTTGATGATCATCGAAAAGCGGACGTCGCCGCAATGACCCATACGCGCCGCCGTGGCATCGCCGCCATCGTGCTGTGGCTGATTTTCTTGCTGGCCTGTGCCGGGATCATCAGCCGCACCCACTTCACCACCGACCTGTCGGCATTCTTGCCGCGCAGCCCCACGCCCGAGCAGCAACTGCTGATGGATCAACTTAGCGACGGTCTCGCCTCGCGCCTGATTCTCGTGGGCATCGAAGGCGCCGACGCACCCACCCGCGCCCGGCTTTCCCAGCAGATCGCCCAGCGTCTGCGCGCCGACCCCACGTTTGTCAGCGTCAATAACGGCGAGCCCGTCAACACCGAGCGCGACCGTGCTTACCTGTTCGACAATCGTTACCTGTTGAGCCCGGCAGTGACGCCTGAACGCTTCAGCGTGGACGGTCTGCATGCCGCCTTGAGCGACAGTATCGATCTACTGGCCTCGCCTGCCGGGTTGCTGGTCAAATCCCTCCTGCCGCGCGACCCGACCGGGGAAATGGTGCAATTGCTCGAGCAGCTCGACAGCGGCAGCCAGCCGAAGCTGGTGGAGGGGGCATGGGCATCGCGCGATGGCACGCGCGCCTTGATGCTGCTGCAAACGCGCGCCGCGGGAAGCGACACCGACGCCCAGCAACACGCCATGGCCGCCATTCGGCAGGCGTTCGAGCAGGCAGCCAGCGCAACCGCCTCCGCCCAACTGGCGATGACCGGTCCCGGCGTGTTTTCGGTGACGTCGCGCGACACCATCAAGACACAGGTCTCCCGGCTGTCCGTCATCAGCCTTGCACTCATCGCAACCCTGCTATTGCTCGTTTATCGTTCCTTCAGCGCCCTGGCATTGGGCTTGTTGCCCGTCATCAGCGGTGTGCTGGCGGGCATTGCGGCGGTCAGCCTGGGCTTTGGCGCGGTGCACGGCATCACCCTGGGATTTGGCACCGCCCTGATCGGCGAAGCCGTGGATTATTCAATCTACCTGTTTGTGCAATCGGAACGGAACCGCGCGGATCATCAAAGCTGGATCAAGTGCTATTGGCCCACCATTCGTCTCGGCGTGCTGACTTCGATAGCCGGGTTTGCTTCGCTGCTGCTGTCCGGCTTTCCCGGGTTGGCACAACTCGGCTTGTATGCTATTGCCGGGCTGGTCACGGCCGCAACGGTGACGCGCTTCGTCCTGCCTTCTCTGCTGCCCGCAAACTTCCATATTCATGATGTGTCGGGCATCGGTCTCGCCCTGTCTCGTGTCGTACACCGAGCTGCAGTGCTGCGCTGGCCTGCGGCGATCGTGGTGCTGGTGGCCTGCGCCATCGTGGTCGCTAACCGTGCCAGTTTGTGGAACGACACAATCGCGTCGCTCAGTCCGGTGTCGCAAGCCGATGTGGAACGCGATACCCGTTTGCGCGCCGATATGGGCGCGCCGGATGTGCGCTACCTGGTCGTCGTATCCGGGACGACCCAGGAATCCGTATTGCTTGCCTCCGAGCGCGTTTCCACGCTGCTGCAAACGCAAGTCGAGCAAGGTCGACTCGCCGGATTCGAAAGCCCCAGCCGTTATCTTCCCAGCTTGGCCACGCAACGCGCCCGCCAGGACAGCCTCCCTTCCCGCCCCATTCTGGAAGGACGCCTAGCGCAAGCGGTTCAAGGCCTGCCGGTGCGCGCGCAACTGTTTACGCCGTTTCTGGCCGACGCCGCTACTGCGCGCAGCCAGCCTTTGCTGCAGGCAAGCGACCTGCAGCAGACCTCGATGGCGATGGCGGTCGATGCCTTGCTCATCCAGCAACGGGGGCAATGGCGTGCCTTATTGCCGCTGACCGCGCCCGAGGGGGGCAGCATCGACGCCGATCCTATTCGCGCTGCCTTGAGCACGATCCCGGGTGTGCTGTTTGTAGACATGAAAGCCGAATCGGATCGTCTGTATTCCGGCTACCTGCATGAAGCCATCGTGCTGTCGCTCGGCGGGCTGGTCGCCATTATCGGCTTGCTGTTCGTGGTTTTTCGCTCGCCCACGCGTGTGCTGCGCATCATCGTGCCGCTGGCCGCTGCGGTCATGACCATCACCGCGGGATTAAGCGTATTTGGCCAACAAATGATCATTCTGCATCTGGTGGGTTTGTTGCTGGTGGTCGCAGTGGGCTCCAATTACGCCCTGTTTTTTGATCGGCCCGATCCGCGCACGCCCATCCTGCCGCGCACGCTTGCCTCGATGCTGTTTGCCAACCTAACCACCATCATAGGTTTTGGGCTGCTTGCGTTTTCCAACGTATCCATCTTGCAGGCGATGGGCGTGACCGTCGCGCCGGGCGTCATCCTGGCGTTGATTTATGCGGCGATTTTTGCCCGGCAATCCGATGCGGGATCCAGTCATGCGTGACCCAGCCTGGCAACCCACCCTGTTGATCCGCGCATCCATCGCGCTGCATGGGCTGGCGTTGGTGGCCGTGATCGCCGACCCCACGCAATGGCGTTGGGCGTTGGGCGCCGTGGTGGTGAATCACCTGTTGCTGACCGCCGTCAGCCTGTGGCCGCGCAGCAACTGGCTGGGACCGAACTGGACACGGCTACCCGCCGCCGCCACGGCCAGACATGAAATCACCCTGACGATCGACGATGGCCCCGACCCCCTCGTCACCCCGCAGGTGCTGGATATTCTGGATCGATATGCCGCACGAGCCACCTTTTTCTGTGTGGGCGAAAAAGCGGCACGCTATCCGGATTTATGCCGGGAAATCGTGCGCCGTGGCCATGCCGTGGAAAACCACAGCCAGCACCACCGCCATTATTTTTCCCTGTTGGGCCCGCGTGGTTTCATGCGCGAGTTGCAAGCCGCACAAAGCACCCTCGGCCAGATTACCGGTCAGCGCCCCATGTTTTTCCGTGCCCCTGCCGGCTTGCGCAATCCTTTTCTCGACCCCGTGCTGGCGCGACTCGGCTTGACGCTCGCCAGCTGGTCGGCGCGGGGTTTCGACACCCGCATCGGTGACGCCGAGCGGGTCAAGCATGCACTATTGCGTGGGCTGCGGGAGGGCGCTATTTTGCTGTTGCACGATGGCAATGCAGCACGGTCGCACCGTGGCATTCCGGTCATTCTCGAGGTGCTGCCAGCTGTGCTGGAGTCGGCGGCGGCTGCCGGGCTGCGTTTTGTCAGCTTGCGGGACGCCCGTTCATGACCGGCACATACCGCATGAGTCGGCACTGCCGCAGCCCGGAGACCTGGCCTTGAAAGATGGTCAGCAAGCGCCCTGGTACCGACAGATTGCCGCGGTCATCACCCAGCATGGGATTCTGAAAGGGATAGGAACGCCGCTTTTTATCGGCCTGTTTTTCGTGGCGTATTTCTATGTGCTCAAAACCCCGGCCTACCCGACCACCGTGATGCCCTTTACCTGGCTGGATCGGATGATCAGTTTTCAGCCGTGGGCGATGTCGCTGTATGTCTCATTGTGGGCGTATGTTTCCCTGCCGCCGGCATTGCTCGCGACGCGACGCGAACTCTATCGTTATGGTATGGCGATGGCCGCAACCTGCCTGGTGGGGCTGCTTGCTTTTTACTTCTGGCCCACCGCGGTTCCCGCAGCCGATATTGACTGGACCCGATATCCTGAAGTGGCTTTTCTTAAAAACGTCGATGCCGCAGGCAATGCCTTTCCTTCGCTGCATGTCGCTACGGCCATTTTTTCGGGTATCTGGCTGGATCACCTGCTGCGCCGATTCGGCGCGCCGCGGTGGAGTCGGCTGTTCAACTGGATGTGGTGTATCGGCATCATTTATTCCGCCCTCGCCACCCGCCAGCATGTGGCGGTAGACGTGTGGGGCGGCCTTATGCTGGGGGGAGTGGCGGCCTGGCTGTCATTGCGCCACCATGCCTGCGCAGCGCCAACACCCGGCCGGATTTGAAGGAAAGCGGCCTGTGGAATTTATTAAAAACGCACGACATCTGGATGGGTTGACTTGTTGAATTCGCTCTGGCTTTCCCATTTCACCGCTGCAAGCAGCCTTGGCCACGGCCTGGAGGCGACGCTGGCTGCCTTACGTGCGCAAAAGGGCGGTTTGGCACCCTGCGCCTTCGAGACGGTGACCGACCTGCCAACGTACATCGGCGAAGTGGCCGGCATCGACGAGGCGTCTTTGCCGGCGAGCCTCGCCGAATACGAGTGCCGCAACAACCGCCTCGCCCTGCTGGGTCTGCGCCAGGACGGCTTCGATGCCGCGATCGGCGCCGCTGCCGTCCGCTACGGCCGGCGGCGGATCGGCGTGCTGCTCGGCACCAGCACCTCCGGCATCCTGCAGACCGAGCAGGCCTATCGCCGCCGCGACCCGGCGAGCGGCGCGCTGCCGGACGATTTCCACTATCGCACCACGCACAACACATATTCGGTAGCCGACTTCGTGCGCACCTCTTTCAATCTGGAAGGCCCGGCCGTGGTGGTCTCCACCGCCTGCTCGTCGAGCGCCAAGGTGTTCGCCTCGGCGGCACGGATGATCGCGGCCGGCGTGATCGACGCCGCCATTGTCGGCGGCGTCGACTCGCTGTGCCTGACCACCCTGTATGGCTTCAATTCGCTGGAGCTGCTCTCGCCCGAACCCTGCCGCCCCTACGACGTGGATCGCAACGGCCTCTCCATCGGCGAGGCGGCGGCCTTCATCCTGCTGGAGCGCCCGGCCGCCAGCCTCGATGCCGACGCCGTGCTGCTGCTGGGCGCGGGTGAATCGAGCGACGCCCACCACATGTCGTCGCCTCACCCGGAGGGCCTGGGCGCGCGCATGGCGATGGAAGCCGCACTCAAGACTGCGGGCCTGCAGCCTGCCGACATCGACTACATCAATCTGCACGGCACCGCGACGCCGAGCAACGATGCGGCCGAGGGCAGGGCGGTGACCGCGCTGTTCGGCAGCCAGGTGCCGTGCAGTTCGACCAAGGGCGCGACCGGCCACACCCTGGGCGCGGCCGGCGGTCTGGAGGCTGTCATCAGTGCGCTGGCGCTGCAACACGGTTTTCTGCCGGGCGGGATCAACACGCGTCGCGTCGATCCGGGCACTCCCATCCAGTACCTGACCGCCAACCGCGAGGATGCGCCGCGCCGGGTGCTAAGCAACTCCTTCGGATTCGGCGGGACCAACTGCAGCCTGATCCTGGGGCGCGCGCAATGAAGCTCACCGCCCACCTCGACGGCATCGGCCTGATCGGCCCGGGGCTCGACAACTGGATCGCGGCGCGGCCCATCCTGGCGGGCGCCGCCCCCTACGAATCGCGCCCCCTCGCAGTGGCCGCGCCGGGTGCTAAGCAACTCCTTCGGATTCGGCGGGACCAACTGCAGCCTG
>DAOMWT010000022.1:0-27021 GCA_035436705.1 Thiobacillus sp. | reverse complement strand
ATGAGACACTTTCCACACCTTAAAGTTCACGGATAATTCGTGCCGAGTCTATAAGCGCGAGGACGCCCGGGGCACCTGGCTGGAAAGCCACTTCGGCTGGCAGATCAGGACGTTCTGGTGGGGCCTGCTGTGGCTCGTCGTCGGCGCCGCCACCTGGATCATCCTCATCGGCTGGCTGGTGTGGGGGGTGGCTTGCGTCTGGTTCGTCTACCGCATCGCCAAGGGCTGGCTCAATCTCAACGACAACAAGCCGATGCCGGTCCAGTGATCGCGCGCCCTGCAAGGGACATGCCCCCGATGACCGCCCGCGCGCGCCGCCTCGTTTCGGCGTGCCTGCTGGCCGGCTTCAGCCTCTCGTCCCTTGCAGACGAATGGCCGCCACCGCTTTCCCGGCAGATTGCGGGCGGCACGTTCGAGTACACCATTCGTCCGGGGGATTTCCTGATCGCCATCGGTGCCCGCTTCGGCGTGCCGCCGGAGCTGCTGGCCAAGCAGAACGCGATCCCCTACAGTGCGACCATCCACCCCGGCCAGCGCCTGCGCATCGACAATCCGCACATCGTCCCGCGGCTGCTCGCCGACGGCATCGTCATCAACATTCCCCAGCGCATGCTGTTCGAATTCGACGCAGGCAAACTGGTCGCGGCCTACCCGGTTGGGCTCGGCAAGCCGTCCTGGCCCACGCCGCAAGGCGAGTTCGAGGTCGTCACCCGCGTGCACAACAAGACCTGGATCGTGCCCAGTTCGATCCAGGAAGAAATGCGGCGCGAGGGGCGGGCCGTGCTGACAGAAGTCCCGCCCGGCCCCGACAATCCCCTGGGTGCCCACTGGCTCGGCCTCAGCATGCCGGGTTACGGCATCCATGGCACCATCGCTCCGTCCAGCGTGTACCATTTCCGCAGCCATGGCTGCATCCGTCTTCATCCGGACGACATCGCCGAACTATTCGGGCGCACCGGGGTCGGAACTTCCGGCCTCCTCGCTTATCAGCCTGTCCTGCTGGCGGTGACCGGAGACGGCCGCATCCTGCTCGAAGTCCATCGGGATATCTACAATAAGGGCATCGACCCGAGGCAGACCATCCACGACATGGCTGAATCCAACGGCCTCAGCCAGGCGCTGGACTGGTCCCGGGTGGATGCCGTAATCGCAGCGCAGGAAGGACTCGCCCGCGAGGTGGGCCGCCTGGAGCGCGATGGATTGAAAGGAACGCCGTGAAACACAGCTTCAGCCGCCGCTCATTTCTCAAACTCGGCATGCTTGCCGCCGCACTGCCGCTGCCGGCATTCGCCAGTTGGGAGGCGGCCGAGCGCCGGCTGGGTTTCCTCAACCTGCATACCGGAGAAAAGCTCGACCTGCCCTACTGGATAGAAGGCAGCTACGTGCCGGAATCCCTCGCCGAAATCAACCGCGTGCTGCGCGATCACCGCACCGGCGCGGTCGCGGCCATCGACATTCAACTGCTGGATCTGCTCGACCACGTCAAGGCCGCGCTGGGCACCGCGCAGCCTTTCCAGGTCATTTCCGGCTACCGTTCGCCCGCCAGCAACAGCCTGCTGGCGTCAAGCTCTTCCGGCGTCGCCAGGCGCAGTCTGCACATGGAAGGCAAGGCCATCGACATCCGCATCCCCGGCGTGCCGCTGGCCGACCTGCGCCGCGCCGGCCTCATGCTGAAAGGCGGCGGCGTCGGCTACTACCCGGGCTCCAACTTCGTGCACCTCGACGTGGGGCGCGTGCGAACCTGGGGCGGCTAGCCGCCTCTCCGCCCACCCCCCTGCGACCGGATGAAAGCGCGCGGGGCTTTTTGAAGTCAATCCGGCATCCAGTACTGGCCATGCCGGAACTGATCGTTTGCATGACAGCGAGGCCCGGAATGAACCGCACACCGCCTATCGCATTGGACCGTGGCGTCAGCCGGCGCGCCTTCCTCAAGTTCTGTGCCTTGACCGCCTCGCTTCTCGCGCTGCCGCCGGGCACGGCGGCCATCCTGGCCGACTCGCTTTCCAGGGCACGGCGCCTGCCGGTGGTATGGCTGTCGTTCCAGGAATGCACCGGCTGCACCGAATCGCTCACCCGCTCGTCCGCCCCCTCCATCGAGCGGCTGCTGTTCGAACTGATTTCACTGGACTACAGCCATCTCCTCCAGGCCGCTGCCGGCGCGGCCGCGGAACAGGCGCGGGAAGAAAGCCTGGCCGCAAACCACGGCCGGCTCCTGCTGGTGGTGGACGGCTCCGTGCCGACCGCGCTCGGCGGAGCCTGTTCCACCATCGCCGGCGAGGACAACCTGAGCCTGCTCACGCGCTGCCTGGGAGCCGCCGAGGCGGTGCTTGCCGTGGGCACCTGCGCCGCCTTCGGCGGGCTGCCCGCCGCTGCTCCCAATCCGACCGGGGCGATGGGCATCGCCGAACTGATGGCGCACGGCCTGGTGCCGCGCCGGCCGCTGATCAACCTGCCCGGCTGCCCACCCATCCCCGAGGCGATGAGTGCCGTGCTGGCCCACCGCGTGGCCTTCGGCCGGTTTCCCGAACTCGACGCCCAGGGCCGTCCGGTGGCGTTTTATGGCGAAACCGTGCACGACCGCTGTTCGCGGCGCGGCCACTACGAGGCCGGCCGCTTCGCCAAAACCTTCGACGACGCCGGCGCGCGCGCCGGCTGGTGCCTGCTGGAACTCGGCTGCAAGGGGCCAACAACCCGCAATGCGTGCTCCACCCTGCGCTGGAACGGGGTGAGCAACCCGGTCGAATCCGGCCACCCCTGCCTCGGCTGCAGCGAAGCGGGATTCTGGGACCGCGGCGGTTTCTACGCCCCGCTTGCAGCACCGGCGGCAGCCGCAGCCGCAGCCGAACCCCAGGCCCGGCGGGGCGCCGCGGTGTACGACAGGAATTGCGCCAGCTGTCACGGCAGCGCACCGGGCGGCCTGGCGACCCCGGCTGACGAAGTGCCGGCCCTGCTGCGGTCTGGCAAGGTGCGTGCCCACCGCTTCAGCCTGGATGACGGCGACATGCAGGCGCTGCTGGATTACCTCAAGGAAGCGCACTGACGCGCCCGGGCCGCCCCGCAGCATTTGTTCGACGGCAAGCCCGGGGCAGGCAAAAACCGCTTCCCCTGGCCCGGGGAATGGTCTTTACTGGACGCGAGGGCTGCCGTCATGAAAGAAATTCTCCCCGGCGTATTCCACTGGAAAACCTTCCACCAAGGCATCCAGGCCTACGTCCATTCCTACTACTGCAATGCCGCCGATCCGCCGCTGCTGATCGACCCGCGGGTTCCGGCGCAGGGAATCGAATGGTTCGCGGCACGCGGCGCGCCCCGGCATGTCTATCTCACCAACCGCCACCACTACCGTCACAGCGACCGCTTTGCCGCCCGCTATGGCGCGCAAGTGTGGTGCCACAAGGACGGCCTGCACGAATTCAGCCACGGCGAGAAGGTCACGGGATTCAGCCACGGCAGACAGCTGCCCGGCGGCATTCTGGCCCTCAAGGTCGCCGCGCTGTGCCCCGAGGAAACCGCGCTCTATCTGCCGCTGCACGGCGGCATCCTGAGCCTCGGCGACGCCATCGTGCGCGCGCGGGGCAAGCTCGGCTTCGTGCCGGACGCCTACATGGGAGACGATCCGGAAGGCGTCAAGCATGGCCTGCGCAAAGCCTTGCTCAAGCATCTGCGCGAACGCGAATTCGACCACCTGCTGTTCGCCCACGGCGCTCCCCTGATCGGCGGCGCCCGAGTCAGCCTCGGAAAATTTCTGGAAGGAAACCACACTTAAAAAAACAATCATGAATGATGCAGAAGACACGGCGCTCGAAAATGAAAAATCTGATTTGCGAGACGGTCAAAGACTTGACCCAGGACGAGCTGGACCACACGGCCCTAAAAAATGCCGCCGCCAAAAACTTCGATCTGACCGATGAACAGCTGAGCGCAGTCCATTCATTGATCGAACACCCTCAGCAGGACTGCAAGACGCACGACTATTTTGCGCGGCATGCTCATGCCGATACATGAACTTGCCGGTTTGCCCTGCCGAGACTGGAAACAGACGAGGGTTTCGGGACGGCGTCCTGAACCAGGATCGCGGATCAACCCTCCGTTGCGCCGTTGATGACTGCATACCAACATGCCGCGATTGATGGGCCCGGACTTGAGTCCGGAATTTTCCAATGATTAGCCAGCGCCTGACCTCTCAGCATTATCTGAATACCGGCCAACGCACTTGCCATGCCGACGATGGCAGCGAGATTCCATGCCAGAGTTCCGGCCAGGACGCCTCGTTTGCCGTCGGCGCGCCCTGGCCGGAACCGCGCTTCGAGGTGCGCGGCGACGGGGTCACGGATAGGCTGACCGGCCTGATCTGGTGCCGCAGTGCCAATCTCGCGGAATTCCCCCTCACCTGGCAGGAAGCACTGGATTTCGTCGCGGCCATGAACCGCGAACAACGCTTCGGCCAGCGCGATTGGCGCATGCCCAATCGCCGCGAATTGCGCAGTGTGCTCAGTCTGCAAACCCGATTGCCGGCCTTGCCTGAGCAGCACCCGTTTATCGATGTGTTCAACGGCTGGTACTGGACTTCGACCACGGCGGCCATCAGCCCGGCACACGCCTGGTACGTGGCGCTCGATGGCGCACGCATGTTTTACGGCGGCAAGGATCAACCCTTCATGCTCTGGCCGGTACGCGGCGAAGGTCTGGGTGTTGTCCCGCGCACGGGCCAAAGCCTCTGCTACGATGCCGCCGGCAAAGTCATTTCATGCGTTGGTTCCGGCCAGGACGGCGAATGGCCTGTCGGCGCCGCATGGCCTGAGCCCCGCTTTGAAATCCTTCATGCCGGCGTGCTGGATCGCCTCACCCGGCTGCTCTGGCGCCGCAGCGCGAACCTGACGGCGCAACCGGTGGTCTGGCGCGAGGCATTGGCCGCAGTGGGCGAACTTAACCAGAAAAGCGGGGGCATTGCCTGGCGGCTGCCAACGATCAACGAACTGGAATCGCTGGTGGATTGTGCCGTTCACAGCCCGGCCTTGCCATCCAGGCATCCTTTCGCCGACGTACAGGACATTTACTGGTCGTCTACCACCAGCTTGTTCGAGCCCGATTGGGCCTGGGCCCTGTACCTGGAAAAAGGCGCAACAGGTGTCGGACAAAAGCGGTTCGCGCAATTTTCGGTGTGGGCCGTGGCAACGTTCGATTGAATATGGCCATGCCAAGAACGAAAAACGCCGGGTGATTACCCGCCCATGCCATCGGAAAGTATCCAGGACTGCCGATCTTCTTCAGTACAAGCGTCATTCAGACACAGAAATTTTGTTCCTTTGTCTTCAAGTGATGCGAGATTCGTATCGGGTTCGTCGAAGCCCTCGGCTTCCGTAAAGATGAAGTGAAACGCATCGGCGACCTGCAGTTCCAGCATTCCTTCGTTGCTTTCTCCATAGACATGCCAACGGTCTCCCGTCCCTCCAGGAATTTCGGGAGCGGACTTGCCAGTCCTGTCGTCTTTCCAGGCGACGATCACGGGCTTCTTCAGTAGCTCGTCGGCTTTCCCCACAGCGGTTAAGCGCGCCTGCGTAAAGTTCATGGGGGTATCTTGATCAGGTAATTTGATGGTCTGCATTTTTAGGCCTCTTTATGAAGATAAAGTAAGTTTTTGTTGCATGACACACTGACGAGGCGCCAGCCAACTGCCCCGTACGATTAATTGACTGTGCCGGCCGGCGCTTGTTCCGGAATCGTTTCGACTCCTCTTTTAGCGTAAACCCCGTAGCTCAGTGATGCTGCCATGAACCCATCGATGCCCGAGCCAACAGCCGGTACCCGGCTGTCAGTGCAACGCCGAATACGAGATGGGTCAACAGGGTGACCCAGTCGCGAACTACTTCGAACCAGGGGAACAGCAGCGTGAATCCATACAGATTGATTACGTATAGGGTCAGACCGTATAGGGCCCCGGCAAACAGAACTGAGCCGTTGCGCAGACGACCGATCCAGTGAGCCGCGATCAGGGCATAAAGGACGGACAGAAGAAAGTGGATCAGCGTGGCGACAAGCAGGATATTCCACTGCGGCGTCGAGGGCGGAGGGAGGGCTTCAATACCCATGACCAGGGCGGCGACCAGGCGTGCATCCCGGAAAAGGGTTTCGGGGAGCGGCATTCCAGCCAGCCACCACATGGCGATCTGTGCCACGGTGGCAATCACCCCGGCGCCGAGGCCGGCAACCACCGCCATCACCGGATCAATACGTCCGTGCACTGTTCCTGGCGGGACGGTTTCCAGTGTCCTGCTTCTGCCGTCAAGTCGATGCTCCGGGTTCACCCGTCACCGGGTGCTGCGGACATGCCACTCGTAATGGACGACGCTGACCGTGGCCTCGTTGTTTACATGCGTCCCAGGTCCTGAATCGCATCCACCACCATGCCGGTGCCGATCGCGATCAGCAGGATATCGCTGGCCACCCGCACGTACTTGTGGCCAGAAGGCGGTACCCCCAGGCTGACCACCACGCGCGGCGGCAAGTCATAGTAGATCACCTCCCGCGGCAGCGGCCGGCCTCTTTGCCATTTTCTGGCCTGACCGGGCGGCATGCAGCCATTGTGCTTTTTCGCCAGCCCCGGCGGGCAGCGGCCGTGACGGAAGCGTTCCTCGTAATAGTCGCGTATCACCGTGCGCTGATGGTCGTTGAAATGCACGCTGACCCGTACGTCGCCACTGTAATCGCCCCGGCGGCCTTCCCTGTAGTCGCCGCGGCGGTCGTCATGCCGATCGTCGCCGCGCGAGCCCTGGGCGCTTTTGCCCGGTTTGCCATTGCCCGCCCATTCTGGTTTTTCGGCCAGAGCCGGGCTGGCAGCGAAGATTCCGGTCAGCAACAAGGCCAGGACGAATTGTCTTTGCAAGGGTGTGCGCATATTTTCTCCGCTCAACAAGGTCTGTGGATTATCCGCCGCATCGGCCGCCTCGTTTGAAGCCGGGCCAGCGCTTGCGCATACTAAAACACCTGCGCGGGGAACGGCTACCTGTTTTTGTGGACGGGGGCGCGACACGCCGGCCGGCCGCGAACTCATGCCGACAGCCGCTGGATCAGCCAGACCACCGCGCCCGCGACAGCCAGGCAAATCAGGCAGGCGAGGACGATTTTTGCGGATTTCGGCATCCGTTCGGCTGGTTATTCCTGTTTGCCATCTGCCACGCCGGCCGGGTAACCCACCGATTGCGCGAGGACGACGCGTTGATGGCGCCCCAGGCCCAGGGCGGCGCCCAGTGCCTCGCGGTCGATCAGGCCACGCACCACCACCGCCAGGCCGGCCGACGCGCAATACAGATACACGTTCTGGGCGATAAAGCCGGCGTCGGCAGCGCTGTAGAACATCTTGTCCTCGAGGCCGGCCCCGCTCATCCGGTCGAAGTCCGCCACGTACACCAGGTTCACCGGCGCGGTCGCCACGAAATCCTGTGCGCCGGTCAGATGGCGGATGTCGCCGGCCGCCACTTTGATCAGCGCATGCGCCGGTGGATCGTAGCGATACGCGCCGTCTGCAGTCATCACGTACACGTCGATCTCGCGCCAGTCGCGCGCGGAGGGCGCAGTGCGCTGCCCCGAATCCGGGCGGTTCACCCCGTTTGCCGCCCACAGCAGGTTGGACAACAGCTGCGGCGGCAGCGGCGGGCTGCCAAACACCCGCGTCGAATGCCGCGCCTGCAATGCCTGCATCAACGGCATGCCGCCTGCCGTCTCGGGTGGCGGCAGCCTGGTCGTGCCGGTTTCCTGCGCCATTCCGCTTCCCGTCATGCTCATCATCAATACCCCCGCGACTCGCCACCATCCCATGTCGGATTCTCCTTTGCAGAGAACGAACGATCCCTATCAATCTAGACCCGCCGTCCGCCGGAGCAAATCCTCGTCCGCGCCGCCTGTCGCGCTTACAAGGCCTTGCCGCTGCGAATCACCCCGACCGCGATGCCTTCGATGACCAGTTCCTGGCGCTTGAGGTCGATCACGATGGGCGCAAAATCAGGGTTTTCCGGCAGCAGCCGCACGGTGTGGCCGCGCTGCTGGAAGCGCTTCACCGTGACCTCGTCGCCGATCCGCGCCACCACCACCTGCCCGGCCTTCGCCTCGGCGCTGCGATGCACCGCGAGCAGGTCGCCATCCAGAATGCCGGCGTCCTTCATGCTCATGCCGCTCACCTTGAGCAGATAGTCCGCGCGCGGCGAGAACAGGGCGGCGTCGAGCTGATAGTGGCGCTCGATGTTCTCCTGCGCCAGGATCGGGCTGCCCGCCGCCACCCGGCCGACGAGCGGCAGACCGCCACCGCCCGGCAGCCGGATGCCGCGCGACGCCCCCGGCAGCAGCTCCAGCACGCCTTTTTTCGCCAGCACCTTGAGATGCGCCTCGGCCGCGTTCGGCGAACTGAAGTCGAAGTGCCGCGCAATCTCGGCGCGCGTCGGCGGCAGGCCGGTGGTCTCGATCCACTCCCTGATGAGGTTAAAAATTTCTTCCTGGCGGCGGGTCAGGTCACGCATGGGGCTTCCTCCAAATGCTGTATGCATGTACAGTTGTGTTTGCATACAGTATAAATACCGGATCCGGAAAACGCCATACGCGATAGGTGCCTGCCGCCTGGCAGGCACCTGCAACCGCATACACGCAGGAGAAGCCTCATGATGAAACTCGGAAAGATCAGCCCCCTCGCCTTCAGCCGCATGCGGCAGCGCGGGATTTCCATCGACGCCCTCAACGACCTGCTCGCCCGCGGGCAGGTCGAAAAGCAGTTCGACGGCGCCCAGGTGGTGTACCTGGACAGCCCCACCCCCGCCCCGGCCTGGGCTGGCCGCCCGAAACCAAGGCTGTATGCGGTGGTGGATGCGGCGGGCGAGGTGCTGACGGTGGAGAGGCGGGTGCGGTTACGCGCATGAGCCGATCGCCGGAATAAGCAGGTGCTGGCTGGACGGGCAGGGCGAACCAGCCGCCGCCTCAGCGCCCTGTCCACCCGGATTTGATGCGTGGGCGGGTACTATTACGCCTCTGCCTCGCAGCGAGCCCGCGCACCCGCCCCAGTGCTGATGAACCGACCGCACATTGAACGCCGCCCCCACTTTCCGGAGCCACCGGATGCTCACCCCTTGCCCGCACCCGCCAGCCCGTGCCTGCAGGATTGCATCGCACGCTACGCCGCCGCGATTCCCGGCTTGGCCGAACTCGGCAAGCGACTGGCCACCACCCACGACGCTGATGCGCTGATCGACCTCTACGAACAGTGCGCCCCCTTGCTGGAACAGGCCATGTGGTCCGCCGAGGCCGACTTCCATCCGCTGCTGGCGAGCTATCAGGCGCTGTTCCGCGAACAGGAGGCGCTGATCCGGCAGCGCGGCAAGGACGACCGCCACCACTTCATCCTCGGCATCCCGGTGGCGGATCGTCCGCCGCACCTGCGCGCCTGCCTCGAAAGCATCTACCAGGTCTGCATGCTGTTCGACTACGGCGGCCACGCATCCGGCATGTGGGACAGGATCCAGGTCGTCGTCAGCGAGGACAGCCGCGACGAAGCCAACATCCGCCGGCATATCGAACTGGTCGAGGAATACCGGCGGAAAGGCCTGCAGGTGGTCCACTTCGGCCTTGCCGAGCAGTACGAACTGCTGCACGCCCTGCCGCCGCCCACACGCGAACGGCTGGGCAACCTGCTCACCACCCAGCCCAGGGAAAAATTCTCCCTCAAGGGTCAGGCCGCCAACCGCAACCTCAGCTACCTGAAGTTTCTGCAGCTGACCGAAAACAGGCACAACACGCTGTATTACCTGGTCGACAGCGACCAGTCGCTGTGCGTGAACCGGCAGACCGCGTCCGGCGAAGAAGCCGTGGCCGCGCTGAATTACTTCCACGCCATCGACAGGATTTTCCGCACCACCGATACCCTGATGCTCACCGGCAAGATGGTCGGCGATCCGCCCGTGTCGCCGGCGGTGATGGCGGCCAACTTTCTCGACGACGTGAGCGCCTTCTTCAGCCGGATGGCCGCATTGCGCGGCGACGAGGCCTGCACTTTCCACGGCCTGCCGGTACAGAAAGCGGGCGACGCCGCGTATCACGACATGGCCCGCCTCTTTGGCTTCGACAACCAGCCGGCGACCTTCCCTTATGCCTGCCGACTCAAAGGCAAGCACGACCACGGCGCCTGCCTTGCCGACTTCGCGCAGCGGCTCGACGCCTTCTTCTTCGGCGAGCACCTCACGCGCAAGACCTGGTTCGGCTACGGCCATGGCTTTGCCGAGCTCAGCCCGGCGCGCACGGTCTACCCCGGCAACTACATCGCCAACTACGCCGGGCTGAAATACATCATCCCCTTCGGCCACCTGCGCCTGCGCATGTCCGGCCCCACCGCCGGCCGGCTGATCGCCGCCGAGATCGGCGCGCGCTTCGCATCGTTCAACATGCCCAACCTGCACCGGCGCACCACCGAGGCGGGGCCGGGCGACGACTTCCGCCCCGGCGTGGAGGTGGATGAGGCCAGCGTGGATTTGTCCAACGAGTTCGAGCGCCAGTTCTTCGGCGACCTGATGCTGTTTTCCACCGAAGCGCTGGTCAGGCAGGCCGACGTGACCCGAGCCTTTGCCCGGGACGCGATCGAAGCCGTCGTCGGCGAGAAGGAGGCCGAGCTGCTCACGCTGTACCAGCAGAAGCACGACGCCATCGTCGAGCGGAGCCGGCAACTGGGCGAGCTTGTCTTCAACTCCGGCCATTGGTGGCTGCAGGCAAGCGCACATTCGCCCGGCCTCGCCCATGCATTGCGCCGGGTGCGCGCCTTCATCGACAACATCGAGCGCAATTTCGGCGAGCACGCCCTCGCCTGGCGCCAGATCCAGTCAGCCGAGCACCGCGCGCAACGCAAGCGGCAGATCGTCGAGGCCCTGATGAATTACCGCGCCGAGCGGGATGCCTGGGACAGTCTGTTCTGACTGACTATTCCCCCCGCTCGCTGGGGGTCAGGGGAGAGGGCTCGCCGCTAAAGCACGAGCGCATCCGCCGCTCGCGCAGCAATCTCTTCGCGACACTCGCGATAAGCCTCCGCCGCCGCCTTAAGCACATCCTCCGGAATCACCACCTCCGAATAATCGCTCCGCGCCCGGTCGATCCGCCCGCTCCGAACCCGCTCCGACGTATCCCCGCGGCGCGCCTTCCCCGTCTGGCTGAACACCTCATAGCGCTCGCTCAAGGGCGAATCCAGTTCCAGCCATGCGGTCAGCCGGGGCAGCAGTCTCTCCGGCGCGCGCTGCAGCAGCTCCGCATCGAAGTAGCTGTAGGGCCAGTCGGTCGTCCGGCAAAACCCGGCCAGCGCCCGCACCCGCTCGATGTAGTAGTTCGCCGCCGCCACCGGCGAGGCATACAGATCCGGGTCCGGCTTCTGACGAAACAGATGCACGATGCTCCTGATCGTGTGCGCCGGCTCCGCCAGCGCAACCAGAATCTTGATGTCCGCCCGCCCCAGCCGCTCCGGCTTCAGCGCATAGTCGTTGTGCAGCAGCTTGTCGAACAGGTAGCGGCTGCCCGGCTTTAATACCTCGTCTTGCCGGAACGCCTTCAATTGCCGGTCCAACGCAGCTGGCTCCTCGTAGCCGAGGTGCATTTCGTAGTAGCCGTTGATTCTCGGATGCGAGCCGAGAATATGCCCCGCCAGGCTGGTGCAGGCGCGCATGTGGCTCAGCAGGAAGATTCTGGCGTAGGCGTCAGGAGAAGCGCTCATTGCTTCAATCCGTTGTGGCTCCATAGTTTCGGTAGTTATGAACAAGTAAGCTTTTCGCCAGTACCGAAGCCCGGGTGCTGGGCGTCTAACTCAGATTGCCCGAATGCCCTTGCAGCCGGGGTATCGAGAACAGCCCCAGAATTCATTGCCCGAATTCGCGCCACGCTTGGCTGTGCGCCGCACCATCGCGCTTTGGCAAACCGGGCAGGCAGGCGAACCAGCAGGCCTTGCAGCCAGTGAAGCCGCAGCGGCCTTTGCTGGTGCGCTCACCCCGCGTATCAGCGCATGCAGCGCCTTGCCATCCATCAGCTCGATATTGCGGCCCACGGCAAACGCCCGGGCCTCATCCGTGAACACGCCGGACGTCACCACAAACCCGCCGGTAGCGCCCTCCGCTGCCATCACCCCATAGAGTTCCCGCACCGTTGTCACGCTTACTTTGTAAGCCTTCCACTGCTTGCACTGCACCAGAAAGGTCTCGCCTTCCTTCCTCAACGCCAGGTCGATCCCGCCATCGGCGCCGCCGCCACCGGTCTCGGTTACCGCGTAACCCTTGCGCCGGAAAGCTTCGCCCACCAAAGCCTCGAACTGCTGCCAACTCATATCGTTGAGCGCACTGCGGTCAGGATTCCCAGCCACCTGCTCATGTAACGCACGGCGTTTGTGGCGACCAAAGGCGGATATGGCCGCGCCCACCAGGAAAGCGAGTGGCAACAGGTATTGGCCGATAGACGCCAGTGTTTTGAAAACAGACTGGCCGACAAAGTCCCCCATCTTCCCGGGCTGAACGACTGCTGTTACTTCACTGACAGCAACACTGTGCAGCCAGGCATACGCAGCAATCGCGAGCGCCACCCCAACCCACCAAGGGAGCTTGCTGGTTATCTCAATTAAATCTTCAATGAGGTTTTGTTTTCGACGAGCCATTTTTTTCCTATTGGTAGTTATGCGGCTAACGCTTCATTGTTGCTTTGATATCGAAATTGGACGGGCCTACGATAAGCACGGCCAGCATAGGGTTTAAAGAGCGCAAGGAGAACTGAACCGAATTGCCCGACTGGTACAAAACCAGCGTTCCCGAATATCGTCGATTGAGCGCTGGATAACGACACTCCGACAAGGTCACGTCCAGCCTCAGCATGTTCGGCGCCACATACGGCGCTGCAACGCCGAGAAGCTTGCAACCGTTCTCGGGGCTTGCCCCCCTCACCCTTCCCTGCTTTTCCACCTCGATCACCAGAGGCACGACCACATGTGCCTCGGGTATCGCCTGTCCCTTTACAGTAGTCCCCTGATATTGAGCTTGGCCGCGCCAGATCCCGTAAGGCGTCGAGTAATCGAGTTCGATGGACTTTGCCGGCTTCCCGGCTCGACCAGTGAAATTGCCACTTGTCGAGCCACTCGGCCCTTCCACGCCGGGCAACATTGGCGCGTCACAAGGCTTATCCGCATAGATCGTTTTGCCGTTCACGGTACAGCGGTAGAACGGTTGGTCGGCCGAAGCGGATGAAAGCGAAATGACTCCAAACAAAACAATCGAATGCACAGCGAGTTTGTATTGGCCCATTACAGTTACCTGCCCGCCTCCAGCCCCTGCAATTCCTTGAGGGTCCGCCCGTCGGCATCCTTCCATTCGATCCGGCCGTTTGCGCTCCGCCCGAGCACCACAGCGGCGGCTGTGGAGGGCGAACTGAAAACATAGTCCTGCGCGTACAGGAAATGGTCGCCTTCGCGCTGAAGCACGCCGTTTCCGATCAGCTCCTGGCGCAGATCGAACATGCCGCGCACGTGCTGCTGCATCGAAGGCACGGACTCCCCCACTGCCTGTGAACCTGACCTAACCACAAATCCCTGAGTTGCCTCATAGCCGCTGGCGGTTACACCCTTGCCCCTACAAGTCAGTATCGTTTGCGCCACGGTCGCGGCCATGGGCGCGGCCTGCTCGAAGGCATGGATGCCCAGCACCGGCAGCATGCCCAGCATGTTTTCCAGAAACACCTGCATATCTGCGCAATCCGCCTCCGATAAACTTGGTTCGGCCGGATGATTTCCGTTATCGAGCGGCAGCCGTTTGGCGGCTTTCGCCAGCCGGACTAAATTAGCCTCTAGAAACTGCACATGCGCCTTGTTGAGTTGGCCCGGCGCCGCCACGAAACACACCGCCCGGTTCCAGAAATCCTTTTGCGCGTAGTGGCTCTCCAGCCTGGGGCGAACCGGGTCCCCCTCGCCGATATACAGCATCTCGCCTTCTCCATCTTCGCGTGGTCCTAGCAACAAATAGACACCCGTCTGGCTCAATTCTTCGCGCTGCTTGATCTTGGGCAACAACGCACGTGGGAAGACAATCGCCTTGCCCACCCAGTTGGAACGCTCCACTAGGCGCAGGCCGTCCGGATCACCGTCAGCAACGAAGATGCGGAGGGAGAAGGGTTTTAAAAGACTCAATGTCATGCCTTCCGATATCCTATTTCTGTTTTGCCAGTGGCAATGGCGGCAGCTTCAATTCCTCAAGAAACGCGTTGTGCACCTTGGTAGCGCTGACGATCTGATTTTCCAGACTAATCAATTCGGCATTCACCGCCTGCAAATCGATCTCCTCCTCGCCCACCGCCGTGCTGATGTAGCGGGAGATGTTCAGGTTGAAGTCGTTCTTCTCGATCTCCGCCATCTCCACTCGTCGAGAATAGCGGGGCTCTTCCTTTCGGAATTGGTAGGTGTCGATGATCTTGGCGATGTGCGCGTCCGTCAGTTGGTTCTGGCGTTTGCCCTTCACGAAATGCTCTGCAGCATTGATGAACAGCACGTCGTCGGGCTTCTTGCACTTCTTCAGCACGAGAATGCAGACCGGGATGCCGGTGGAGTAGAAGAGATTGGCGGGCAGGCCGATGACGGTGTCGATGTGGCCGTCCTTGAGCAGCTTGGTGCGGATGCGTTCCTCGGCACCGCCACGGAAGAGCACACCGTGCGGCAGGATGATCGCCATCACGCCTTCGTCTTTCAGAAAGTGGAAGCCGTGCAGCAGGAAGGCGAAGTCGGCTGCGGACTTGGGCGCGAGGCCGTGGCTCTTGAAGCGCACGTCGTCGGCCAGTGCGTCGGTCGGCTCCCAGCGGTAGCTGAAGGGCGGATTGGCCACGATGGCGTCGAAGCTCGGCTTCCTGGCCGGATTCTGCTCGCGCATCATGTCCCACTCGTTGAGCAGGGTGTCGCCGTGGAAGATCTCGAACTCCGTGTCCTTCACCCCGTGCAGCAGCATGTTCATGCGGGCGAGGTTGTAGGTGGTGATGTTCTTTTCCTGGCCGAAAATCTTGCCGATGGTGCCGCCCGCCTTGTTCACCTTCTTGCGGACGTTCAGGAGCAGCGAGCCGGAGCCGCAGGCCATGTCCATCACGCTCTCCAGCCGCTTTTTCGTTCCTGTTTTCGGTTCCTGGCTGTCCAGCGTGACGATGGCGGAGAGGATGTCGGAAATCTGCTGCGGGGTGTAGAACTCGCCCGCCTTCTTGCCGGACCCGGCGGCGAATTGGCCGATCAGGTATTCATAAGCATCGCCCAGCGCGTCGATGTCCATGTTGAACGGCAAGCCTTCGGCGATCTTCTGGATGATGGTGCAGAGCTTGGCATTCCGGTCCTCATACTTCTTGCCCAGCTTGGGGGAACTGAGGTCGATCTCTGAGAACAGGCCCTGGAAGGTGCTCTCAAAGGATTCCGTCTCGATGTATTTGAAGCCCGCTTGCAGCGTGTTCAGCAGCTCCGCGTTTTGGGTGCGGGCCAGGTTGGCGATGCTGTTCCAGAGGTGTGCGGGCTGGATGACGTAATGCACCTTGCGCCGCATCTGCTTCTCGAACGCCGGGATGTCGTCCACGTTGTTGGCATACCAGAGCGCCAGCGGCACCTTGCGCGCGTCTGTGCCCACATCCGGGTAATCCCGCCCCAGTTCCTTCTTCGCCGCCGTCTCGTAGTTGTCGGAGAGGTAGCGCAGGAAGAGGAAGGACAGCATGTAGTCGCGGAAGTCGTCCGCATCCATCGCCCCGCGCAGTTGGTCGGCGATGCTCCAAAGGGTGTTGCCCAGTTGTTTTTGGTTGGCTTCGGTCATTTCTTCGGGCGTCGTTTGATTTTGGTTTCCAGCGCTGTGAGGTCGGCCTCGTCCTGCTGGTCGGCTTGAATGGCTTCCTGTTTTTTGCGGTCCTGGTCGAACTTGCGGTAAAGCTCGCCCGTGCGCGCTTCCATCTGCTCATGGCTGATGGCGCCGACGCGGGTGAGCAGCGGGAAGCCGTTGGACGTGATGATCTGATCCACGTTCTGCTTCCAGAAGGCCATGCGCGTCTCCTGCTTGCTCTTGGCCCGCAGTTCGGCGGTTTCCAGGAAGATGACCACCAGCCGGTTCAGCGTGTCGATCTCGTCCTCGGTCAGGTAGTTCTTGGCCACGACGATGTCCGCCTTGCGCACCTTGTCGCCCTTCCATGCGAGCAGGCCAAAATGCGAATCGGCAGGATTCGCCCGGGCGGTGATGAGTTCGGCGGCGGTCTGCCGCGTCACGGCAAAGATCAAAAGGTTCTGCACGGTGGCGAAGAAGACCTGCGTGGCCTTGTCCGTCTTGTCGTAGTCGCTGGAGAGGGCAAAGAGGTCGCGCACTTTCTGATAAAAGCGCTTCTCGGAGGCCCGGATGTCCCGGATGCGCGCCAGCATCTCGTCGAAGTAATCCGGGCGGCCATCCGGGTTCTTCAGCCGCTCGTCGTCCATCACGAAACCCTTGGTCAGGTATTCCTTCAGGATGGTTGAGGCCCAGCGGCGGAACTGCACCCCGCGCGGCGAGCGCACGCGGTAGCCCACGGCCAGAATGGCGTCGAGGTTGTAGAGCGTGACGACACGCTGCACCTTGCGGCTGCCCTCGATTTGAACTGTCAAGGATTCCTTGACAGTTGCCGCCGGGTCCAATTCCCCGTCCTCGAAGAGGTTCTTCAGGTGCAGGGAGATGTTCTGCTTCGTGGCGTCAAAGAGTTCGGCAATTTCGAGCTGCGCCAGCCAGACGGTCTGCTCCTGCGCCCGCAGCTTGATCTGGCTGCGACCGTCTTCGGTGGTGTAGAGAATGAGGTCGTTCATGTCGTTGGGAAGGGTGCAGACGCTACTGCGGCGGTCGGTTGGGGTGTATTCGGGAAAAGCGCAGGATTGAACGGGTAGTCCTTCAGGAAGCCGTAAAGGATGGTGCGGAAATAGTCCCCCGTCTCGTCACCCATCTCCTTCGGTTCATAAAGCGAGTATTTGCCGTGGCTGAGGAGGTCGATGAACCGCTGGTGAAGGATGCCATCGGCGTCGTTTTGGTCTTTCTTGATGCAGGCGGAGAAATGTCCGTATCCGTGAAAGACGGCAGTCTTTTCGAGCACCGACCTGAGCGTGTTGAAGTGGTGCGTGTAGATTTTGTCGCTCTGAGCGGCCTCATAAAGCTCCACCAGTGAGGCCACATGATGGAAGAAAGGCGTGTCGGTGCGTTGGCGATACAACTTGTAGCCGCCGGTGGCTCTATCCCGGTTAAGGCAGTATTGAGGGAACTCCCGTGTGTTTAGCAAGTTCTTGATCTCGTTGCTGAGCACATTGAAGAACAGGATGTGATGCGTGGAGATGACCGTCTTAAGCTGATTCGGCGTTTCACGGAATAGCTGCACCAGATGATTGGCGACCACTATGGCGTTGTGCTCGTCCAGCGATGAAATCGGGTCGTCGATGTAGATGTATTTGACCCAGTTGTAGGGTCCGGTGCCGTCGTCATCCATCGCCAGCCGGACGATGGCGAGGAAGAAGCACCAGATGAAGATGTTCTCCTCGCCCCGCGAAATCTTGATGTTGTCTACGGTGGAGGTCGTCCCACCATTCACCACCTCGCGGGAGAAGCGCACAATTCTTTCGTCCCGGATGACTTTTCCCTGCTCATCCTTTACCGGAAGCGTATCCAACCGGAAATCGAAGTCCGCGTAACGCTGCAACAGTGGACGAATCCGGTTATCCATCTCCAGCTCTTCAAGCCCAGCGAAGAATCTGGACGATGGATGAAGGACCAAATAGCGTTCGCTGTCCCCATCGAGATCGTTGTGCCAGGAGAACAGGTCTTCCGTGTAGGCATTGAAGTAGAGAGTGTCACCCTGCATGACCTCGACCTCTATTGTCTCGCCCGCCTCAGTTTCCAACGGCTCACCTGCCTCATTCGTCAGCGCGCTTGTGGTCGGCTTTTTGCCGAGGTCTTTGAAGGCCGTGGACAGGCGGGTCTTGCCTGTCCCGTTGTAGGCATAGAGGAGGACAAACTTCTTGGCCTCCAGTTGCTGTCGAAAGTCGGCAGCCAAGCTGTTCAAGTCTGCGTAGGGCGTCGCGCTCATGCCTCAACCTCCTCCGGGGATGGGAAAAGCTGCTGCATCAGTCCTTTCTTGTGGGTCTTGAGGGTTTCGAGCTTTTGGGTTTCGGCGGTGATCAGGGCGTCGAGGCTGCTCAGGCACGAGGCGATGCGGTGTTGTTCGGGGAGCGAGGGAAACAGGAACGCCTGTTTGAGCCAAGCCGGGAGTTTGAACAACATCTTCTCGATCACGATCCCGACACTGCAATTCATGAAAGATGCGCTAACTGCGGGCTGCATTGCGAACCACGAGAAGAATTCAATCGAGCACCCTGGCTTCGGGGTCAAAACAGAATACTCATTGGAGACGACGGACCCATCCAGTTCTCGCGTAACAAGCCCACAGGCATTATGAACAATCTGCCTTTTGGAGATGAGGAAGTCCCCAGCTCTTACCACAAACTGTGACCTCACCAATATCTCTCGCCCCTTCATGATTCCACGTGAAATGAGTCCTCCATAGCGGCGCTTGACCGTAACGAGGCGATATTCGGCGTCATCGAAGAGTTCTATTGGCCGCTGCGTTTCTACAAGCATGTCCCCAATCTTCCTGAGCTTCCAAGCGCCAGCTTTTCGGAATTCGGGGAAGCGGAGGCGGGGTTGGGTTTCGCCTTCGCGGGGGAAAAGCTGCTGCATCAGCCCTTTTTTATGGGTCTTGAGCGCGTCCACTTTCCGCGCTTGCGCGGCCATCAGCTCGTCCACCGAACGCAGACACTCGGCGATTTTTTGTTGTTCGGCGGAGGACGATGGGATCGGAAAGCTGAACTCTTCCAGAATAGAGTTGGTCAGGTTGTTTATATTTCCCCCCGTAATGAGGTCAGCGATATATTTCTGGTAGCTGTTGAGGTGGAATGCGAGTTTGGCGAATGGGAGCGCTGGTCGGAAAAATGAGCAGAAGGCACCGACTGTGATGTCGCCATCGAAGTCCCCCGAGTATTCGCAACTCTTACCAACCAACGCCTTACTTCCATTGGACATACAGATTACGATGTCGCCACGTTCGAGGCGAAGAGCGTCAGGGCATGGTTTGCCAACGAACACAAGATCTTGGTCCAGAATCAAACTTCCGTCTTGGATATTGGTGGACCTTAAAACCAGCAATCCGGCAGGCACGACATCGTCTGAACTGTAAGTCAGTCCCCTTGTTAACTGGCCTACTGAACCAAGCCGCCTCTGGCTCCACTCTTCAGCCTCCCGAAACACCGGAAACCGCAGCTTCGGCACCAGCGCGGGCCTTGCCTCTTCCTTCGTGGCGGTGGTTTTCGTCTTACTGCTCATAGGCGCTGAGTCCTGAGATGTCGCGGCCCCAGGCGCGCTTGGTGAGGAGGGGGTGGAGGTCTTCCATGAGGGCGAGTTCGGCCTGGGTGCGGGCTTTCCAGCCGAGGTCGAGCGGGGCCATGAGGTCGCTGAGTTGTTCGCCATCGAAGATCATGCGGTCGAGGATGCCGTCCACGAAGGCTTGCAGGGCGGTGGTGGCGAGGCCGTGTTTCGCAGCGATGGCGGCGAGTTCCTTGGCGTTTTTCTCTGCCTTGAAGCGGGTGTAGCCCTCGCGGATGGCGGCCTCAGAGAGGCCCTCGCCCGCCTTGAGCATGCCGATGTATTCGGCGATGTCATCGCGCTCGTTCATGAACTTGGCGTCTGCGCTGATGAGGCCGATGAGTTCCTCGCGGGTCATCTTCGACTTGCCCGGGCCTTTTTCCGAGAACTTGGCGATGAGGCCCATGATGTAGTCGTAATCAATGACGGCGGAGGCGAAGAGGACGAACTCGAAGTCGATCTGATCCACGGGGTCGTCGGAGCCGGGTTTGTCGCCGCCCTTGCCCTGCTGGTCTCTGAGCTTTTTGGCCGTTTCCAGATACTGGCCTTTGAAGCCGCGCAGGTTTTCCTCGGGCAGCACTTGCTCGATGGTGGCTTTGTTTTCCCCGGTGAGGTCGGTGTATTGGTCGAGCTGGGTCTTGAGCCGCTGGACTTCCTTGAAGTGGGTGATGAAGGCGGCGCGGGCCTCGTCGCCCTTCAGATTGGCGACAGCGGAGGGCGTGCAGGCCAGGCCCTGGGACTTCATGAAGTCGTCGAGCTTTTGCACGGCGGTCTCCAGCTTCTGGATCACGACAGGCGCCTTGTCCACGAGCCAGATTTCCCGCGCCTGCTCGCCGCTCTTCTCGCCGGAGAAGAGGGCGATGGCGGTATCCACCGAATCCTGCTGCTGGCGAAAATCGAGGATGTTGCCGTAGGGCTTGGTGCCGTTGAGTACGCGGTTGGTGCGGGAGAAGGCCTGGATCAAGCCGTGGTGCTTGAGGTTCTTGTCCACGTAGAGCGTGTTCAGGAACTTGGAATCGAAGCCGGTGAGCAGCATGTCCACGACGATGGTGATGTCGATCTTCTGCGCCGGTGGGTAGTCGGCATTGGGCCACTGCTGGTCTTTGATGCGCTTTTGCACATCCTGGTAGTAGAGGTCGAACTCGCTGAGGCGGTGATTGGTGCCATAGCGGGTGTTGTAATCGGCGAGGATGGCTTCAAGCGCCTTCTTCTTCGCTTCTGGCTCGACCTTGTTGTCTTCCTGCTCTTGCGGTAGGTCACTGGAAAGCTGCTTGATGTCCTTCTTGGCCTCCTCATTCTCCGCGAGCTCGGCGGGCGGTGAGAAGACGCAGGCGATGTTCAGGGGTTTGAAGTCGGGATCGGCGGCCTGCATCGAAGCCTGCATCGTCTTGAACAGCGCGTGGTATTCGATGGCGTCGTTGATGGACGCGGTGGCGAGGATGGCGTTGAAACGGCGGCCGCCGGTGGCGGCATCGTGCTTGGACAGAATTTCGCTAACGATGGCCGCTTTGGGAAAAGGAGGTTTTGGTTCATCATCTTTAGGCGCCCCCTTGCCAATTCGCTTCGACTCTTTCTTGCTATTAGGTTTCGGCTTGAAGTAATCGATGTGGAAGCGCAGAACGTTCCCATCCTCGATGGCGTGGGTGATGGTGTAGGCGTGCAGTTGCTTCTGGAAGAGGTCTTCCGTGGTGCGCATGGAGGCCTGCGTGTCCTCGATTTTCTGCAAGGAGGCGTTGGCCTCAAAGATGGGCGTGCCGGTGAAGCCGAAGAGCTGCGCCTTGGGGAAGAACGCTTTGATCGCCTTGTGATTCTCGCCAAACTGCGAGCGGTGGCACTCGTCGAAGATGAAGACGATGCGATTGTCCTTCAGGGCTTCGAGCTGCTCCTTGTAGGTGGCCTGGCCGTTTTTGGTGCGCTGCTTGTTGCGCTTGCTGTTTTCGTCCAGCGCGAGGCCGAGCTTCTGGATGGTGGTGACGATGACCTTGTCCGCGTAGTCCTCTGAAAGGAGGCGGCGCACGAGGGCGGCAGTGTTGGTGTTTTCCTCGACGCAGCCTTCCTGAAACTTGTTGAATTCCTCGCGGGTCTGGCGGTCGAGGTCTTTGCGGTCCACGACGAAGACGCACTTGTGGATGTGGTCGTTTTCCTTGAGCAGCGTGGAGGCTTTGAAGGAGGTGAGCGTCTTGCCGCTGCCGGTGGTGTGCCAGATGTAGCCGTTGCCGTTGTCTTCGTCGATACACTTCACCATGTGCTGCACGGCATAGACCTGGTAGGGCCGCATGATCATGAGCTTTTGCTCCCCGGCGAGGAGCACCATATAGCGGCTGATGGTCTGGCCGAGGTCGCACTTTTTCAGGAAGCGCTCGGCGAAGGCGTCGAGGTGGGTGATCTTGCTGTTGTCCTCGTCCGCGAACTCATAGATGGGCAGGAAGCGCTCGTCGGCATTGAAAGCGAAGTGGCGGGCGTTGTTGTTGGCGAAGTAGTAGGTGCGGTCGCGGTTGCTGACGATGAAGAGCTGCATGAAGCAGAGCAGCGTCTTGGTGTAGCCGTTGCCGGGGTCGTGCTTGTATTCGACGATCTGCTCCATGGCCCGGCGCGGGCTGATACCGAGCGTCTTCAACTCGATCTGCACACAGGGCACACCGTTGATGAGCAGGAGGACATCGTAGCGGTGGTGGCTGTTGTCCGTGTTGATGCGGAGCTGGTTGACGACCTCGAACGTGTTCTTGCACCAGTCCTTGAGGTTAACCAGCGTGTAGTTCAGCGGCGTGCCGTCGTCGCGGGTGAAGGCATTGATGCTGCGCAGGGTCTTGGCAGCGGTGAAGACATCCGGGGTGACGATCTCATCCAACAGCCTGGCGAACTCGGCTTCGGTCAGCTTGACCCGGTTCAGGGCTTCGAATTTTTCCCGGAAGTTCTTCTCTAGCGCGGCGCGGTCGCAGATGTCTTCGCGATATTCGTATTTGAGGCTTTGGAGTTTGCCGATAAAGCCGTATTCGATGGTGTCCTCCCGAACGACGCAACTCAGGGGTTTAGAGGGCCGACTGTAGGTGTCTTTTGAATTAGGCATGACTAGCAATGGAAAGATGTCATTGAATTCGTGCTGCGCGACAAAACCCGACCACCACGATGGGTTTCGACGCCGGTGAGGGTGACGCCTTCCTTCTTGGCCTCGATTACCCCTGCGGCCTTGCCGTCCACATACAGCAGATAGTCGGCGAACCCGTAGCCGGGCAGCGGGAATTCGCGGATGGCGACGCCGCACGCGGCGTGGATGTTGGCAGCAAAGGCGTCGCAGACGTGCCAGCCTGCCGCCTCCAGCAGCACATCGATATTTCCCCTCGCTTGTTGTTCTGGCTGTGGAGCCAAGACATCCCCTTTTTGTTATCAGCCGAATCTTCGCATATCCGACACCCTTATCGACCGGAACGTGCACGTGGCGCTACTGAGTCATGCGCTTCATCCGTAGGCCTCGTCGTGGCTGCCGATGTCGAGCAGCAGGATTTCGTGCTCGGTGATTTGCAGGATGAGCGTGATGCGGTAGCTGTAGGTCAGGCTGACGGCCTGCATGCCCTGGAGCTTGCCGGTGAGCGGATGCAGGCGCAGGCCGGGCTCGAAGGGATCGGCGCGCAGCTTTTCGAGCGTCTCGGTGAGTCGGGGCCGCAGGTCGGGGTGTCGGGCGAGGAATTTGCGAGCGCGGCGGTCGAAGCTGGCGGTGGTGACGAGCGTCCAGCTCATTCAGCGGGTTTGTCCAGATGCTCCAAGAGCGCATCCACGCTGCGGTGCCGGGTGCTGCGGCCGGCCTTGGCGTCTTCCAGGGATGCCTTGATGCGGGCGAGCACGGCCTCCTCCTGCATTTCGAGCAATTCCTGGTAGCGCGCCTCGGTGAGCACAACGTATTGCGCGCGGTTGTTCTTGACGATGTGCACGGGGCCCCGGGCCAGCGCCTCGTCCACCGCAGCGATGCCGCGGCGTTTGATTTCCTGGGCGGGGACGATGTTCATGTTCATCTCCAATACCTAATTAAGTATCTATTTAAGCACTGCATCCAGTATTTAACAACAGCGTAGCTGAGGGGGATGGCATGCCTTACAACACCCGATTCACTTCGAACACCGCATCGATACCCTCCCCGTTCCACTGGTATTCCAGGTAGGCGGCGTGCAGGCAGTTATTCACCAGCGCGGTGCGCAAGGCGGCAAGGCACTGACCGCCTGGGTGGCGCACGGAGGGGTAGACGATGCCGAGCGCGCCTTCGGCCCGCAGGGTGCGGCCGATGGTTTGCGGGTAGCTGTAGTCGTCGGGATCGACGATGCGCGGATCGGCCTGGCTGGCCTTGCGCAGATCGGCCACCTCGCCCTTCGCTTCCACGGTGTAGAGCCGCATCTGCAGCCGCATCGGCGGCTCGCGGGTGGCGTCCATGAACAGGGCCGCGTGATAGCGGGTTTCGGCGATGGCGGTGTCCTGCCTACGCGCGCAATAGAACACGCCATAGGTGCCGTCGCTGAAGCGGCTGCCCTGCGGGTTGAGATGGGTGAAGGCGGCCATGATGCAGGTGCTGCCGGGGCCGAACAAGCGCTCTTCGGGGGGAACCAGGCTGATCTCGCCGACCTCCTCGCGGATGCGGTCGTTGGTCATGGCCTCCAGCGCGTAGAGGGCGTCGAAATCCTCGGGGCGGGCGACGCGCTCGAACAGGCCGATGGAAGGAAAGCGACTCGGGATGACGCGCCAGGCCGGGTTCCAGTTCAAGCGCGTGGCGGGGTAGCTCAAGCCCAGCCACCGCGGCGGGCATCGAGATACTGGCGCACGGCCAGCAGGTCGGCGACGTTGCCGCCGAGCATGCGATCGAGCGCGCTGTTGCCGCCGAAGAGCGGCGCGGTATTGGGCTTTTTCACCCAGGCATCGGCCGCTGCCGTTGCAGGCAACAGCACCTGCAGCGCCTTGTAGATGCCCAGGATGTAGGACAGGCGCTCGAGGGTGTCGCGCTTGAGGTCGGCGCGCTCGGGGGCGGATTTCCACTTGAAGAAGGTGGAGCGGCCAGGGGTGCCCAGCAGCACCATCTGCTCGTCGGTGTTGAGCCCCCAGTCGCGTGCGATGTTGAAGAAGGCGCGCAGGCCGGCGGCGGAGAGGTCGCGGCTGCCGGGTTTGTCGTGGGCCTTCACGGCGTGCGCTGTGTTTTGCATCCCATGCTCCGTGTCAGTACTTGAATGTACTAATAACGGAAAAGTAGTCCATTTATGGACTTTTTGCAATGGCGCGTTGGGCCGTCATCTCGAACCGCCCTGAAAGGCATAAAGCCCGCGCGGGCGCGGCATGCGATTCCGCACGCACTTCAGTGCGCTGTGGACCGGAGTCCGTGGGCGATCCAGCGATTGTGATTACGCCGACGTTATGGATTGCTTCGCCACGCTCGCAATGGCGGTCGAACAACGGCGACAGAAAGCCGCTACTACCCCTTCCCCGCCTCCTCATCCAGCTTGCGCAGATGCGTGAGCTTGTCGGCGATCTTGCCTTCCAGCCCGCGCGGGGTGGGTGCGTAGAACTGCTGTTTCTCGATGTCGTCGGGGAAGTAGCGCTCGCCGGCGGCGTAGGCCTCGGGCTCGTCGTGGGCGTAGCGGTAGGCGCGGCCGTAGCCCAGTTCCTTCATCAGTTTGGTGGGGGCGTTGCGCAGGTGGATGGGGACATCGTTGGAGGGGTTGGACTGCACGAAGGCGCGCGCCGCGTTGTAGGCGACGTAGGCGGCGTTGCTCTTCGGCGCGCAGGCCATGTAGAGGCAGGCCTGGGCCAGTGCGAGTTCGCCTTCGGGGGAACCCAATCTCTCGTAGGTTTCGACCGCGTCCAATGCCAACCTCAGCGCGCGTGGGTCGGCCAGGCCGATGTCTTCGCTCGCCATGCGGATCAGGCGGCGTCCGAGGTAGCGCGGGTCGGCGCCGCCGTCGAGCATGCGCACCAGCCAGTAGAGCGAGGCGTCGGGGTCGCTGCCGCGCACGCTCTTGTGCAGCGCGGAAATCTGGTCGTAGAAGGCTTCACCGCCCTTGTCGAAACGGCGCAGCGACTGCGCCAGCGCGTTTTCGACGAAGCCGGCGTCGACCTCCCCCACCTTGGCGGTGCGCGCGGCGACGTCGAGCTGTTCCAGCAGGTTGAGCAATTTGCGGGCGTCGCCGTCGGCGTAGGCGGCCAAGAGCTTGTCGACGCCCTCGCCCAGCTTCAGGCCCGGCAGTTCTTTGAGGGCGCGCTGCATCAGCTGGCCGAGCTCGTCGAGCGTCAGCGACTTCAGCACGTAGACCTGGGCGCGCGACAGCAGTGCGCCGACGACTTCGAACGAGGGGTTTTCGGTGGTGGCGCCGATGAAAGTGAACAGCCCGGATTCGACGTGCGGCAAAAACGCGTCCTGCTGCGACTTGTTGAAGCGGTGCACTTCGTCGACGAACAGGATGGTGGTGCGGCCGGTGCCCTGATTCATGCGCGCGCGCTCGACCGCTTCGCGAATGTCCTTGACACCGGAAAGCACGGCCGAGATGGCGATGAAATCGGCGCCGAAAGCCTGCGCGGTCAGCCGCGCCAGGGTGGTCTTGCCGACACCCGGCGGCCCCCACAGGATCATCGAATGCAGCTTGCCGGAATCGAAGGCGAGCCGCAGCGGCTTGCCGGAGCCAAGCAGATGGGTCTGACCGACGACATCGGCGAGGCTGTGCGGACGCAGGCGCTCAGCCAGCGGCGCACGCGGATCGTCGCGCGCCGGCCCGGGCACGGCGGCGGGGAAAAGGTCGTCAGTCGCCAATGATGTCGGCGCCCTTGGGCGGAGTGAAAATGAAGCGCGACGGCGCGATGGACGGGTTGCGCACCATGCGCGACAGCTTGAGCGTGGTGCGCTGTCCGAAGAAGTCGAACAATTCCATCTGTACCAGCACGTCGCCCTTGAAGCCCATGCGGATGCGCTCGAAGCTGGTGTCCCTGGTTTTTGGCGTGGCTTCCAGCCATTCCAGGCCGTCGGCCTCGCCGGCATTTTTCAGGACAAAGTATTTCTCGATGGCGTCGTCGCCGGCCAGCAGCGCGGCGGGCGTTCCGGCGATGACGTCGCCGAGCGACTTGACCGTGACCTGATCAAGGTCGGCATCGTACAGCCACAACCGGCTGCCGTCGCCGACGATCGCCTGCTCGTACGGCGTGCTGTAATCCCAGCGGAACTTGCCGGGACGGGCGAACGCCATTTTGCCGCTGGCCTGCTGGGTGACGCGGCCGGATTTGTCGGCGACGGTCTGGCTGAAGTCGGCCTCGGCGGTCCTGGCGCCGGCAATAAAGGCCTTCAGGCGGTCGACGCCGCCGGCGTGAGCGATCATGGGCAGTGCGAGGGCACAGGCCGCGGTCAACTGTTTCAAGCGCAATGGTTTCAAGCCGGGTTCTCCAAAGGGGTCTTGTTTTCAGGCGGTCGAAACGTCCGCGGGTTCCCGCCCAAAAACAAAACCGCCCTGCACTATATCGTGCAGGGCGGCCAGAGGTGAAGCCCGATGGTTCAGGCAATCAGCGGAACGATCAGCAGTGCCACGATGTTGATGATCTTGATCAGCGGGTTGACGGCCGGGCCGGCGGTGTCCTTGTAGGG
>DAOMWT010000021.1:0-28474 GCA_035436705.1 Thiobacillus sp. | reverse complement strand
GGTGATGAGTGCGGCGCACATTGGTCAGCGTAAAGTCGACCGCGGTCAGGATCAGCGGCGGCGCATTGCGTACTTCGTCCAGCCAGGTGAGCGTGGCCTTGCCCACATGCACCCGCCCCTGCCGCAGCAGCCAGTCGGAAAAACCGCTGTCGGATGCCGCCGGGTTGACGGGGATACCGCCAACATAAAAGTGCCCGTCGCGCGCGCGCCGCACCCCCAGCGCCAACCCCTGCAGCTCAATCCGGTTGAAGCGCGGCTCCAGAAACAGCAGCGAACGCCAGGCAAAAGCGGCCTCGAGCTCGGGCAAGTAAAGCACCGGGCGGCCCTGCTGATCGTGCAGGCGCACACCCTGCAGCCGAAACTCGGGGCGTGCCTGCTGCCACACCCCGGATACGGCTTCGAGCGTCACACGCTGTCCCAGCGCGCGCGACATCAGATTCGCCACCGTGTCACGGTGTTCGGCGATGTTGGGCAGCACCCAGAAAAACATCAGCGCCGCGGCAGTCGCGAAGCCGAGCGCGGCAAGCGCAGCCAAGGCCGCCAGCCAGCGCGCGGCACGGCGCAGGAACAACGACAAGGCAGGGGAAACGGTCATAACTTGCGGCTCTCGGAACCACCGATTCTATGCGTTTGCCCGCGTATTGCGTGAAAAGCGCCGTGGTAAATTCTTGCGCTTCATTCGCCGGTGAAACGATGGATCTGCCGCCGATCGCGCTTGGTGGGGCGCCCCTTGATCGCCGCTGCCGGGCTGGCTGCCAGCTTGCGGTCGCGCGCCTGCTGCTGGCGGCGCGCATGACTGTCCGGGTCCTCTTCGTACAAGGCCTGCGCCAGCGGCGCCGGGCCGCGCTGCTTCGCCAGCGCACGCACCGTCAGCGTCCAGGCGAAGTCGCCAATGTGGATGTCCAGCCGGTCGCCCGGCCTGACTTCGCGCGCAGGCTTGACGCGCTCGCCGGCGAGCTTCACGCGGCCATGCTCGATCGCCTGGGTCGCAAGGCTGCGTGTCTTGAAAAAGCGCGCCGCCCACAGCCACTTGTCCAACCGCATTTTGTCGGGCGGCGCTTGCTCAGGCGGCACCGGACTCTCCGGCAAACCTATCGAGCGCCCGCCCGGCCTCGCCGCCGCGCCAGGCCGGACGCCGGATTTCGCGCAGGTTGCCGTCGATGGCGGCGAGAATGGCCGGGGCGTCCGGGAGCAAGGGCATGTTCGGGTCACCTTGAATGAATCGGTCCAATTGTGCCGGTTTTATCCGCAGGGAACCACGCCTATAGTCAGCCCATCGCCCGAATGCCGGGCCAACCCGCAGGAGACATCATGCTGACCGTGCGCAAATCATCCGAACGCGGCCATGCCAACCACGGCTGGCTCGACAGCTTCCACACCTTTTCCTTTGCCGGCTACCGCAACCCCGACTGGATGGGCTTCGGCCCGCTGCGCGTCATCAACGAAGACCGCATCGCACCGGGTGCAGGCTTCCCCACCCACCGCCATCAGGATATGGAAATCGTCACCTGGGTGCTCGCCGGCGCGCTCGAACACAAGGACTCGCTCGGCAACGGCGGCGTGATCCGTCCTGGTGAGGTGCAGCGCATGCGCGCCGGGCATGGCATCGCCCACAGCGAATACAACGCATCGGCGACCGAACCGGTGCATCTGCTGCAGATCTGGATCGAGCCGGATGCCTATGGACTGGAACCGGGCTACGAGCAGATCGCTTTCGCACCCGCAAGCCTGCAGGGCCGGCTGCGGCTGATCGCCTCGAACGACGGTCGCGAAGGTTCGGTGACGATTCATCAGGATGCGGCGATTCACGCGGGCCGGTTGGCGGCCGGCGATCGCGTCAGTCTGGAGCTGGCACTGGGGCGGCGCGCCTGGCTGCATATCGCGACGGGGCGGATCAAGGTCCAGGGCTATCCGCTGGGAACCGGCGATGCGGTGGCGATCCGTTTCGAATCCGGCATCGACATCGAAGCACTGGAGGCCAGTGAGCTGGTCGTGTTCGATCTTGCCTGAAGGCCCGATACAATCACCCGTTTTTTGAATGCAAAGACATCCATGCCCAAGATTCTCGCTTTTTCCGGCAGCATTCGCCGCGATGCCTGGAACCGCAAGCTCATCCAGGCCGCGGTGGGCGCCGCCCGCGCCGCAGGCGGCGACGTCACTCTGATCGACCTGGCGGATTATCCGCTGCCGCTCATGAACGAGGACCTCGAAACACGCGAGGGGCTGCCCGACAATGCGCAGCGTCTGAAGGCGCTGTTCAAGGCACACGACGCCCTGCTGATCGCCAGCCCGGAATACAACAGCTCGATCCCGCCGCTGCTGAAAAACACGATCGACTGGGTATCGCGCGAATGGCAGGGCGAATCGGGACTGGCGCCCTATCAGAACAAGGTCGCCGCCATCATGGCCGCTTCGCCGGGCACGTTTGGCGGAATGCGCATGCTGCCGCATCTGCGGCAGATCCTGAATACCCTGGGCGTGCTGGTGCTGCCTGGCCAGTTCTCGCTGCCCCACGCCGACCGGGCGTTCGACGAGGAGAACGGTGCGTTGAAATCGCCGGCGCGGCTGCATACGTTAGTGTTGGAACTGGTCAACACCACAGCAGCACTCGCCCAGCCAGGAATCGAGCCATAAAAAAAGCGCCGGCGAACGGCGCTTTTTTTATTTTCGGCGAAATTCAGCCCGCTTTGCGGCGGCGTGCCAAGCCAAATCCAATCAGGCCCGCGCCCATCAGCAGCAGACTGGCGGGTTCGGGGATGCTGCCACCGCCACCGCCGCCGTCATCACCCTCGCCAAGATGCGCCCATTCCTCAAACGTGCCAAAGGATTCCGAACCGGCATTTGCAGCGTTCTGCAGACCGAAACGCGACCACAGAATGATGTACTGGGAGCTTGCCACATTGGCAAAGACGCTCGTCGGCACCTGCATCAACATATCGCTGACACCATTGCCCGGGTTGCCATCGCGGTTGGCGTCGAGCAGGACGTAATTGTCGGCAAGCGCATCCATGTCCCAAAGCAGGGTTCCCAGAATGCCGTTCGCATCGCCGTTTGCCGCGACCGAATTGCTGTTCTGTCCCGGGGTGTTCGTGACGTAGAGCTTCAGGCCATCCAGCGACAGAAGGCTCTGTTGCGCGCCTTGCGCCGTGCTGACCGGCTCGCCGATGTCCAGCACAAAGTTATAGGTTCCGTTGACGATCTGCAGGGCGCTGAAAGGCAGGTCATGGGTCCAGTTGCCAAACTTTTCTTCGAAAGGCAGCTGCCCCGCATTGGCAAGCGTGGTGTTGTAGCCCTGTTCCGTTCCGTTTTGTTGAACACGCAGGAAAGGATCGAGCACACCGGTGCCGGAGGGTTGCTGCTTGTCGAACACGAACGTGACCGTATTGGTTCCATCGCTGATGGTGCCACTATTGTTCGCCGTCAGATCCACCGCCATCACTGCGGCCTGCGCGCTGGTGGCCGCCAGCAGGACAAGCGCAGAGGCGGATGCGAGAGCGGATAGGGAAATGCGGGAGGGGATCATGATGGACTCCTTAGACATACACACCAAACAAATCAGCAAGTTCCATTCCATCAAGTGAAACAAACCCGAAATCACCCGCTATACATTGAAATAACAAGGGAAATAGTTTTCCACCGGACAACTTTCAAAACTTTCGGCAGCTAGCCCGTAAAAAAACCCGACAAAAAAAGCGCCTCGACGGGCGCTTTCTTCACTGTAGGGCATGCCTATTTGTACACCGTCACCGTCCTGCTCGTCACGTTGCCCGAGTTATCGGTAACACGCACCGTGACGCTATGCGCGCCTTTGGCCAGCTTACGGGTATTCCAGTTGTAGCTGAGCGCGCCGCCGTAGGCGATAGCCACTTCCTTGCCGTCGATGACCAGTGATATTTTGGCGATGCCCTGATTGTCGGTAGCGCTCACACTGACCGTCTGCTTGCTGGGCGAAATCGTCATACCGTCGGTCAGGCTGAAGCTGCCGATGGTGGGCGCGATACTGTCGTTGCCGATCGTAACCGCAACCGACGGTGACGTGCCGCGGTTGCCCGCCGCGTCATAGGCCTGCACGCTGAGGGTGTAGCTGCCGTCTGCCTTGCCGGCGGTGTCCCAGGCGAAAGCAAAGGGCGCCAGGCTGTCGCTGGCGACCAGCTGGCCGTTGACGTAAAAATCGGCACGGGTTACGCCGACGTTGTCGGAATAATTGACATCGACCGGGACCACACCGGATACGCGCCCGCCGGTGGGCGAAGCAATGCTGACAGAGGGGGCCTGGGTATCGGCGGCGACGGTCTGCTTGGCGTTCAGCACCGCCGCTGCGGCATTGACCCGGCCGGAGCCATAGTACGGGTCATAACCGGCCGCGCCGAGATCGAGCGAAGTCGTTTTCAGGATGCGGTCGACGTCGGCCGGGGTCAGCTTGCCGTTGGCGGACAGCATCAGCGCCGCGGTGGCGGCAACCACCGGGCTGGAAAACGAGGTGCCGGAGGCGTTGGAATAGCCGCCGCCGACGGTGGTGGTGTACACGCTCACCCCCGGCGCCGCCAGGTCGACATAGGCGCCATAGCTCGAAAAGCTGGCGCGCGCGTCGTTCGGGTCGGTGGCGGCGACGCTCAGCAGGGCGTCGTTGGCCGCAATGCTCTCGAGTCCGCCGCTGTTGCCGGCGGCCACCACCACCACGCCGCCCTTGCTGCGCAGGTATTGCGCTGCCGACTGCACGGTGGCGCTCCCGGACACGCCGTTGTAGCTGACATTCACCACCTTGGCGCCATGGTCTGCAGCCCAGTAGATCCCCTGCGCAACCGTGCTCCAGTAGGCATAGGCGTTGGCGTCGGCAATGCGCACCGGCATGATCTTCGCGCCCCAGGCCACCCCCGCGCTGCCCTTGGCGTTGTTCGCCGCCATCGCCGCCACGCCGGCCACCCAGGTGCCGTGGCCGTTGACATCGGCGGTATTGGAATTGTTGTCGTAGACGTTCCAGCCCGGCACCAGGTTGGGCGCGAGATCGGGATGGGCGCTGTCGATGCCGGTATCCAGGATGGCGATGGTCACGCCGCTGCCGTTGGCGCTGTCCCAGGCGGCGGGAGCCTGGATCTTGGGCAGTGCCCAGCTGCTGCCATAGGCGGGATCGGATACGCTGGCGGCGGGCGCGACCGCCATATCGAGCTCGACGTATTTCAGCTTGCGGTTCTTGCGCAACTCGCGCATTGCCGCGACTTCATCGGCACCCGCGGACAATTCGACCACGTGCGTATTCAACTGCCGGATATAGCCCTTCGAGCGTCCGTTCACGGATTTCAGCGCCTGCTCGAACTGGCCCGTAGACAGGCCGGCACGCGGCGCAACCAGCAGCCGCCCTCGCGCCCAGCCGACATACGGCGCGGCTTTTTCGACCACCGCCGGGGGCTTGTTGCCCTGCGTCGATGCCGGAGCCGCTTCGCCGAAGCCGGCATACCCCGCCAACAGGGCAAGCAGCAACAAGCTCAACGAAAAACCCGATGCACTGCCGCTGCGGTAGTAACGGCGATTGTCGGAAAGCTGGACAGGAAACGGGCAATGGTGCGGCATGGCGGGTCCTCGATCGAATAAACTGCCTGAATCAGGGCGCACAACGCAGCGGCCGCCAAACGGCCTCACACCACGGCAGCCCCGCTGCCTTTTCACAGGCCGGAAGCTTTGCGTCCCCGCTTCGCAACGGGTTTGCCCTTGTACAGATTATCAACAGTAACGACGACTTTTCGCCATACTTGAGCGCTCGCACAAAAAATGATCCCTATATTTATCAAAGGGTTAAAAAAACGACCCCCTGCCCCCACGCAAAAAAACGAAAGCCCCCGTTCGGGGGCTTTCGTTTTCCATTCCCGCTGCGTAATGAACGCAAGGTTTCATCGCCGGGATTCAACAATGGTCGCGGGAATGGATGGGTTTGATCAGTGCGGATGGCCCGACGCAGGCCGGCGATCAGGATTTCCATGGCACCGTCCGGTGCTCCACGGTTTCGCGATAGAACGGCCGACCCGCGGGTGGGTGGCCACGTCTATCTCACCGCTTCCTTCAGCTGCTCCAGGATGGCCGGGTTTTCCAGGGTGGAAATATCCTGGGTGATTTCCTCGCCCTTGGCGATCGCCCGCAGCAGTCGGCGCATGATCTTGCCGGAGCGGGTCTTGGGCAGGTTGTCGCCAAAGCGGATTTCATCGGGCTTGGCGATCGGGCCGATTTCCTTGCCCACCCACTCGCGCAGTTCGAGCGCGATCTTGCGGGCTTCCTCGCCTATCGGGCGCGCGCCTTTGAGCACCACATACGCCACCACCGCCTCGCCCTTGATGTCGTGCGGACGGCCCACCACGGCGGCTTCGGCCACGCGCAGGTTGGACACCAGCGCGGATTCGATTTCCATGGTGCCCAGGCGGTGGCCGGACACGTTCAGCACGTCGTCGATGCGCCCCATGATCCAGAAATAGCCGTTGCTGTCACGGTGCGCCGAGTCGCCGGCGAGATAGGTCCTGCCGCCAAGCTCTTCGGGGAAATACGTCTTCTTGAAGCGTTCGGGGTCGTTCCACAGGGTACGCAGCTGCGAGGGGAACGGCCGCTTGATCACCAGATAGCCGCCGTGGCCTTTTTCGACCGGCTGGCCGTGTTCGTCGGTGATCGCCGCCATGATGCCGGGCAACGGCAGGGTGCAGGAACCCGGTTTGGTCGGCACAGCGCCGGGCAGCGGGGAGATCATGTGAGCGCCGGTCTCGGTCTGCCACCAGGTGTCGACGACGGGGCAGCGGCCGCCGCCGATGACCTGGTGGTACCACATCCAGGCTTCCGGGTTGATCGGCTCGCCCACCGTCCCCAGCAGGCGCAGCGACGACAGGTCGAATTTCGCCGGCAATTCGGAACCGAGCTTGATCAGGCTGCGGATCGCGGTCGGCGCGGTGTAGAAGGTGGTGACCTTGTGCTTGGCGATGGTTTCCCAGAAGCGTCCGGCATGCGGATAGGTCGGGATGCCCTCGAAGACGATCTCGGTCATGCCCAGCGCCAGCGGGCCGTAGGCGACGTAGGTGTGGCCGGTAACCCAGCCGATGTCGGCAGTGCACCAGTAGACGTCGGAATCAGGTTTGGCGTCGAACACCCACTGCATCGACAGGATGGCGCCGAGCAGATAACCGCCAGTCGAATGTTGCACGCCCTTGGGCTTGCCGGTGGAGCCGGAAGTGTAGAGGATGAACAGCGGGTGCTCGGCGGAGACCCATACCGGCTCGCAGGTATCGGCCTGGGTCTGCGTCAGTTCGTGCCACCACAGGTCGCGCGACGACCAGTTCACTTCGCCACCGGAACGGCGATACACCACCACGCGCTCGACACAGGAGGTATCGCCCATCGCCAGCGCCTCGTCCACCGCGCGCTTCAGCGGCACCGCCTTGCCGCCGCGCAGCGATTCGTCGGCGGTCACGATGAGCTTGGCCTGCGCATCCTCGATGCGTTCGAACAGGCTCTTGGCGGAAAAGCCGCCGAACACGACCGAATGGATGGCGCCGATGCGCGCGCACGCCTGCATCGCCACCACCGCCTCGATGCTCATCGGCATGTAGACGATGACACGATCGCCTTTCACCACGCCGAGCGATTTCAGGCCATTGGCGAACTGGCAGACACGGGCGTGCAGTTGCTTGTAGGTGACTTTCGTCACCGCACCGTCGTCGGCCTCGAAAATCAGCGCCGTCTTGTCGCCCCGGGTCGCCAGATGGCGGTCAAGGCAGTTGTATGAAACATTGAGCTCGCCGTCGCTGAACCACTTGTAGAACGGCGGATTCGATTCGTCGAGGGTGTGGGTGAACGGCGTTTTCCAGTCTATCGTCTGGCGCGCGAGATTGGCCCAGAAGCCCTCGTAGTCGGTTGCCGCCTGATTGCACAGCGCCTGGTACGCGTCCATGCCGGACACATTGGCCTGCTTGACGAACGCGTCCGCAGGCGGGAATACACGGGTTTCGGTCAGAATCGACTCGATGGATGCCATATGCTCTCCCCACTGATAGAGTGTTTGATAACCGCCTGATTCTAATTCAAAGCGCCTAATTCAAAGCGCCCCGACCCCAACCATGAGCAACCCCGCACTCGACCGTGTCGCCCGCTGCTCCCGCTACGGCCGCCGCCTGCAGGCGGCGCAGCCGCAGTTGGCCGATGCTGTGGCCGGGCAACTCGGCCACCCTTTCACCCGCGCGGCGATGCAGGCCTTTCTCGCCGAGCCGCCATGCGCCGACGAGGCTGCGCTGCATCAACGTTTAAGACAGCTGCGCCAGCGGGTGTGGCTGGCCGTCACTGCACGCGACCTCGCCGGCAGCGCCGATCTCGCTGAAGTCGTCGCCACCTGGAGCGCGCTGGCCGAGGTGTGCATCGCCGCCGCACTGGATTTCCACCACGCCGCACTCGCCGTGCGTCACGGCGAACCGCGCGACGAGCACGGCCAGCCACAGCAGATGGTCGTCGTTGCCATGGGCAAGCTCGGCGGCGGCGAGCTCAACGTATCGTCCGACATCGACCTCGTCTACCTCTACCCCGAGGAAGGCGACACCGCGGCCGACGATCCCGCCGCCGCGATGATGTCCCGCAGGGATGGTATCCAGACGAGCAGATCGATCAGCAATCACGAATTCTTCGTTCGCCTGGGCCGCAAGCTGACCGCCGCGCTGGGGGAAAACACCGCCGACGGTTACGTGTTCCGCGTCGACCTGCGGCTGCGCCCGTGGGGCGACTCGGGCCCGTTCGCGATGGGCTTCGCCATGCTGGAGGACTACCTGGTGGCGCAGGGACGGCCGTGGGAGCGCTACGCCTGGATCAAGGCGCGGCCGCTCACCGGCGTCCGCCACGACGAACTGGCCAGTATCGTGCGCCCCTTCGTGTTCCGCAAATACCTCGACTTCGGCGCCTTCGCGGCGATCCGCGACCTGCATGTGCAGATCCGCCGCGAGGTCGCACGCCGCGAGATGGCGCACGACGTCAAGCTGGGGCCGGGCGGCATCCGCGAAATCGAGTTCACCGCGCAGGTGTTCCAGCTCATCCGCGGCGGCCAGATCGCCGCCCTGCAGCAGCGTCCGACGCTGACGGTGCTGGACGAACTGGTGAAGAACGGACTGGTGACCGCCGGGGCGCAGCAGGAGCTCGCCGCTGCCTACGACTTTCTGCGCCGGCTTGAGCACCGCATCCAGTACCTCGACGACGCGCAGACCCAACTGCTGCCGGATGACGCCGAGTCGCGGGCGATGCTCGCCGAGGCAATGGGCTTCCCCGGCTATGCGGCCCTGCTGGTAACGCTCGACCGCCATCGGAATAAAGTTACGCGCCATTTCGAGCAGGTGTTCGCCGCGCCGCAAACCGATCAGAACAGTCATCCGCTCACCGCCGTCTGCTGTGGCACGGCGGGCGCCGCCACCACCCGCGCGCTGCTGGAAAATGCCGGCTACGGCGACCCCGACCAGGTACTCTCCAGCCTCGATACGCTGCGCCAGAACACCGCGCGACTGGCCGAATCGACGCAACTCATCCTCAACGCACTGCTGCCGCCCGCACTGGAAATCATCGGCAGCCAGCGCGATCCGCAGGCCACGCTGGACCGCTTCGCCGCGCTGGTGCAGGCCATTGCGCGTCGTTCCACCTACCTCGCGCTGCTGGCCGAATACCCGGCAGCCTTGCGCCAGCTGGTACGCCTGCTGGCGGCGAGCCCATGGGCGGCACAGATGATCACGCAGCAGCCGCAATTGCTGGACGAGCTGATCGCGCCGCAACACCTGATGAGCGTGCCCGACTGGGCGCAGCTGGCCGCCCAGTTGCATGACGAGCTCGATGCCCACCCAGGCGACACCGAGGCGCAGATGGATGCGCTGCGCCGCTTCAAGCAAGTGCAGACGCTGCGCCTGCTGGCGCAGGACGTCGCCGGCCAGCTGACGCTGGAGACGCTGTCGGATCACCTGTCGTATCTGGCCGATACACTGCTCGCCGAAACCCTGACGCGCTGCTGGTCTGGTCTGAAAACGCGCCATCGCGACACCCCGCGCTTCGCCGTCATCGGCTACGGCAAGCTTGGCGGCAAGGAGCTCGGCTATGCGTCCGACCTCGACATCGTGTTCCTCTACGACGACGCCGACGAGCGCGCGCAGGAAACCTACGCGCGCCTGGCGCAGCGCATCAACACCTGGCTCGGCACGCTCACCTCGGCGGGAATCCTGTATGAAACCGACTTGCGCCTGCGTCCCGATGGTGCGTCGGGACTGCTGGTCAGCTCGACCGAAGCCTTCCGCGACTATCAGCTGCACCACGCATGGGTGTGGGAACACCAGGCGCTGACCCGCGCCCGCTTCGTCTGCGGCGATGCGGCGATCGGCGCGGCTTTCGAAGCCCTGCGCCGCGAGATCCTGTGCCTGCCGCGCGACGCCGCCAAGCTGCGCGGGGAGGTCCTGGCGATGCGCGAAAAGATGCGCGCCGGCCACGTCAACGATTCAAACCTGTTCGACCTCAAGCACGACAGCGGCGGCATCGTCGATGTCGAATTCTGCGTGCAGTACCTGGTACTGCGGCATTGCGCCGCGCACCCCGAACTCGCCGACAATGCCGGCAACATTGCACTCCTGCAACGCGCGGGCACAGCCGGCCTGATCCCCGCCGACACCGCTCAGGCCGCCGCCGGCGCCTACCGCGAACTGCGCCGCCAGCAGCACGCGATCAAGCTTTCCGGCGCTGAGTACGCCCGCGTGCCGCCAGCCGCGGTGGAAAACGTGTGCGATGCGGTACGGGCCTTGTGGAATATAGTGCTGGGAGACTGAATTCCCCGCGGCGATTGGACATTTTCCGCATTGGAACGCTGACAACCCGGCGCTTTCCGCTTCGAACGCCAACGCGAGCCAGTCCGTCCGCGCAAACGGGAAAAAAGCAGGGCCCGCGCCCGGCCGAGCCGGCGGGGTGTGCCAGAATTCCAGGGTCGCCAACCCAACCGGAGTTCCCGTTTGCTCGCCAACGAACATCCGCCACGCTGGCACAGCCTCGGTGTCGACGACACGCTGACCCGGCTGGATGCGCAGATCACAGGCCTCGTCCCGGACGCCGTCGAGCAGCGGCGCGCGCAGTTCGGCGCCAACCGCCTCCCGCAACCCGCCCGCACGCCGGCATGGAAACGCTTCCTGCTGCAGTTTCACAACGTCCTCATCTACGTGCTGCTGGCCGCCGGCGCCATCACCGCGCTGCTCGGCCACGCACTCGATTCCGGGGTGATCGTCGGCGTGGTGGTGATCAACGCACTGATCGGCTTCATCCAGGAAGGCCGCGCCGAACAGGCCCTCGATGCCATCCGCGACCTGCTGTCGCCGCACGCCATCGTCACCCGCGCCGGCGAGCGCCAGGAAATCGACGCCGAGGAACTGGTGCCGGGCGATATCGTGCACCTGGCTTCCGGCGACCGCGTGCCTGCCGACCTGCGGCTGATCGATGTCAGGAACCTGCGCGTCATGGAGTCTGCGCTGACCGGCGAATCGCTGGCGGTCGACAAGCAGGCGGACGCCATCGCCGCCGAGGCCGCGCTCGGCGATCGCGACAGCATGGCGTGGTCGGGCACGCTGGTCACCTATGGCCAGGCCACAGGCGTGGTGGTCGCCACCGGCGTCGCCACCGAACTGGGCCGCATCAGCACCCTGCTGGCGGCGGTCGAGCCGCTCACCACGCCGCTTCTGAAGCAGATGGCGGACTTTGGCCGCAGGCTGGCCGCGGCGATCCTTGTCCTGGCTGTGTTCATGTTCGGCTTCGGCGTATGGGTGCGCGATTACGCAGCGAGCGAGATGTTCCTCGCCGCCGTCGGCCTTGCCGTTGCGGCGATCCCGGAGGGACTGCCAGCGATCATGACCATCACGCTCGCCATCGGCGTCACCCGCATGGCGCGCCGCCATGCCATCATCCGCCGCCTGCCGGCAGTGGAAACGCTGGGCGCGGTCACGGTCATCTGCTCGGACAAGACCGGCACGCTGACGAAGAACGAAATGACCGTACAGCTGGCCATCAGCGGCGGCGGCCTCTACACCGTATCGGGCAGCGGCTATGCGCCGGCGGGCGGTTTCAGCCGCGACGGTACGCACGTTGCGCCCGAGTCGCAGCCGCTGCTGCAGGAACTCGCCCGCGCCGCGCTGCTCTGCAACGATGCCGACTTGCGCGAAACCGGCGAAGGCTGGCAGCTGACCGGCGACCCCACCGAAGGCGCGCTGCTGACCCTGGCGCTGAAGGCCGGGCTTGAGCTGCGCCAGAGCCGCGCGGCGCTGCCGCGCGTCGATGTCATTCCGTTCGAATCCGAACACCGCTTCATGGCCACGCTCAACCACGATCACGAGGGGCGCGGCTTCATCTATCTCAAAGGCGCGCCGGAACGGGTGCTGGCCTTGTGCACGTCGCAGCGCCGCGACGACGGCGACACCCCGCTCGACCCCGAGGCGTGGCACGCTCGCATGAACGAAGCTGCCGCGCAAGGGATGCGCCTGCTGGCACTGGCGGTGCGCCGTGGCGATGCCGGAACGGCGCTCAGTTTCGACGACATCGCGGCGGGCGGCTTCACCCTCCTGGCGGTGCTGGGCCTGACCGACCCGCCGCGCGAGGAGGCCATCCGCGCAGTCGCCGCCTGTCGTGCGGCCGGTATCCGGGTGAAGATGATCACCGGCGACCACGTCGCTACGGCGCAGGCGATCGGCAGCCAGCTCGGCCTGGATGACTCCGTGCAGGCGATGACCGGTGCCGAAATCGAAGCCCTCGACGACGTCCGCCTGTGCGAGGTGGTGGGCGAGGTCGACGTCTTTGCGCGCGCCAGCCCGGAGCACAAGCTGCGCCTGATCAAGGCCTTGCAGCGCCGGGGGGAAATCACCGCCATGACCGGCGACGGCGTCAACGACGCGCCCGCGCTCAAGCGAGCCGACATCGGCGTGGCGATGGGCATGAAAGGCACCGAAGCGGCCAAGGAGGCGGCGGAGATGGTGCTCGCTGATGACAATTTCGCGTCGATCGCGCATGCCGTCGAGGAAGGCCGCACGGTATACGGCAACCTGAAGAAGGCGCTTATTTTCATCCTGCCGACCAACATGGCACAGGCCGGCATGGTGCTCATCGCCATTCTGCTCGGGCTAACCCTGCCGATCACCCCGGTGCAGATCCTGTGGGTGAACATGGTCAGCGCGGTGACGCTCGCGCTCGCCATCGCCTTCGAACGCCCCGAGCCGAACGTCATGCGCGAGCCGCCGCGCGACCCCGGCGAGCCGTTGCTGACGCGCTTCATGCTGTGGCGCATCGTCTTCGTCACGGTGCTCCTGGTGGCCGGCTCGTTCGGCCTCTACCTGTGGGAAATCGAACGCGGCATGCCGCTCGAGGTCGCGCGCACCGCTGCGGTCAACGCTCTGGTGATGGGCGAGATCTTCTATTTGTTCAACTGCCGCCGCCTCACCGCGCCGGTCATCGGCGGGTCAGGCCTCGTCGGCAACCCGGCGGTGCTGGTTGCGATCGGCATACTGGCCGTGCTGCAGGGGCTGTTCACCTTCCTGCCGCTGTTGCAGTCGCTGTTCGCCACCGCCGCCCTCGATGCCTCGACCTGGGTGCGGGTGTTCCTGTTCGGCATCCTCGTCTACGGCGTGGTCGAGATCGAGAAGGCATGGATCCGTGCCCGCCATCCGTCACGCCCTTTCCCCGCCAAGGAGATACCATGACTTCACCCCGCACCCTGCTCGCCGCCACCGACTTTTCGGCCCCTGCCCGGCATGCGCTGGAACGCGCGGCACTGCTTGCGAAGGCGCATCCGGGCACCCGGCTGATCCTGGCGCATGTCGTCAGCAGTTCCGCTCTCGACAGCCTGCGGCGCCTGATCGGCCAGGACACCGCCGCGCTGGAGACCAGCCTGCTTGAACAGGCGGAGCGCACCCTGGACGAACAGGCGAAACACCTGGCAGCCAGCCATCCCTGCGCGATCGACGCCATATTGACGCAAGGTTCGGCGCAGACCGCCCTCGTCAGACTCGCCGAAGAACGCCACGCCGATTTGCTGGTAATGGGCGCGCGCGGCATGCATTTCGTGCGTGAACGTCTGCTCGGATCGACCACCGAACGCGCGCTGCGCATATCGCGCCGCCCGCTGCTCGCGGTCAAGCAGCGCCCGCACGCCCCGTATCGGCGCATCCTCGCGCCGGTCGATTTCTCTGATCATGCCGCCGCCGCCATCAACGCCGCCCATGCCTGGCTGCCCGATGCCGACTTTGTGCTGCTGCATGCGTTCGAAGTGGAGATGGAAAGCACTTTCCGTCTCGCCGGCATGGACGACAACCAGATTCATCAATACCGGGTTCAGGCACGCAGCGCGGCGCAGGCTGAAATGGAAGCCTTCATCGGCAAGCTGCATGTGCCGGCCAGCCAGCTGTCGCGCCAGTTCGTTCACGGTGCGGCCACACTGCGGATTCTTGAACAGGAGCAGACGATCGACGCCGACTTGATCGTCATCGGGAAGCACGGCCGGTCGGTCATGGAGGAACTGCTGCTCGGCAGCGTCACCAAGCACGTGCTGGCGCATTCCAGCAGCGACGTCCTCATTGCCGGCCAGCCCGCCTGATCCCCTGCTACGATAAGCGTCCGCGTTATTGACGACGAGGGATGGAAACCGCCATGACAATTCGCTCTCTGCCAGCCTTGCTCGGCTTGTTCGCCGCATTTTCACTGCACGCCGCAGAGCCGGCTGCGGCGGTCAAGATGGGCACCTACTACGGCGCCAGGACGACCGAGTATCCCGCCTGGTTCAAGAACAGCTTCCTGCACCTGAAGGAGGACATCGACGAGGCGCGCACCCACCGCAAGCGTGTCATCCTGATGTTCACCCAGGACGGCTGCCCGTATTGCTCAGCGCTGGTGGAGCGCAATCTGTCGCAGCGCGAGATCGAGTCCACGATGAAGGAAAAATTCGACGTGATCGCGGTCAATATCTGGGGCGACCGCGAAGTCGTGGGACTGGACGGCAAGCGCTACACGGAAAAAACCTACAGCGCGGCGCAGAAAATCCAGTTCACCCCCAGCCTGCTGTTTTTCGACGAGGCCGGCAAAACCCTGCTGCGCCTCAACGGCTACGTACCGCCGGCACGCCTGCAGGCCGCGCTGGACTGGGTCGGCGGGCGCCATGAAAACAAGGTCGCTTTCCGCGATTTTGTCGCCGCGCGCGAGGTGCCGAAGCAGGCCTCCGGCGAGATGATCCAGCAGGACTTCTTCCTGAAAAACGCCATCGACCTGCGCCGCCGCGGCAAGTCCGTCAGGCCGCTCGCGGTGTTCTTCGAGCAGAAGGATTGCCCCGACTGCGAGGTGCTGCACCGCCGCGTGCTGGCCGACCCGGAAACCCGCGCCGTGATCGCGAAGTTCGACAACGTGCAGCTCGACATGTGGTCGCGCGAGCCCATCACCACGCCGCAAGGCAAGCGCATGGCGGTGCGCGACTGGGTGCGCCAGCTCGGCGTCAACTACGCGCCCGGCATCGTCCTGTTCGACTCCGCCGGGCAGGAAGTCATCCGCTGGGAATCGTCCTTCCGCGTGTTCCATACCCTGGGCATGTTCGACTATCTGGTATCCGGCGCCTACCGCAAGGAGCCCAGCTTCCAGCGTTTTCTCGCCGCCAAGACCGAGCACATCCGCGAAGCCGGGCGGGACGTGAACATCTGGCGCTACGCCGACGAACCGGTCGCGGCGTTCCCGCAATAATCCGCACGCACAGGTCCCGCTGCCCCGACCGGCTATCTGCCGCTGTCGAAATCCCGCCTGCGCGCCGCAACGGGCCAGCGACATTCCCCTGCCCTCCGCCCATCGCTCCCAGGACAACGGACGCGATGGCCTGAAATATCTGCGATGATTACCGTTTTGACGCATCGGAGAGCGCACCTTGAGCCCCCCCCCCAACGCCGCCAACGAAGCCCTGCGCCAGTTTCGCGTCATTTTCGGCGCGGTGCGCCAGCATGTCCAGGCGGTGGAAAAAGCCTGCGGCGTCAGCGGCGCGCAGATCTGGGCGCTGGCCGCGCTACGCCAGGCCCCGGGCATGAAAGTGTCGGAGCTGGCGCAGGCCCTGTCGATCCACGTCTCCACCGCCAGCAACCTGCTCGACAAGATCGAAAAGGCCGGCCTGATCCGGCGCGAGCGCAAGCACGCCGACCAGCGCGTGGTCCAGCTCTACCTCACTGCCGCAGGGGAAAAAGCGCTCAAACAGGCGCCCCAGCCGTTGACCGGCATTCTCACGCACGCACTCGGCCAGTTGCCGGAGGAGGCACTGACGCGCCTGAACCAGGATCTGGCCGTGCTGATCGCCCACATGGGCGCAATCAATATCCGGGACGCGCAGAAACCGCTGTCGGAACACTGAGCGCAAGCAATCCGGTCAGGCCGTCCTGCGCTCGATGACCAAGGGCAGGGGCGCGGCGTGTCCCTGTTTGTCCTGCCCGGCATACACAGTGAGGCGCGGGTAGGGAATCTCGATGCCGGCGGCGTCGAACGCCTTTTTCAGGCGATACAGATAGGCGCGCCGCACTCCCCACTGCTCCAGCGGCATCACCTTGAAGCGGCAGCGGATCACCACGGCGGAATCGGTCCACTGGTCGACACCGGCAATTTCCAGGTCTTCGACGATCTTTCCGGCCATTTCGGGGTCAGCGCGCAATTCAGCGGCCACTTCCCGCATCGCCTCGTATACAGCATCGACCTCTTCCCGGTAAGCCACGCCCACGTCGATCACCGCAAAGGCGAAACCCCGGCTGCGGTTCGTCACGGTGTCCACCGTGCCGTTTGGAATGTAATGCACGCTGCCCTCGTAATCGCGCAGACGGATATAGCGCAGCGTCATCTCTTCGACCAGCCCTCCCTTGCCCGAAACATCAACGACGTCGCCCTCACGCACCTGGTTTTCCAGCAGCAGAAAAAAACCCGTGAAATAGTCCTTGACCAGGCTTTGCGCGCCGAATCCGATGGCAATACCAAGCACACCTGCCGTGGCGAGGATGGGTGCGATGGAAATACCGAGCTCGGAGAGGACGAGCATGCCGCCCACCAGAATAATGATCACGGTGGCGACATAACGGAATACGCGTTCCAGCGTATTGAGTCGTTTGACGCGTTCGAGATCGCCGACATCCTCCTGCATGTGCTTGCGCAGTCGCCCCAGCAACTTGCGCACCACCCGCAACGCCAGCCAGGTCAGGCCCAGAATGATGACGACATGCGCGGTGACCACCGCGAGATCGCGCCATTCGCCAAGATAGCGGCTCAGATTCAGAGACTCCATGGGAAACACTTTTCAGTGCCCGCCCACGGCACGCGCCAGCGGGCGGAATTGCAGGTGGTGGAACAACTGCAGGTAGCGGCCGGCTTCTTCGCGCTCCAGGTTGCTGACGAACTTCCAGAAGCCGTAGATGCGTGACAGCGTCATCATGCGTTCGGCATACAGCTTCCAGGTGTAGCGTGCTGCCACCCGTGCCAGCGCGGCGTCCGAAATGCGCTGCCAGCGGGCCGGCTCGCTCGCGCACTGCTGCAGGAAATCGGCAACAGCTTCGGCCGCGGCGGCGCCATCGTTGGGATCGATGTGGAATCCGGATTTGCCGTGTTCGATGATCTCGAGCGGCCCGCCGTAGCGGGTAGCAAAAACCGGCAGCCCCGAAGCCATCGCCTCGATCAGGGTGAGACCAAAGGCCTCGAACAGCGCAGGCTGGACGAATACGCCACGGCGGTCGGCGACATGGCGATAGAGTTCGCCTGCCAGATTCCTGTCGAGCCGGGCGCCAAGCCAGCGCATCCGTCCGTCCAGGCGGTACTGATCCATTAGCGCATGCATGCGCCCGATCTCCGCGCGTTCCTCCTCGTCTCCGGAGGCGGACGCATCGACGTGACCGCCGATCACCGCCAGATTGGCCGACCCAGCCAGGCGCTCGCAGGCGCCGAACCATTCGGTCAGCCCGGACAGATTCTTGATGCGGTCGAGCCGCGCCATGGTGAAGATCAGCGGCTTGTCGGGGTCGTCGAAGTGGCCGCGATGCGGCACCCCGGGATCGGACGCGTAGAGCAGGCGTTCGATCTCGGGCATCAGCGAATGCATGCGCCTCGTCGTATCGCTATAGGGGAAATAGGTGCCGGCATCGGCGCCCGGCGAAACGATGTTGAACTTGGGGTCGAACAGGTCGATGCCGTCGAGCACCCGGTACAGCCCCGGCAGGGTGAACGCACGATAGCTCTCGTACTGGCCGATGCTGTGCGCGGTGCCGGCAATCTCCTGATAGGTGCTGGTGATGATGAAGTCTGCATGGTTCATGCCGATCAGATCGGCGGTGTACTGGCAGGCGAAGTGATAGACTGGATCGTTGGCTTCCCAGTACAGCGCCGAGTGCAGGTATTTGGTCTGTTCCAGCGCATGGGCGATGTTGCACTGGGTCACGCCCAGCCGCGCAGACAGCAAGCTCGCCACCAGGTTGCCGTCGGAATAGTTGCCGATGATAAGGTCGGGCCGTCCGCCGAGTCTTGCCAGCGCCTCGCGCTCGACATGGGTCGCGAAAGTTTCCAGATAGGGCCAGATCTCGAAGCGCGAAATCCACTCCCGCACGATCTCGCCGTTGGGATGATGGAACGGCACGCGAACAATCCAGGCATGGTCGGTACCCTGAATCTTTTCCAGCGGCTGGTTGCAGGTGGTACCGTCGGCGTCGGGAATCAACCGGGTGACCACGATGATCTGCGGATTGACCTGCACCCCCTGGATCGCCATGCGATCGCGCATCTCGTGTTCCAGCGCGCGCACCTGGTCGAGAATGTAGACCACCTGGCCGCCCGTGTCGGGGCGCCCCAGCACGTTGTCCTGACCGAAGTAGCCATGCGGCGACAGGATCAGCAGACGCGAGATCATCGGAATGCGCGCGAGAAAAGCCTCCAGCACGGCGGGCGATGGCGCCTCCAGAATGTCGACCAGCATCTCCATGGTTTCGCGCGTCCGCGCCGCCGTCGCGCCCCAGCCGGATTCGAATCCCAGCCTGCCGAGCGTTGCAGCCAGCCCGGCCCACGGCGTCTCAGGGTCGCATGCGTCAAGCTGCCGCAGCGCTTCACGCAACGCATTCTGCAGCTGCGGCACCTCGCCGATGTGCGACGCCAGCATCAGTTGCTGGCCCTCGACCTTGTGCATGCGCAGAAAATTCAGCAGCCTGGTCTGCCCCGCCTCGGGGCGGGTGAACATCCTGCTCGCCAGTGCCCGGTTGAGATGCAGCACCCCCTGTCCGATCGAGCGTGCTTCCTGTAGCCGCGGCACGTGGCGGCCAAACGGCTCGAAATTGATTTCCAGCGTGCTGTCGCCGTCGTCCGCCGGCTTCACCAACTGCTCCTTGAAGGCGAGAAATTCGCCCACCGATACGCGCTCCGGCATGAGCTGTTCCTGGTGCATGCGCAGATAACGCCAGCGGCCGGCCCCCTCGCGCAACGCGAAGTAGGCCCATGGACTTTGAAACACGCCTTCCTGGAAATGCCGCACCGCCTGCTGCAAAGGCGTGCCGTCGAGCGGCGGACGAAGGGGGTCGACCGCCAGGGCGTCGAGCACCTGGCTGAGATCACTTTGCAGCATCAGCACCCGGTTTTCGGCAAAGCAGCGCCGAAGGTAGGCATCCACCGGATCGCGGTGGTCTGCCGTCCAGGCTTTCAGGGCATCGAACATGCGGCCTCCTTGGGGCTGTCGGGCGCTGGCGCATGGAGAAGTCCATAGTGCGTCATGCCCTCGAGGATGCCGGACGCGCAGGGCGTCGCGGCGAAATACACCTGGTCCATCCCACGCAGCGTGTCCAGTTCGGCGCTGTGATTGGACACCACCACCGCCTGGGTGTCGCCGGCCAGCATTTCCAGGTCGTTACCCGAATCGCCTGCCACCAGAAACGCATTCAGCGGCAATCCCCATTTATAGGCCAGATAGCGGATGGCCTGGCCTTTTGATGCGCGGACAGGCAGCACGTCGAGATAGGCCTGGTGCGAATAAACCAGATTGGCGTGCAAGCGCGCCTGGCGCAGCCGCCTATCGATTTCGCGCAGACCGGGCATGGCGTGCGGATCCACATCGAAGCTCAGTTTGAACTCGTTTTGCTGGTCGTCCGATTGCAGCATCAGTCCGGGCACGTCCTCGAACAACGCAGCCAACGCATCGCGCCGCCACAGGTGCTGGATATGGCGCTGCCAGCCCGCATCGGAATGCATACCGGGGCCGTAATGGATTTCAGTCCCGACTGCGGTAATCAGCACATCGGGGAGCGGCACCCGTGCCTGTCGCAGCGCCTCAAGCGCACTCGACAGATGGCGCCCGGTGGCGACGCCGAAACCGAAGTTGCGCGGCCGCTCGCGCAGCACGCGTACCAGCGTGGCCAGGCCGGCGCGGTCACCGATCAACGTATTGTCGATGTCGCTCACCAGCATGCGCTGCACGTACGGCATCGGATTGACCGCCGGACGCTGCACCACGCGCTCGCGCCGGACCTGCTTGCGAGTGCGGTGGACTACATGATTGACCGCCTTCAGGTATTTATCGACATGGGCATCCCAAGTGTAGTTGCGTGCCACGCCGCTGATACCGCGCCGCGCATAGCGCTGCCAGGTGCGCGTGTCCGACACCACGGCAAGCAGTCCCCTCGCGATATCGGCGGAATCGAGAGGGTCAACCAGAACGCCGTTTTCGCAATGCGCGAGGATGTCGGGCGGCCCGCCGTCGTGGGTTGCCACCACCGGCAGGCCGCTCGCCGCCGCCTCGATCAGGGTGAGGCCGAACGGCTCGGTCAGCGCCGGGTTGACGAATACGCCACGCCGTTGCGCTGCCAGCCGGTACAGCGCAGGAATGTCGTCTGGCTGATGCTGCTTCGGCAGCGCCACGCTGCCCCACAGGTCGTAGCGGTCGACGTCGAGCAGCAGATCCTTCAACACATCGGCCTGAGCCTCGTCCATGCTGCGGATGTCGTCGCGGTTGCCGGCGACGATGGCAAGGTTGGCGCATTCGCGAAGTTCGCGCGATTTGCCGAAAGCGGCGACCAAGCGGCTCAGATTCTTGCGCATTTCGGGCCGGCAGATGGCAAGAATGAGCGGCTTTTTGGGTTGCGTGAAGAAGCGATCGATCAGCGCTGGAATGTGCGGCGGTATCGCTTCGCGGCTGGGCGGCGCGAATCGCGAAGTATCGGTCCCTGGCGCAATCACCGTCATGCGCGCGGGCTGATGGTTGTTGTACAGGCCATATTGTTCGCTGCTCTCCTGTGCGGTGCTGGTAATCACCAGCGAGGCGTGCGCCAGCACTGCCTCTTCGGCAGCGATGCGGCGAACGAAATTGAACTGGCGGTCGATCGCCTGTTCGCGGCGACCGTGGTCAAGCAGACGCTGGCGTTTGCAGCGGCCAAGCGAATGACCGGTGTGCACCAGCGGAATGCCAAGCAACTGCGACAGATGTACGCCGACGTAACCGGCATCCGCGTAATGACTGTGGATGACGTCGGGCAGACGTGGCTGCTGGCGCAGATAGATCAGGGTGCGGTCGACCAGCTGGTCGAGGTGATTCCAGAGGCTTTCCTTGCGCAGATAGCGTCGTGAACCGCACGCCAGCCGCACCAGGCTGGCACGCTCGCCCAGCGGCTCGCACGGGACGGCATAGTCGGGGGATACGGCCGGGTCGTCGACCAGACGCGTCAGCACATCGACCTGCTCGACGCGCGGATGCCGTCCGAGCGATTTTGCCAGTTCGATCACGTACAGCGTCTGTCCGCCGGTGTCGGCGTCGCGTCCCAGCTCCAGGTCGTGCCCGCGCATCAGGCCGTGTACGCTCAGCATCAACACGTATAAATCACGCACGTGCTCTCTCCGATTCGAGTTTCCATTCATGAATGAACGGAACGTAGAAATCCTGCAACGGCGGCACTGCGCCGCGGATCTGGCATAGCGCACGGGCAAAGGCATCGGCGCGCGCCAGCCGCAATCCGAGCGGCCAGCGACGCAACATGCCGAGGATGAACACGGCGGCAAAGCCGTCGCCTGCACCCACGGTATCGACGAGGTGCGGCAGCGCGGCGCCACTCACCGATTCGATGCGCCCGGAGCCGTCGAGCGTCCACGCGCCGGATGCGCCGCAGGTCACCACCAGCCGCTGCAGAGCGAAGCCGGACACCAGCACGCCGGCACGTGTCCTTGGCGTGGCACCGTCCAGCGCGAGCAGGTCGCTGACACGGATCAGCTCCTCTTCGTTGAGCTTGACCACTTTGGCCTGATGCAGCGACCAGCGCAGCGTGTCGGCATCCACCCAGGGATCGCGCAGGTTGACGTCCAGAAACGCGCAGGCATCGATCGTGCCCAGCAACTCGCGCAGCGCGCGGCGCGACGCGCCCCGCTGCGACAGTGTGCCGAAGTAGACTATTTGAGGATGTAAAGACAAGCCCACCATCCGTGCCAGACCGGGATGAATGTGGTCGTAGGCCTGGTCCGACAGAATGTCGAATGCATGACCCTGGGGACTCTCGATCACCTTGACCCGCCCGGTTGGACGTGCGGGGTCGCGCTGCACGCCGCGCAGATCCAGTCCGCGCTCGCTCATCGCCTGCTGCAGCTGCTCGCCCGGCGCATCCTTGCCGGAGCGTGTCACCAGGACCGGGTGCGCTCCCAGCGCGCCGAGATGGCACGCCACGTTGAACGGTGCGCCACCCAGCACATTGCGATCGTGAAACTGGTCCACCAGGGTTTCGCCAAAGGCAATCACGGTCTGATCCGACGAACGAAAAACGTCGTCAGACGCGCGCATTGCGGTCATTTCACCCGGCGTAATCATGCTTGGCACTCGTAAATAATATATTTCACAATAGTTTTAGTTGGCACCTTGGCCAACCGAAGATTCCTGGCTGGACCGGATCGTGTAATCCAGCCTGAAAATCACGCCGCACGGAATACCCGGTCGACGCGCGCTGGCAAATCAAACTGCGAAGCGGCACAGGGGCCGCACGATGATGCGCGCTCACCGGACTGCCAGGGCAGAATGAATTGCGCGGACGTATCTTTTTATATTTGCACAAAACTATTTTGTCATGCAAGCTCGGACAGGCACACCGCCACCGCAGCCCGTTCAGTTTATTGGCTGCGATGGGGTCATGCGGGCCGTTCGCGCCGAACGGCTTGCCGGGGAACGCATCCACCCGCGCCGAAACTTGCCGACAGCCGGCTGCAATGTCCTACACTTTACAAGTTGCAAACAAATACTGCGGCAGTCAGATTGAGGACTCACGATCGCCCCACGGCAAACCGTCGCCGGGCGCGTGGACCCGGCCGGCAGCACGTACATCGGGCGGGCGCTTTGCAAGCCTGGGAGGAGGCACTGAATGGCTTGGGTTGACCGGGACGTCGTGGCGCTGGTGGACGATGCATTGCACAGCAAGCTCCTGGGCTGCCTGCGGGAAAGGGGCTGGAAACTGCACAGGGCGGCCAATACGGATGAATTGGCCGCCCTGTTCGAACGGCAGGATTTCCATGCGGGGCTGCTGCAGTTGCAGCACACCGGCAGCAGCAAGCTGTACGACCTGGTGGGGCGGCAGCAATCTCTGCAATGGATTGCGCTGATGGATCATGCGTTTTGGCGGCCCACCCCGCAACACCGCAATTTTCTGGCGGGGGTATACGATTTCCATACCCTGCCGCTCGATAAGGACAGGCTATCCGTCTCCCTGGGACACGCCTGGGGCAAGGGCCGGTTGCTCAAGCAGCCGCCGTCGCGCCCCGACACCCTGGAACAGCACGGCATTGTGGGAAGCAGCCCGGCGATGCTGGCTTTCTGCCAGGCATTGCGCAAAGCCAGCAAGGCTGACGCGCCCGTGCTGATCGGCGGGGAAAGCGGTACCGGCAAGGAGCTGGCCGCCCATGCCATCCACGACATGTCCGCCCGCGGCACGCAAACTTTTGTGGCGGTCAATTGCGGGGCCTTGCCTCCCCATCTCATCCAAAGCGAATTGTTCGGCCACGAAAAAGGCGCGTTCACCGGGGCGCACCAACGCAAAATCGGGCGCATGGAAGCGGCCCAGGGCGGCACCCTCTTTCTGGACGAAATCGCCGATCTGCCGCTCAACCTCCAGGCCACCCTGCTGCGCGTCCTGCAAGACAGGGTGATCGAACGCCTGGGCTCCAGCCAGCCGATACAGCTGGACATCCGGATAATTGCCGCATCCCATATCAATCTCCAGGAAGCCGTTGCCAAAGGCCATTTCAGGGAAGACCTTTACTACCGCCTGAACGTCATCAACCTGACGGCGCCGCCCCTGCGCGACCGGCAGGGGGATGTGGAACTATTGGCGCAGGCTTTGCTGGAGCGGTTTTCCCGCGAAGCCAGCGGCAAGGTCAAGGGCTTCAACCAGCAGGCATTGCGTGCGATGAGCCAATATTCCTGGCCCGGCAATGTGCGGGAATTGAGCAACCGCATCCGCCAGGGCGTGGTCATGGCCGAGCGCCCCTATCTCACTCCGGACGATCTGGGGATGGAACGGCGCGCATCGTGCGCCGGACACCCGACGCTCGATGGGGCGCGTGCCAAAGCCGAGCTCGATGCGATCCGCTCGGCATTGCGCCGCTGTCAGCACAACGTTTCCGAAGCGGCCAGGGAACTGGGCGTTTCACGCGCCACCCTGTATCGCTTGCTGGAGCGCCACGCGCTGTGCGGCCCCCACAAGGAAAAAGCCGCCCAGGAGCCGGCGTGATCGCCGCAACGCCGATGGCGATGAAAAAAAGCCGCCTCGACGCATCCTCTCCGCATACCGGGGTGTAATATCCGCAAAAAAATCATCCATTAGGCAGCCCATAAGGGTGGCGCGTTTCCAGATCGCCGGCACGCGTCGTTGAATTCTGGCCATCGCAGGCTTGCCCGACTCGAAGCATCGCATCCAGTCACAACAGGGAGGGGATCATGAAAATGCCAAATAAGAGAGCCTGGTTTCGCGCCAGCCTGGCGATGATGCTGGGCGCGCAAGTTGCCTACGCTGAAACCTTGCACCAGGCGAGTCGGGATGCGCCGGCCGATGCCGATTACCCGACCCTGCGCCAGCAGTTGGCCGAGCAGGCGAAGAGCCTGGCCGAGCAGCAGCAACGGCTGGCGCTGGAGATGAAGAAGCTGGAGGAAGCCCAGCGCCGCATCCAGGCGATGCAGGGGCAGCTGGGCATGCCCGTGGAGATCCAGCCGCAGCGCCACCTTGCCCAGGCTGAAGAATCGACATTCCGCGGCCGTGGCAACGAGGCCGGGCGGGTGGACAGCACCACTCTGGATGTAGCGACCGTGTTTTCGCAGCCCAGCATTCTGACGCCGAAGGGCGCGTTCGTTTTCGATCCTTCGCTGCAGTATTCCTTCAGTTCGTCGGACCGTGTGACCGTGGTCGGTTTCAGCGTGCTGAATGCGGTACTGATCGGGGCGATCGACGTGCGCAGCGTCAACCGCAGCAACTGGATCGCGACCCTGGGCGGGCGCTACGGATTGACCAACCGGCTGGAGGTCGAAGCCCGGGTGCCGTATATCTATCGCAGCGACGACTCGCTGTCGCGCCGAATTAGCCCAACCTCAATAGATGAATCCTTCAGTGCCGATGGCAACGGGCTCGGCGACATCGAGCTGGCCGCGCGCTACCAGCTCAACGTGCCCACGGGAGACGACCCGTTCTATATCGCAGGCCTGCGCCTCAAGACCCGTACCGGCAAGGACCAGTACGAGGTCGACTACGATACTGACTTCAACCTGCCGAAGGAGCTGCCGACCGGCTCCGGCTTCTACAGTCTGCAACCCAGCCTGAGCATGGTGCTGCCGGCCGATCCGGTGGTGTTTTTCGGCGGCATCAATTACACGTGGAACATCAAGCGCGACGTCAATGCCTCGATCCCCTTTACCAACTCCTTGGGCACGGTCACAAGCAGATCCATTGGCGAAGTCGATCCGGGCGACTCGATCGGCCTCAATTTCGGCATGGGGCTGGGGCTCAACGAGCGCAGCTCGTTCAGCCTGAGCTACGAGCACACCTGGATCGACAAAACCAAGCTCGATGGCCAGGTGGCGGATGGATCGCTGTCGGTTCAGCTGGCACCCTGCAGGCGGGGTTTTCCTACCGCCTGAACAAGCGCACCAACCTGAATCTGTCGATCGGCGCCGGGCTGACCGACGATACGCCGGACACCACCGTCACCTTGCGCGCCCCGATCAGGTTCTGAGCATGATCGCGGCGCAACGAAAAGCCGGGCAGATGCCCGGCTTTTCGTTGTGCCGATTGCGCGTGCCCGCCTTAACGCAGGCCATGCTGGTCGAGGATGGCGTTGAGCCGCGCCTGCGCGGCCAGCATCTGGGCATCGATGGTGATGTTCATGGTCGTGATATTGCGGATGACCTGCTCGTTCACCGAGTTTTGAATGATCGTCGCCAGCGAATCGAGCGAAGCGCCTGCCGGCAAAGCAAACGAGTTGACCGTGCCATTCTGGATGACGATCAACGAAGCTTGCGTGGACACCTGCGTGGCCGCCGTGCCGGGGCTGCCGGATGCCGACGATGCCGTATCGAGGCTGCCGGGGGATTGCACCGTCGGCGTCGCGGGCAGCGAAGCCGGCGGATTCGCATCTGATCCATTTGCGGCTTGTTCGAGCGGCGGCGGGCCTGCCGCCACGCTTGCCCCCGCGCCGGCCTTCGCGTCCATAGATGCTGCAGGGAAACCGGTTAACGCGGCGCCGTCGAGTGCGGGCAGGGTTGGCACGTTCACACCGATCCGGCCAATTTGCGCGAAAGGAACGAGCGCCTGCGGATTGACCCTGGGCGCCACCAGCGCGCCGTTGATGAAGGTCTGGCCATTGATCTGGGTCAGGCGTTCGATGCCATCGATGGAAAACGGCATCAAGAAATCCTGGCCGTTCCAGTTGACGACAAATCCGCCGCGCATGCGGTCGAGTTCCTCATCGCTGGCGCGCGGCGCATCGTCGAAAGGATACGATGCGTGAGTGATCCCGCCCGACAAGAGGGCAAGCAGTAAAAAAACCATACGCAGGCTGGGCATCGCCGCCTCCTCAAAAATCACCTGCCGGCCGGCGCATCAGCGTGACGTTGGCCAGATCATTGGGCCCTGAGGCCATGCCGACAGGGGCTTTTTCGCGGACTTTCCAGTCCTTCGGATCGTTGAATACCGCCTCGGCATTACGTCCGTTGATGACGAACAGGATCCGGTTGATCATCATGCGCTCGAATGGCGCCTGATCCATGACCCGCGCACCCTGCGCAGGATCGCCAAAAGCGATTTTGCCGTCGCGGACACCCTTGACGACGACGAAATGGTTGTAGGCGCCATCGCGAATCAACACGATGGCGGGGATGCCCGCCTTGCCCAGCTTTTCCAGACTGGCGCTGTAACCGTCGGCCGCATAGCCGCGCGATTCGAGGAAACGCTTCATGTCGAGCATCGAGAAGCCTTCCTTGCGGATTTTGGCCTGGTCGCCCTTTTCCCACATGGTGACGTACACGGCCTCTTCCTTGACCGGATCGCCATAGTGATGGGTGAGCAGGGTGGAAAGCGCGGCGGAGCCGCAGCTGAAATCGTACTGCTGACGTTCGGTGTAGCGGAACTGCCGCTCCTTCATGCTCATGGTCTTGACGTTGAAGGAGCCGGAGCCGGCGCCCGGAATCTCGACCATGCCCGCCCGCGCGGCGGGAATCGCGACCAGCACAGCCATCAGAAACAGGGCGGCATTGCGCATGGGAACTCCTTACTGCATCTGGATATTCAGAATCACTGCGTTCTGGATCAGCACGTTGTTGCCCGAATTCTGGATGACGGTGTTGAAGCCGGAGTTGTTGACCAGCGAGCCGTCGCTCACCAGGTTGTAGCCAGTGACCAGTTCGCTCGCGCTGTTGTTATGCACGGCGCCATCCAGGTCGTTGGTGTTGGTGATCAGCGCCATGCCGCGCTGGCCGTCGAGCATGTCGTCGGAAATCGCCGCACCGTCGAAGGCTGCGTCGTCAAATGCGCCGCCAAAGATGGCCGTCACAGGCTCATTGCTCGTTTCTGCCTGCACGGATGCCGACAGCCCGAGTAGCAGCATTGCCAGCAGCTTGAATTTTGCACGGGTAAATCTCATGGCTTTTCCTTCCGGGAAAGCCCCGGAACCCAAAAAAGGGCTCCGGGAACTACGGTTTGCTACGGAAGTGCGGTTTACTGCACCGTCAGATTGGCCTGGACGGTCACGCCGATCTGGGTCAGCGCATTGGCCCCGGTGTTTTGCGACACCGAGATGATGCCGGCCCCGTTGGTCAGGCTGCCCGTGATGTTATTGGAAGCATCGTAGGTGCCCGCGTTGCCGCCGGTCGAGTTGCCGCCGTTGCCGCCAACCCCGCCATAGCCTGTGGTGGCTGAGGCAATGGCCTCGCTGCTGGCGCTGCCGCCCAGCGCGCCATCGCCGCCATCGCCGCTGGCGGTTG
>DAOMWT010000020.1:0-29255 GCA_035436705.1 Thiobacillus sp. | reverse complement strand
CGCGCCCGTACATGCGGGCAGGGCGGCGGGATGGCTGCCATTCGCGCTGGCGGCGGGATGGCTGGCCGTGCTGCTGTTCGTGTTCTGGTTTCCCTTCGATTTCCGCACCGACGGCGCCTTCATCAAAAGCCGGCTCGACTTTGTACAGCGGGTGCCGTTCGAGGTGTATTACATCGGCACCGAATACCGTGCCATCACCGAAGTGCTGCGCAAGACGCTGTTCTTTGCCCCGCTCGGCGGTTTGCTGGCGTGGGGCGTGGCGCGGCAGCCGTGGCGTTGGCGCGGTCCCCTGTTTGCGCTGGCCATGCTGGTGCTGGCGGGAATGCCTGCCGTCATCGAACTGGGGCAGGTGATGCTGCCGCACAAAATCGTCGATACCACCGATTGGCTGCTGGCCTGGCTGGGAGGGCTGGCGGGCTACGGCATGGCGCGCCGCATGCTGCGCGCACCGCGCCATGCCGTGCCGGCACGAACGGCCGTCGACACGGCCGCCATTTTTCCGCATGCGGCACCGCGTGCGCGCTGGCATTTGCCGCTGATGCTGGGAGGGCTGACCGTGCTGTTCTGGAGTGCGGCGCACGCCCCCTTTATGCCTTACAACGTGCGCGAGCTGTTGCGGCACGACGCACCCTGGCTGTCGGCGCTGCTGCTTGCGCTGGCGTGTTACTGGCTGGCCGTGTGGCCGGTGTGGCTGGCGCGGCGGCGGGTGTCCGGCCTGCTCCGCCAGGGGCAACTGCCGCTCGGTTTGCTGCTGTATGGCGGGATGGCTTTTCTATTGCTGGCGGCTGCCGTGCCGGATGAGAGCCTGCACGATCTGGCTGGCAGCCCGGTGCACCATTGGCCCGGGCAGTGGGAACTGGGGCTGCGTTGGGTGGCGCTGCTGGCGGTGCCCGGAGCGTTGCTGTACCTGGCCGCGCAAACCGTGCGCCGCTGGCGCGGCCGGCGGTTGGGAGCGGGGCATTTCTGGGCGGTGGTTCCGGTGCTGCTGCTGGCGTATTGGGGCATCGTCGTGCAGGCGGCCACCGACAACCTCACGGAGCTCATGGCGGCGCCGCGGCCGCTGGCCTTCGTGGCGCTATGCGCCTGGCTCTACGTCCTGTTCCTGGCGGCGGCCTGGCTGGCTTCGCCGCTGCCGGCAGCGCAGCGCACCCGGCAGCTGGCCGGAGTGCTTGCGTCGCTGCCCTTGGCGGCATGGTTTCTGCATCTCGGGCTGGCAGGCGAAATCGATAAATACGGCCAGCAGTTTTCGGCCCTGCAGTTTCTGCTGAGCGCCGACCGCCAGCATTACGCCGCGCAGCCGGTCGTCTGGCTGCGCTACAGCGCGCTGCACGTGCTTGTCATCGCGGCGCTGGCCTCCTTACAATGGCCGCACTTCCGCGCCACGCCCCGACTACACAGCCAAGCTCCCCATGCCTCTCATTGACGTTTTCAACGGCGACGCGGACGGCATCTGCGCGCTGCATCAGTTGCGCCTAATCGATCCGGCCGACTCCGAATTGATCACCGGACCCAAGCGCGACATCGGCCTGCTGAAACGGGTCAAGGCCCAGGCAGGCGACCGCATCACCGTGCTCGACATCGCGCTGTCGAAAAACCGCGACGCGCTCGACCGGCTGCTTGAAGCGGGCGCGCACGTGCGCTATTTCGATCACCATCAGCCGGGCGACATCCCTGCGCATCCCCATTTCGAACCGCACATCGACACCGATGCCAACGTCTGCACCAGTCTGCTGGTGAACCGGTATCTGCAAGGCAGGCAACTGGCATGGGCGGTGGCCGCCGCGTTTGGCGACAATCTCGCCGACGCTGCGCGGCAAGCCGCCACACCCCTCAACCTGTCCGCCGGCCAGTTGGCGCAATTGCAGTCGCTCGGCGAGTGCCTCAACTACAACGGCTATGGCGAAACCCTCGACGATCTGTTTTTCGATCCGGCCGAGTTGTATGGCCAGCTGCGCCCGTTCGCCGATCCCTTCGCCTTCGCCGCCGAGTCGCCCGCCTATCGGGTTTTACAAGCCGGCTATCGCGACGACATGGCGCGCGCGGCCGCCGTCGATGCGATCGAAATGCGTGCGGCCGGGCGCATTTTCATGCTGCCGGCCGAAAAGTGGGCGCGGCGGATTTCCGGCGTGTTCGGCAATCGGCTGGCAGTCGAGTCGCCCGCGCAGGCGCACGCCGTGCTCACCGCCAAGCCGGGTGGCGGCTATGTCGTCAGCGTGCGTGCGCCGCTGGCTGCGATGTCGGGCGCAGACGAACTATGCAGCCAGTTCGACAGCGGCGGCGGGCGCAAGGGCGCCGCCGGCATCAACCATCTGCCCGAGTCCGGACTTGGCCGGTTTATTGCTAGCTTTTTCGAGATGTATAAATAGCGTCGCGGCCTTTTCCTGGAGCAACATGGTGAATCAACTGATCGCGCCCTACGGCGGCGCCCTCGTCAACCTGATCGACCCTGCAAGAGTCGATGCGCTCAAGCAGGAAGCCCTGGGGCTGCCCTCGCTCGAACTCGACTGGCGCCAGCAGTGCGAACTCGAAATGCTGATGAGCGGCGCCTATTCGCCGCTCACCGGCTTCATGACGCGCGCGCAGTGCGCACGCGTCGAGACGGACATGCAGCTCGACGACGGCACCTTCTGGCCGCTGCCGGTGGCGCTTGGCAGCCGGCAAAAAACCGCAGCCGAACTGAAACCGGGCGACCGCGTCGCCTTGCGCGACAGCGAAGGTTTCATGCTCGCCGTGCTGGCGCTCAGCGACGTGTGGCAGGACGGTGATGACTACTATCTGGGTGGTGCGGTCGAAGGCGCCGCCTTGCCGCCGCATCCCGATTTTTCCAGCCTGCGTGCCACCCCGGCCGAGCTGCGCGCGCTGCTTGACCGGCGTGGCTGGCGACGTGTGGTCGCCTGGCAGGCGCGTCAGCCGATGCACCGCGCGCAGTTCGAGTTCTGCCTGAAAAGTGCGATCGAGAACGAGGCCAACCTGTTGCTGCATCCGCAGGTGGGGGGCGATATTACCGATGCGCCGGGGTATTTTGGCCTGGTGCGCAGTTTCCTCGCCATTCGCGAACGCTTCCCCGCCGCGACTACCCAGTTGTCGCTGTTGCCGGCGCCGCCTCGCGCAGCCGGCGCGCGCGCGTTGCTGCTGCGCGCCATCGTCGCGCGCAATCATGGCTGCGACCTGCTGATTGCGGGCGGCGAACACCAGGCCGACGGCGACTGCCGGCGCGGCGAAGACCTCGCCCAGATACATGCCGATCTGCCAGTGGCCGAACTGGCCGGGAAAATCGGCGTGCAACTCATTGCCTACCCGCGCATGGTCTATGTGGAAGACCGTGCCGAGCACCTGCCGGAATCCAAGGCTCCGGCCGGCGCGCGCCTGCTCACGCTCAGCGGCGAGGAGTTCCAGCGCCGCATGCGGGCGGGGCTGAAAATCCCCGACTGGTACAGCTTTCCCGAAGTGCTGGTCGAGCTGCACCGGCAGAATCCGCCACGCGAGCGCCAGGGATTCACCGTATTCTTCACCGGCCTGTCCGGTGCGGGGAAATCCACTCTCGCGCGTGCACTGACTGCGCGGCTGATGGAAATGGGCGGACGTTCGGTGACCCTGCTGGACGGCGACATCGTGCGCCGCCATCTCTCGTCCGAGCTGGGTTTTTCAAAAACGCACCGCGACATCAACGTGCGGCGCATCGGTTTTGTGGCGAGCGAGATCACCAAGAATCGCGGCATCGCCGTCTGCGCGCCGATCGCGCCGTATCGCCAGACGCGCCGCGACGTGCGCGCCATGATCGAAGCCGTCGGCGGCTTCGTCGAAATCCACGTCGCCACGCCGATCGAAACCTGCGAGTTGCGCGACCGCAAAGGTCTGTACGCGAAGGCGCGCGCGGGACTGATCCCGGAGTTCACCGGCGTCTCCGATCCTTACGAAGTGCCCGAAAAACCGGAGCTGGCGATCGATACCACGGGCCTGGGCATCGACGAGGCGGTGCAGCAAATCCTGCTCAAGCTGGAGCACGAGGGGTACTTGCGCTGAGCTGCGCCAGAGCAGTGAAAGCGGCGGCCTTGGGCCGCCGTTTTCACTTGCCCATCCGGATCGGGGCGTCGCCGGAAATCAGCTCCGGTTGTAAAAGAATCCGACGCTCGATTTCAGGCATCCCTCAAGCCCTTTCTGCGATCCGGCCAGCATGCCTACCGCACTGGCGATAAGCCCGGCAAAATGCGGCGGCAAGGCGGCGTCGGGCGCGATGAATTCCATGGCAATCCAGACGACAAAGCCAAGCACGATCGACAGGGCCGCGCCGGTGTTGCCGGCGCGCTTCCAGTACAGTCCGGCGACCAGCGGGACGAAGGCGCAGGCCAGCGTGACCTTGTAGGCATTGGCGACCATCTGGTGGATGCTGGTTTCGCTTTGCAGCGACCACAGCGAATACACGACGACCAAGAGCGTGAAGGCGACCACGACGGCACGGGTGGTCCACAGCAGCTTTGTCTGGCTCAGGCGGTGATGCGGCATGAGCTCCTTGATGATGTTTTCCGAGATGGTGACGGAAGGCGCCAGCAGGGTGCCGGAAGCGGTCGACATGATGACCGACAGCAGGGCGCCGTAAAAAATGATCTGTGCGTAGAGCGGCAGATGGGTTTTGACAAAGGTGGGCAGGACCAGCTGGGCGTCGGCGGCCAGCAAGGCCGTGGTCATGGCGGGGTCGACCAGGGTGGCTGAGTAGGTGAGGTAGATCGGCACCGCAGCGAACAGGAAATACAGCGAGCCGCCGATGATGGTGCCCCACACCGCGATGCGCTCGGTTTTGCCGGCATTGGCGCGCTGGAACACGTCCTGCTGAGGGATCGAGCCCAGCCCCATGGTGAGAAAGCCGGCGACGAAGGTGAGCACCGCCGCCCATTCCAGCGGCGGCCAGAATTCGAATTTCCCGGCTGCCGCGGCGTGCTCGATCACCGGCGCGATGCCGTTGACCTCGGGCATGTCGGCCACCAGCTTGGCGATCCACAGCAGCCCCGCGACGATGACCGTCATCTGCACCAGGGTGGTCAAGGCCACCGACCACATGCCGCCGAACAGGGTGTAAAGCAGCACCACGGCCGCGCCGATGAGGATGCCTTGCGGCTGGGTGACGAGGCCGTCCGACAGCACGTTGAACACCAGCCCCAGCGCCACCACCTGGGCCGATACCCAGCCCAGATAGGACAGCGCGATCGCCGCCGAAATCACCACCTCGACCGGGCGGTTGTAGCGCTGGCGGAAGAAGTCGCCCAGCGTGAGCAGCTTCATGCGGTACAGCGGGCGGGCGAAGAACAGGCCAAACAGGATCAGCGCGAGCGAGGCGCCGAACGGATCGGAAATCGTGCCGCCGAGGTTTTCATCAAGGAAGGTGGCGGGGATGCCGAGTACGGTTTCGGCGCCGAACCAGGTGGCAAACACCATCGCCACCACCACGATCATCGGCAGCGCACGCCCGGCGGTGATGTAGTCGCTCGCATTGTGGACCTTGGTGGCGGCATACAGGCCGACGCCGATGGAGAAGATCAGGTAGAGGATGACAAAGCCAATCAACATGGCGGGACGCTTAGTGCAGGACGGAATAGAGAATGGCGGCCGACAGCGCGGCGAGCAGGCCGGCGATGACGCCTAGCCAGCGGTTGCGGGCATGCTGCTGGCGCAGCATCAGGGCGAGTCCGGTTTCCAGTTGGGTCAGCCGGTTCTCGTTCAATGCCTGGTGCGCCAGGCGCGGCAGCTGCGGCAGCAGGGCGGCCCATTTGGGCGCTTCGGTCTGCAGGTTCTTCACCAGCGCGCGCCAGCCGACCTGCTCGTTCATCCAGCGTTCGAGGAAGGGCTTGGCGGTTTTCCATAGATCCAGCTCGGGGTCGAGCTGGCGGCCGAGGCCTTCGATATTGAGCAGGGTCTTTTGCAGCAGCACCAGCTGCGGCTGGATCTCCACGTTGAAGCGGCGCGAGGCCTGGAACAGCTGGAGCAGCACGCGGCCGAAGGAAATCTCCTTCAGCGGGCGGTCGAACACCGGTTCGCACACCGCGCGCACCGCGGCTTCGAGTTCGTCGATGCGGGTGTCCGGCGGCACCCAGCCGGATTCCAGGTGCGCCAGCGCGACGCCCTTGTAGTCGCGGCGGAAGAAGGCGAGGAAGTTGCGCGCGAGGTATTGCTTGTCGACTTCGGTTAGCGTGCCCATGATGCCGAAGTCGAGCGCGATGTACTGCTCGGAGCCGGGGCGCACCAGGATGTTGCCGGGATGCATGTCGGCGTGGAAAAAGCCGTCGCGGAACACCTGGGTGAAGAAGATCTCGACCCCGCTGGCGGCGAGCCTGGGGAGATTCACGCCGGATTCGCGCAGGCGCTCGATGCGGCTCACCGGGATGCCATCCATGCGGTCCATCACCATGACGTCGCGGCTGCAGTAGTCCCAGTAGACTTCGGGCACCAGCAGCAGCGGCGAATCCTTGAAATTGCGCCTGAGCTGCGAGCAGTTGGCGGCCTCGCGCATCAGATCCAGTTCGTCTTCCAGGTGCTTCTCGAATTCCGCCACCACCTCGCGCGGGCGCAGCCGTTTGCCGTCGGCGAACAGTTTCTCCACCAGACCGGCGGCGGCGTACAGCAGCGACACGTCGTGCGCGATGACCGGCGCGATGCCGGGGCGCAGCACCTTGACGGCAACCGCGGTGCCGTCACCCCCCGCAGGGAACGCATGCAGGCGGGCGAAATGCACCTGCGCCACCGAGGCGGAGGCGATCGGGGTGGCGTCGAATTCCGCAAACACCTCGGCCAGGGGTTTTTTGTACGCCATTTCCAGCGTGGCGATAGCCTCGGCGGACGGGAAGGGCGGCACCCGGTCCTGCAGCAAAGCCAGTTCGTCGGCAATGTCGAGCGGCACCAGGTCGCGCCGGGTCGAGAGCATCTGTCCGAACTTGACGAAGATCGGCCCCAGTGCTTCCAGCGCGCGGCGCAGGCGCACCCCGCGCGGCTCCGCGAGCGGGCGCCAGAACAGCGTGATGCGCACCAGCCAGCGCAGCAGGCGCACCCGCTCGTGGCCGAGGAAGAATTCCTCCAGCCCGAAGCGCAGGCCGACGGTGAGGATGCGGACGAGGCGCAGCAGCTTCATGCGGGTCGCGGCTGCGTGTCCTGTTCGGGTCGGCGGGCTTGCAGCAAACGCAGCCGCGCATCCAGTCGCGCCACATCGTCGGCGAGCGTATCCACGCCGTGATTGAAGCGTGCCACATCGACACCGCGCGCCATCAATTCGGCTTCCTCGACTGCATATTCGCTGGCGTTGCGGCCGAGCGCGGAAAACATCTGTCCGAGGCTGGCCAGTGCGCCGCGACCGAGCGCATGCAGACGATGCGCAGCGATGTCGCCTACGATCGGCGCGAGGTCGGCTTCGGCATCCCAGTCGAGTTGCCTGAATACCCGGTCGAGCGTGGCGAGAAGCGCAGGGTCGCCACTGTAGTCGGCGTGACGCAAGGCCTCGCGGCCGAAAAATGGCAGCCGCGCGATGAGCGTGGGGGTGGGACGCACGACGGCGTCGGGGGTATCGACCACCGCCTCGGAAAAGCAGCCGTCAGCGGCGATGAGGAAATCGAGCTGCGTGAGCGTGAGATCGAAGCGCACGCTGCACCCGGCATGGCGGATGAGTGCCTCGGCCGCGCCGGGCGACTGCCGCAGCAGATGGTTGAGGCTGCGCTCGACGAGGGCTTCAGCGATCAAACCTTGAAACCCTTGTGCAGCGCCACCACGCCGGCCGTCAGGTTGTGGTAGCTCACCTTGGCGAAGCCTGCGGCTTCCATCATGGCCTTGAGTTCTTCCTGGCCCGGGTGCATGCGGATCGACTCGGCGAGGTACTGGTAGCTGTCCGCGTCGTTGGCGACGAGCCTGCCCATCAGCGGCAGCAGCTTGAAGGAATACAGGTCGTAGGCCGGCTCCAGCGGTTTCCACACCTTGGAGAACTCCAGCACCAGCAGGCGGCCGCCGGGTTTCAGCACACGGTGCATCTCGGCCAGTGCCTGATCCTTGTGCGTCATGTTGCGCAGGCCGAAGGCCACCGACACGCAGTCGAAATGATAGTCCGGGAACGGCAGCCGTTCGCCGTCGCACTGCACGGCGGGCGGGGTCCTGCCCTCGTTCAGCATGCGGTCGCGGCCTTCGCGCAGCATCGAGAAGTTGATGTCGGTGAGCAGCACGGATCCGCTCTCGCCGACCGCCTTCAGGAACAGCCGGGTGAGGTCGGCGGTGCCGCCCGCCACGTCGAGCACCCGCATTCCGGGCCGCAATCCCGCCTGCGCTACGGCAAACCGTTTCCACAAGCGGTGCAGACCGGCCGACATGAGGTCGTTCATGAGGTCGTACTGCGCGGCGACGGAATGGAAGACCTCGGCCACCTTGGCGGCTTTTTCGGATTCGGCGACCTGCTGGTAGCCGAAATGGGTGGTTTTATCCATGGCAGACGGGGCGAACAAATAAGCCCGGAATTCTACCAGCGCACGGGTTGGCAGGGGCTTGCGATGACGCCGGATGTCATAAATCGGTCATACTGCCGTCATAGTATGGCCAACATTCCAACAAGGCCGGAGACCCCATGGCTGCCAATATTCTGCTGGTCGAAGACGAACCCGGGATTCAGGAACTGCTCAAATTCAACTTGGCGCAGGCAGGCCATCAGGTCACCGCCGCCGGCGATGCCGAGCATGCGCTGAAATTCCTCAAAAATACCCTGCCCGACGTCATCCTGCTCGACTGGATGCTGCCCGGCATGTCGGGCATCGACCTGTGCAAGCGCCTGCGCAGCGACGAGCGCTACCAGCCGATCCCCATCATCATGCTGACCGCGCGCGGCGAGGAGCGCGACAAGGTACTCGGACTGGATACCGGCGCCGACGACTACATCACCAAGCCATTCTCGCCGCGCGAGCTGGTGTCGCGCATCAAGGCCGTGCTGCGTCGCCGGGCGCCGCAGATGACCGACGAGCCGGTCGAGATCAGCGGCCTCAAGCTCGATCCCATCAGCCATCGCGTGCAGGGCAGGGGACAGGCGCTGGAACTGGGACCGACCGAATTCCGCCTGCTGCACTTCTTCATGACACACCCCGAGCGCGTCTACTCGCGTGCCCAGCTGCTCGACCAGGTGTGGGGCGACGACGTGTTCGTAGAGGAGCGTACCGTCGATGTCCACATCCGCCGCCTGCGCCTGGCGCTGGAACCGTCCGGCCATGCCGAACTGATCCAGACCGTACGCGGTTCGGGTTATCGCTTTTCGGCCGAAGTGGGATAATCCGCCTACCGGGTTTCTGGGAAGGGTCAAGCATGGGTTTCTGGTGGCGTCCGCTCAGCGTACTGGCCAGTGTATTGCTGGTGGCGCTGATTCTGCGGGCCGCTTCCGGCTGGGTGGCGGCGCTGGGGTTTCTCGCCGGCATCCAGGCCTTCGTGATGCTGCGCCGCCTGTGGCAGGAATTTCGCCTGGCGCGCTGGCTGGAAAACCCCGACGAAGTGGAACCGCCCGACGCCACCGGCACCTGGGGCGACATCTTCTACCGCCTGCAAAAACTCCAGAAACGCCAGAAAGCCAGCCGCGGCCAGCTCACCTCCGCGCTCGAACAGTTCGAGCACGCTGCGATGGCAGTGCCCGACGGCATGGTCATTCTCAATGGCAACGAACAGATCGACTGGTGCAATCCCGCCTCGCGCACATACATGGGACTGGATTGTGAGCGCGACCGTGGCCAGTTCATCCGCTACCTGCTGCGGCAGGCGCATTTTCTGGAGTTTCTCGACGCGGCCGATTTTTCACGGCGTCTGGTGTGCAAATCGCCGATCAATCGCGAGATCACGCTGTCGCTGCAACTGGTGCCATTCGACGAAGGCAAGAAACTGCTGGTCGCGCGCGACATCACCGACCTCGAACGCGTCGACGCCATGCGCCGCGACTTCATCGCCAACGTATCGCATGAACTGCGCACCCCGCTGACGGTGGTCGGCGGCTTCGTCGAAACCATGGCCGATGCCCCCGACCTGCCGGCCGCCGAGTATCGCCGCTATTTCGATCTGATGCTCGACCACACCCGGCGCATGCAGCATCTGCTGGATGACCTGCTGACGCTGTCGCAGCTGGAAAGCGCCGACCACAAGCTGAAGGACGAACCCATCAATGTTCCCGAACTGGCGGGCTTGCTGAAGGCCGAGGCGGAGTCGCTGAGTCGCGGGCAGCATCGAATCAGGCTGCAACTCGACAGCGCGGCCTGGCTGAAAGGCAGCCTGCAGGAAATCCGCAGCGCGCTTGGCAACCTGGTCTCGAATGCCGTGCGCTATACACCGGGCGGCGGCGAAATCACCCTGAGCTGGCTTGAGCGCGACGGCGAAGGCGTGTTTGCCGTCACCGATACCGGTGAAGGCATCGCTGCCGAACACATCCCGCGCCTGACCGAGCGCTTCTACCGCGTCGATCGCAGCCGTTCGCGCGAAACCGGGGGCACCGGTCTCGGCCTCGCCATTGTCAAGCATGTGCTCACCCGCCACGGCGCGCGGCTGGAAATACAGTCTATTCCCGGCAAGGGCAGCACCTTCTCGGCCACTTTTCCCCTCCAGCACATGCAGCATGCGCCGGAGGGCGGAACCGTCATTCCGTTTCCCGAGCGCGGCCAAGCCGCCGGCTAAGCGCAGCGGTCAGCTGCGCGTCGACGGCAGCAGGCGCGGCGTGCGGCGTATCTCGCTTCCGCCCGCCCCACACCGGATTGGGGAAATGCGGGTCATCCGCATAGCGCGGAATCACGTGCCAGTGCAGATGCGGCACCACGTTGCCGAGCGAGGCGAGGTTGACCTTGTCCGGCGCCATCACCTCGCGCAGTGCCGCCTCCGCCGCCCACACCACCCGCATCAGCGTGTCGCGATCGGCTGGCGCAAGATCGGTCATTTCCTTCACGTGGTCCTTCGCGATCACCCGCAGGAAGCCGGGATGGTCCGGTTCGTCGGCGAGGATGATGCGGCAGAAATCGTCCTGCCACAGGATCGCCCCGCCCGGGGCAGTGCACAAGGGACAAGCAGGCATGTCGGGCTCCGTAAACAAAACGCCCCGCATGGTGCGGGGCGTGGACGGACTTGGCAAGCTTCAGGCGCGTTTGCGGCGTGCGCGCCAGCCGACAAGCCCGAGGCCGGCCAGCAGCATCGCCCACTCGCCGGGTTCCGGCACTGCGGTGACGTTGTAGGCAGTGCCGGAGGCGAAGTTTGCGCTTGCACCCTCTGGCAACGCGATGTTGACGAGGTTGGCGCTGTTGGAGAAGTCGAGGGTGGTGGCGCCGGTACCGTCTGGTTCAGGCATCGAGTCACCGAAAACGGTGAACGATGCAAAGCCCCCGCCGGTTCCGGCACCCATTTGGCCAATCAAATAAAACGCTTCGTCGTAGGTGAATTGAATCGTACCGGTCAATGTCAGACTGATGCTGTGGTTCCCCGTTCCGAGTGTCTGGTCATACAAAGGGACGCCTAAACAAGCATCAGTAAGGTCGATTGAAGGAATGCCGCCACACGGTAGGCTGGTTGGGATGGGGTTTGAGAATGGCAAAAACTCGATGCTGTGCTCTGCCACCGGGGAAATGCTGAATGGATCCTGGTAGGGAGAGGGCAAGAGAAATACCCCACCCGTTATCGAATTGTCGATTGTGTAAGGGTGCGTTGTTCGCGTACCCAGTTGATAGCCGAAGTATCCGCCAGCGGCTCCCACTGCTGCAGTTCCATTCAGTTGGACGGTGACGGTTGCCGTTCCGGGACCCGTTCCACCAGTAATCGTGACCTGGTCGAACCAGTTGGAACCTCCAATAACGAAATCCCTGGGTACTGAACCGTTGTAGCTGGCGTAGGCATGATTGCTGCCCAATGTGGTACTGGCGGATGCGTTGTAGCCATTGTTGCTGATTGCGGCGGTGTTCCCGGTTACGAAGGTTTCCTGATATTCCGCAATGGTCGATGCCGGTGGTGTATCTAAATCAACCGTACCGGCTTGGGAGAACACATCGTGCGTGGGCAAGCTTGTCGACATGTTCCCATACACATCGACATCGGACGTGGCCGCCCAGGCGGACGTAGTGCAGGCGAACAATGCGGCAGCAAGTGGCGTAAGACGGACATGCATTATTATCTCCTCCAAGAGACCAAGTATTTGATTTTAAATGCTTGTTATAGGGTCTCCGCAAGTCCGCAGACTAGCATGGCCGCTTTCCCGGAGCAATCGCACCCCGGGTTTCGTCTTTCGGAATGAACTACAGGCTTACAGCAGCACGCGCTCGATGCCGCCGTTGCCCACTTGCGCGAGGTAGCTTGCCATCCAGTTTTCGCCCAGCAGTTTTTTCGCCAGCTCGATCACGATGTAGTCGGGCTCGGTGCCCGTGTCGTCGCTGTAGCGCGCCAGCCCCTGCAGGCAGGACGGGCAGCTGGTGAGAAGCTTGACTGGCTGCTTGCCTGCGCCGAGCGCGGCGACGCCGGCGCGGATCTCCTCTTCCTTGCGGAAGCGGATCTGCGTCGAGATGTCCGGCCGGCTGACGGCGAGCGTGCCGGATTCGCCGCAGCAGCGGTCGGACAAGGTGACCCCGCCGCCGAGCAGCGCGTTGGCGACCTTCATCGGCGCGTGGGTCTTCATCGGCGTGTGGCAGGGGTCGTGGAAGAGGTATTTCTCGCCGCTGACATTGTCCAGCTTCACGCCCTTCTCCATCAGGTACTCGTGGATGTCGAGCAGGCGGCAGCCGGGGAAGATCTTCTCGAATTCGTATTTCAGCAGCTGGTCCATGCAGGTGCCGCACGACACGATCACGGTCTTGATGTCGAGGTAGTTCAGCGTGTTGGCGACGCGATGGAACAGCACGCGGTTGGCCGCGGTGATCGCTTCACCCTTGTCGGCCTGGCCACTTGCGGTCTGCGGGTAGCCGCAACAGAGATAGCCGGGCGGCAGCACGGTCTGCGCGCCGAGCTCGAACAGCATCGCCTGGGTGGCCAGCCCGACCTGCGAGAACAGCCGCTCGGAGCCGCAGCCGGGGAAGTAGAACACCGCGTCGCTGTCTTCGTTGAGCTTGGCCGGGTTGCGCAGGATCGGCACGATCGAGGGGTCTTCCAGTCCCAGCAGCGCGCGCGAGGTTTTTTTCGGCAGTCCGCCCGGCATCGGCTTGTTGACCAGATGGATCACCTGCGCGACCGGCTTCGGCCTGCCCAGCGTGGCAGGCGGGTTTTTTGTCTGCGCCTGAATCAGACCCATGCGCTTGAACAACTGGTGCCCCAGCCGCTGGCTGGCGTAGCCCCATTCGATCAGCGGTTTGCGCAGCGCCTTGATGGTGGCCGGGTCGGTCGCGTTCAGAAATGCCATCGACGCCCAGGTGCCGGGATTGAATTTCTTCTTGCCCTGCTTCCTCAGCAGGTTGCGCATGGCGACCGAGACGTCGCCGAAGTCGATGTCGACCGGGCACGGGTTCTTGCACTTGTGGCAGATGGTGCAGTGGTCGGCGACGTCGCCGAACTCGTCGAAGTGCTTCAGCGACACGCCGCGCCGGGTCTGTTCCTCGTATAAAAATGCCTCGATCAGCAGCGAGGTGGCGAGGATCTTGTTGCGCGGCGAGTACAGCAGGTTGGCGCGCGGGATGTGGGTGTTGCATACCGGCTTGCACTTGCCGCAGCGCAGGCAGTCCTTGATCGAGTCGGCGATGGCGCCGGTTTCCGACGCTTCGAGAATGATCGATTCGGCTTCCAGCAGGCCGAACGACGGCGTGTAGGCGTTGCGCAGATCGGCGCCCGGAAGCAGCTTGCCCTTGTTGAAGCGGTGCGCCGGGTCGACCTTGTTCTTGTAGTCGGCAAAGGTCGCGATCGTCGCGGCGTCGAGGAATTCCAGCTTGGTCAGGCCGATGCCGTGTTCGCCCGAAATCACCCCGCCGAGGTCGGTGGCCAGCGCCATGATGCGCGCCACCGCTGCGTTGGCAGCCTGCAGCATGGCGTAGTCGTCGGAGTTGACCGGGATGTTGGTATGCACGTTGCCGTCGCCGGCGTGCATGTGCAGCGCCACAAAGACGCGGCTTTTCAACACCTCTTTGTGGATGCGGTCGCAGGCTTCGAGCAGGCGGATGTATTCGCGGCCGATGAACAACTGGTGCAGTTCGCGCCTGACCTCGCGCTTCCACGACACGCGGACGTGCTTGTCGCGCAGCGCGGTGAACACCGTTCCTTGCGCGTGCGGCGCATCGAGGTCGCCGGCATAGCCCTGCCAGCGGGCTTTCACGGTTTCGATCAGGGCCACTGCGCGCTGGCGCTTTTCTTCCACCTGCGCGGGATCGGCGACGGTATCGTCATCTTCCAGCAGCGGCAGCGGCGCGGCGAAAAATTCGGCCAGCGCGTCGAGCAGCTTGAGCTTGTTGACGATCGACAGTTCGATGTTGATGCGCTCGATGCCGTCGGTGTAGTCACCCAGCCGTGGCAGCGGGATCACCACGTCCTCGTTGATCTTGAACGCGTTGGTGTGCGCCGCGATCGCAGCGGTGCGGGCGCGGTCGAGCCAGAAGATCTTGCGGGTTTCGGGCGCTACCGCGATGAAGCCTTCGCCGCCACGCGCGTTGGCGATGCGCACGATGCGCGAGGCGGCTTCGCCGACCGCGACTTCGTCGTCCGAGACGACGTCGATCAGCAGCACCATATTCGGGCGCGCGGCCCGCGGCGCCTTGGTGGCGTAGCCGACCGCCTTGACGTAGCGCGCGTCGAGATGCTCCAGCCCGGCGAGCAGGATGGCGGGATGCGCGTCGCAATAGTCCTTCACCTCGACGATCGCCGGGGTGGCTTCGGCGGCATTGCCGAAGAATTCCAGGCACACGGTGCGGGCGTGCGCCGGCAGCCGGTGCAGGATGAAGCGCGCCGAGGTGATCAGACCGTCGCAGCCTTCCTTCTGGATGCCGGGCAGGCCGGCCAGGAACTTGTCGGTGACGTCCTTGCCCAGGCCGGTCTTGCGAAAACGGCTGCCGGGGATGGTGAGGATATCCGGCGAGCCTTTCGGCGTCTTGCCGTCGGCGGCGAAACGGCGGATTTCGAACGTGGCCGAAGACACATCGTGGATCTTGCCGAGGTTGTGGTTGAGCCGGCTGACCTCGAGCCAGTCGGCGTCCGGCGTGACCATGCGCCACGACACCAGGTTGTCCAGTGCGGTGCCCCACAGCACGGCCTTCTTGCCGCCCGCGTTCATCGACACGTTACCGCCGATGGTCGAGGCGTCCGCCGAGGTCGGGTCGACCGCGAATACCAGGCCGGCGGCGTCAGCCGCTTCCATCACCCGTTTGGTCACCACGCCGGCGCCGCAATGAATGGTGGGAACTTCGAATTCCATGCCGGGCAGGTGCTGCATTTCCACCGTGCTCATCGCTTCGAGCTTCTCGGTGTTGATGACGGCTGCCTGTTCGGTGAGCGGGATGGCGCCGCCGGTGTAGCCGGTGCCGCCGCCGCGCGGGATGATGGTCAACCCCAGCTCGATCAGCCCGGCGACCAGCGCGGCCATCTCGGCTTCGCTGTCCGGGGTCAGCACCACGAAAGGATATTCCACCCGCCAGTCGGTGGCGTCGGTGACATGCGAGACGCGCGCCAGGCCGTCGAATGCGATGTTGTCGCGCCGGGTCACGCCTGCCAGGCGCCGCAGGATGCGCGCCCGCAGGCTGGCGGTGTCGTCGAACCAGGCCTCGAATTCGCGCACTGCGCGCCCGGCCGCTGCCAGCAGTTGGCCGACCAGTTCGTTGCCCTGGCGCCGCACTTCGATCTCGTGCAGGCGATGCCGCAGCGCTTCGACCAGCATCTGCCGCCGCTTCGGGTTGTCGAGCAGGTCGTCTTCCAGATAGGGATTGCGCCGCACCACCCAGATATCACCCAGCACCTCGAACAGCATGCGCGCGGAGCGTCCGGTCTTGCGTTCGCCGCGCAGCGTGTTGAGCACATCCCACGCATCGGCGCCGAGCAGGCGGATGACGATTTCGCGGTCGGAAAACGAGGTGTAGTTGTAGGGGATTTCGCGGAGGCGGGAATTCATGGCGGGGCGGTGCTGCAAAAGCTGTATTTTACGGGATATTGCCGGAATGTCGGCAGTTGCCATCGCGTATCCGAGAACGGATCCGCAGTGCCGCCCGGCTACTTTTTACCCAATTGGAGCGGCAGGAAGGATGCATCGCATGAAAATGAACTGCGCCATGCGCTACGAAAACCCCGTGCTGGCGGGGCTGACCGTGCTGGCACTCGCCGCGTCGGGGATGGCCCCGTTCGACCGCTCGACCTGGTTCCTGGAAACCCTGCCGGTGATGCTGGGCCTGCCGTTATTGATCGCAACGCGGCGGCGTTTTCCGTTGACGCCGCTGCTCTACCGGCTGTTGTTTGTCCATGGCCTGATCCTGATGCTGGGCGGCGCATATACCTATTCCCGGGTGCCGCTGGGACTCTGGCTGCAGGACGCGCTGGATCTGTCGCGCAACCATTACGACCGGCTGGGACATCTGGCGCAGGGATTCATCCCGTCCATGCTCGCCCGCGAAATCCTGGTGCGCGCCACCCCCTTGCGGCCCGGCGGCTGGCTGTTCTTTCTGGTGACGTGCGTGGCGCTGGCGGTCAGCGCCAGCTACGAATTCGTCGAATGGGGCGTGGCCCTGGCGGTGGGCGGGGAGGCCGACGCCTTTCTCGCCACCCAGGGCGACGTGTGGGATACGCAGTGGGACATGTTCATGGCCCTGCTGGGCGCGCTCGCCGCACAAGTCCTGCTGTCGCGCCTGCACGACCGCCAGCTGGCGCGGCGGCCTGTTTGAACAGCCGCCCGAATGCGCGCGCAGGGCGAGCAGGCGGGTTCCGGCCATGGCCGGAGGGGACGGCTCAGTCGCCCAATTGAATTTTTCCGGCTTTTTCGGCTGCTGCAAAATCCAGCATGCGCTGGATCGACACCGCCGCTTTGGCGCGGATACTTTCCTCGATGTGGATTTCGTTGCCGCCATTCTCCAGCACGGCGGCGAGTTTTCTCAGTCCATTCATCGCCATCCACGGACAGTGTGCGCACGAGGTGCAGGTGGCGCCTTCACCCGCGGTCGGCGCTTCCAGCAGCAGCTTGCCGGGGGCGGCGGCACGCATCTTGTGGAAGATGCCGTTGTCGGTGGCGACGATGAACTCGGGGTTGGGCAGGGTGCGCACCGCCTCGATCAACTGGGTGGTCGAACCGACCACGTCGGCCTGTGCGATCACGGCTTCCGGTGATTCGGGATGCACCAGCACCGCGGCGGACGGGTGCTCGGCATGCAGCTTCTGCAGCGCTTCGGCCTTGAACGCTTCGTGTACCACGCAGGAGCCCTGCCACAGCAGCATGTCGGCGCCGCTGATGCGCCGCACGTATTCGCCCAGATGGCGGTCCGGCGCCCACAAGAGCTTGTGGCCCTGGCGGTGCAGGTACTTGACGATCTTGGCGGCGATGCCGGACGTGACCACCCAGTCGGCGCGCGCCTTCACCGCTGCGCTGGTGTTGGCGTAGACGACGGACAGGCGGTCCGGGTGGGCGTCGCAGAAGGCGGCGAATTCGTCCGCCGGGCAGGCCAGGTCGAGCGAACACTCGGCTTGGATGTCGGGCATGATGACGCGCTTTTCCGGATTCAGGATCTTGGCTGTTTCGCCCATGAACTTGACCCCGGCGACGATCAGCGTCTTCGCCGGGTGGGCATGGCCGAAGCGCGCCATCTCCAGCGAATCCGACACGCAGCCGCCGGTTTCCTCGGCCAGGTCCTGCAGGTCGCCCGAAGTGTAATAGTGCGCGACCAGCACCGCGTCCTGCTGTTTCATCAGCGTCTTGATGCGTGCCTTGAGCGCCTCGCGTTCATCGGCAGTGAGCACCTCCTCCACCATGGGCGGCGGCTGGATCACGGGTTTGACCGGGACGGGAAAGGCAAGGCTCATCGTGACGACTCAAGATTCGGATAGGCAAGGTTTTCAAGTATAGCGCTGCGTGGCGGACGTTTTCACATGGCGACGTCCGGGTTTTTCTGGCGCGCCGCGGGGATTTTTGGCTTATCCTTGCGCCCCTATGCAACAGTTGCTTCTCGACATCCGCCCTCCTGCGCAGCCCGAACTCGCCCGCTTTGTGGCGGGGCGCAACGTCGAACTGATGGCGCAGCTGCAGGCCATGCTCGACGGCAGCGCGGCCGAGCGCATGGTGTATGTGTGGGGCGCGCCGGGCAGCGGCAAGAGCTATTTGCTGGCGGCCTGGGCGCATGCCTGTCGGGTGCGCGGCCTGAGCGTGGATGTCACCGGGTCCAACGCCGCGCAGGCGGTGGTCGCGGATCGGGTCGACGCGTGGGATGCCGCGCAGCAGCGCGCCGGCTTTGCCGCATTCAACCGGGTGCGCGAAGCGGGCGGGTTGTGGCTGGCGGCGGGAAAGGCGGCGCCGGCCGACCTGCCGGTGATGCCGGAATTGCAGACCCGGCTGGGCTGGGGCCTGGTGTTCCAGTTGCACGGCCTGGACGACGCCGAAAAACGCGCCGCGCTGGCACAGCACGCCGAAACCCTGGGATTCCGGCTGGAGCCCCAGGTGGCGGACTATCTACTGAACCATACCGCGCGCGACATGCAGAGCCTGTTGCGGGTGCTGGAGGCGCTCGACCGCTTCAGTCTCGAAATGCGCCGTCCAATCACGCTGCCGCTGCTGCGGCAATTGTTGTCCGGCGCCGGCAGGCGCTGATCAGGCCTGGCCCTGCTGGGCTTGCTGCTCGGCGATGTCCTTGTGGACCTGTGCCATGTCCAGCCCCATCACTTGCTCGATCAGCGAATCCAGCGCGTTGGCGGGCAGCGAGCCGGCTTCGGAGAAGAGGATGACCTGTTCGCGGAATACCATCAGCGTGGGGATGGAGCGGATCTGGAAATAGCCGGCCAGATCCTGCTCGACTTCGGTATTGACCTTGGCAAAGACGATGTCGGCGTGGTTTTCGGATGCAGCCTCGAAAATCGGCGCAAACCCGCGACAGGGACCGCACCACGGCGCCCAGAAGTCGACAATGACAACGTCGTTGCTCTGGATGGTGGATTCGAAGTTGTCCTTGGTGAGTTCGATGACGGCCATGTTGATTCCTGCGAAGTGGTGGAAATGGTGAAATAAAAAGGCGCGAGGACGAATCCACCGCGCCTGAATGCCACTCTATCACGGATGGCGGGCCCCCGACAATGCGGAGGCGACTTATCGGGCAGCCCGGACGGGTTGTCCGCTACCCAGGTCCAGCCGAAACCGGCTGGCCTTGAAATCTATTTGGCGAACGCCTGGGCGAACAGGCCGCGCTTTTGTCCGGCCGGCTGAACGCCACGCACCATGTTCTGGCTGTGCTTGAGGTTGCTGCGCACCTCGGCACGGTTCACCGCCATGATGAGTGCGGTTGCCAGCACCCGTGCCTGATGCGGGGTAAGGTTGAGCTCACACCCCGGCGACTGAAGCGTCACCACCACGCGGTCGCGGCCGCTGCTATCTTCCTGCAGGGCGATGTCCAGTGCGCTGCCGGACTCCAGTTCGATCATTTCGCTATCTCCTTGTGTTGCATACACAAGGAATCGAGCAGGGTTCATGCCAGTCTTCCGTAAGGCGCGGAGTGCGCGGAAACCCGCATTAAAGCAGGCGGGCTTGACGGCCTGATGAAAAGACGCAGGCACCGCACTGACGAAGCCTCGTCAGTGCGGTGGGCGTGTTCGTCACTTCAGGGGGTTGGTGGCAAGCGGCGGAACTGTGCGGGCAGTGGCTGTGCGGTCGCGTGTCAGCAGGGTGTAGGCAACCGGAATGACGAACAGCGTCAGCAGGGTGCCGAGCAGCAGGCCGCCGACGATGACCCAGCCGATGGGCGAGCGCGATTCCGCCCCGGCGCCCGCTGCGAGTGCCAGCGGTACGGCGCCCAGCACCATCGCAGAGGTGGTCATCAGGATCGGCCGCAGACGCAGGCTGGCCGCTTCGATTACCGCCTCGCCTCTGGGCTTGCCGCGTTCACGCAGCTGGTTGGCGAATTCGACGATCAGGATGCCGTGTTTGGTGATCAGGCCGACCAGCATCACCAGCCCGATCTGGCTGTAGACGTTGAGCGTGGCGCCGGTGAGCTTCAGTGCCAGCAGCGCGCCGGTGGCGGCGAGCGGCACGGTGAGCATGATGATGAAGGGTGAAACGAAGCTCTCGAACTGCGCCGCCAGCACCAGGTAAATGATGATCAGCGCCAGCGCGAAGGTGATGGCGAGTGTCTGTCCGGATTCGCCGAATTCGCGCGACTGGCCGTCGAGCGCGGTGCGCGCGGATTTCGGCAGCGTTGCCTTGGCGGCCTGGTCCATGAAGGCGAGCGCCTCGCCCAGCGTGTAGCCGGGCGCGATGTTGGCCGAGATGATGGCGGCGCGCTGGCGGTCGAAGTGGTTGAGTTCCTTCGGCGCGACGGTTTCGGAAACGGCGACCAGGTTGGACAGCGGCGTCAGGCTGCCGCCCTGACCGCGCACATACAGCGCGGTCAGGTCCTGCGGGGTGGCGCGCGCGGCAGGGTCGAGCTGCACCACCACGTTGTACTGCTCGCCTGCCTGCTTGAAGCGGGTGACTTCGCGCCCGCCGAGCAGGGTTTCCAGGGTGCGCCCGATGGTGTCGATGCCGACCCCCATCTGCGCTGCCTTGTCGCGGTTGATGTCGACCTTGAGTTGCGGCTTGTTGAGCTTGAGATCGGTGTCGGCGTTGAGCAGTCCCGGGTATTCGCGCACCTTGGCCATCAGCGCTTCCACGGCCTGGTCCAGCTCGGCGTAGCTCGGCGCCTGCACCACGAACTGCAGCGGCGGATTGCGGAAGCTCTGGCCGAGCGAGGGCGGGTTGATCGGGAAGGCGAGCACGCCCGGCATGCCCATGAACATCTGCGGGCCGAGGCTTTCGGTGATCGCCATCTGGCTGCGGCTGCGTTCCTCCCACGGCGTCAGCGTCACGAACGACAGCGCGCTGTTGACCGGGTTGGGGCGTTCCAGCCCCGGCGCCACCACGACGAACGCCGTATTCACTTCGGGCACGCTCTGGTAGATGCCTTCGAGCTGGCGCGCATACTGGTCGGTGTATTGCAGGGTGGCACCTTCCGGCGCCAGCATGAAGCCGATGAAGAAGCCGCGATCCTCGGTCGGCGCCAGTTCGGATTTGAGCGATTTCAGGAGGCCGAAGGCGGCCGCCGCCACCAGCACAAATACCAGCACAACGATCAACGGATGCTTGATCACGCGCGTCAGGCCGCGGGTGTAGGCGTTGTTCAGCCCGTTCAGCACGCGCTCGCCAAAATTGAACCAGGCGTTATGGCTGGTTTGGTGGTGCAGGATCTTGCTCGCCAGCATCGGCGTCAGCGTCAATGCGACGAAGCCGGACACCAGCACCGCCGCCGCCACCGTCATCGCGAATTCGGTGAACAGCTTGCCGGTATTGCCCTCGGCAAACGCCAGTGGCGCGAACACCGCGACCAGCGTGAGCGTCATCGCCATCACCGCGAAACCGATTTCCCTGGCGCCCTTGACCGCCGCCTCGAATGGCGGCATGCCTTCCTCGATGTGGCGGTAGATGTTTTCCAGCATGACGATGGCATCGTCCACCACCAGGCCGATCGCCAGCACCAGTCCGAGCAGGGTCAGCACGTTGATAGTGAAGCCCATGGCGTAGAGGAAGATGAAGGCGCCGATCAGCGACACCGGGATGGTGACGAAGGGGATCAGGGTGGCGCGCCAGTTGCGCAGGAACAGGAAGATCACCCCCACGACCAGCACCATGGCTTCGAGCATGGTGGTGTACACGGCGTCGATCGATTTCTCGATGAAGATCGAGCTGTCGAAGCCGACCTTGAGCTGCATGCCTGCCGGCAGGGCGGCTTGCAGGCGCGGCAGCTCGGCCTTCACCGCGCGCGCGACTGCCAGCGTGTTGGCGGTCGACTGCTTGACGATGCCGAGCCCCACCGCGGCGCGGCCGTTGACGCGCACGACGTTGCGCTCGTCCTCGGCGCCGATCTCGGCGCGGCCGACGTCGGCCAGCCGCACCAGGATGCCGCCGCTGTCGCGGATGATGACCTGCTCGAACTGCGCCGGGGTGCGCAGGTCGGTTTCGGCCAGCACGGAAAACTCGCGCGTCTGGCTTTCGATGCGGCCGGAAGGCAGTTCGGTGTTCTGGCTGCGCAGCGCCGCCTCCACGTCCTGCACCGTCACCCCCAGCGCCGCCATGCGGTCGGGGTCGAGCCATATCCGCATGGCATAGCGGCGCTCGCCGCCGATGATGACCGAGGCGACGCCGGGCAGGGTCTTCAGCTGGTCGGCCACCACGCGGTCGGCGTAGTCGGTGATTTCCAGCGGCGACTGGCGGTCGCTCGAAAAAGCCAGCCAGATGATGGCCTGGGCGTCGGCTTCGATCTTGGCCACCACCGGGTCTTCCGTCTCGCTGGGCAGTTGGCCGCGCACCCGCGCCACGCGGTCGCGGGTGTCGTTGGCGGCGGCTTCGGGGTCGCGCGACTGGATGAACTCCACCGTGATCTGGCTGACTTCCTCGCGGCTCACCGATTTGATGGTGCGGATGCCCTCGATGCCGGACAGAGAATCTTCCAGCGGCTTGGTGATCTGGCTCTCCATCACCTCGGCAGAGGCGCCGGGATAGACCGTGCGCACCGATACCACCGGCGCGTCGATATTGGGGTATTCACGTACCGGCAGGCGGTCGAAGGCGATCAGGCCGACCAGGATGATGAGCAGGCTCATCACGGTGGCCAGCACCGGGCGGCGGATGGAAATATCGGAGAGGATCATGGATCGGTCTTCGCGGTTTGCCTGAATTGAGCGCGGTCAGCCCGGATCAGCGGGGCTTGCCGGCCTGCATTTTCTTCATCATCTGTGCCGCCTGCTCCAGCGTGACCACCGGCACGCCGGGGCGCAGCTTGATCTGGCCGTCGAGGATGACGGTGTCGCCGGCGGCAACGCCGGATACGATTTCGACCCGTCCCGGTTCGCGCTTGCCCAGCTTGACTTTGCGCAGGTCTGCCTTGCCGTCGACCGCCAGGAAAACGTACGAGCCATCCGGGCGCGGCACGATCGCCTGTTCGGGCAGCAGGATCGCGCTGGTCTTGCCGCCCAGATCGGCGGTGGCGCGAGCGAACATGCCGGGTTTGAGCACGCCGGCGGGATTGGCGATGCGCGCCCGCACCCGCACGTTGCGGCTGACCGGGTCGACCACCGGGTCGATGGCGTGCACCTTGCCGCTGAACGTCTGGCCGGGCAGGGCGTCGATGGTCAGGGTGACCGGCAGGCCGATACGCACCAGCGGCAGATAGATTTCGGGCACCGGCACCTCCAGCTTCAGGTTGCCGAGCGCATCCAGCCGCACGATGTCGTCGCCCTTGCTGATATAGGCGCCGGGGCTGACCTGGCGCAATCCGGCCAGGGCGGCAAACGGCGCGCGGATCACCGTCTTGTCGAGGGCAACCTGCTCCTGGCGCAGGCGCGCCCGCAGGATATCGAGGTTGGCGCGCGCTTCGTCGAGCGCCTGCCTGGAGATGAAATTCTGCGCAACCAGTTCCTCGCTGCGCCGGTAGCGGCTTTCCGCCAGCTTGAGATCGGCCTGGGCGGCGGCGAGACGGGCGCGCGGCTCGGCGGAATCGAGCACCACCAGCACCGCGCCTTTTTTCACCGGCTGGCCTTCCTTGAACAGCAGTTTGTCAATGCGGCCGTCGATTTCCGGGCGCAGTACCACGCTGTCCTCGGCAATCAGTGCGCCCACTGCGTTGACCGTGCTGGACACCGGGGTGGCACTTACTTTCATCATGTTGACCGGGATGAAGGGCGGGCCGCCCGTCTGGGCGAAAGCAAGCAACGGGGCGAACAGCAGGACGAGCAAGGCGCGCATGGCAGATTCCGCAAGAAGAACAAAGGGGTAGGGCAGGTGCGCACCTTATCATCAGTGCCATTGGGAAACAAAAGCTGCCTGAAAGAGTCCACTTACTCAAGTGCATTGCGGAAAATGAGCGCATACACTGAATGTTTCAGGGGGCACTATTTTTCACAGGATTTCATCATGCTGATACTCCACCCGAACGATATCGCCCCATCCGAAATCACCCCGCCTGAAATCTACCGGGAACGCCGCCGCTTCATGCAGGGTATGGGTGCGCTGGCGGTCGGCGCCGTTCTTGGCGTCGCGCCCGAGGCCAGGGCCGGTGCCAAACTGGCCGGCGTGCGACCCAGCGCCTACAGCATCGACGAAGACAAGACGCCATACAAGGACATCACCACCTACAACAATTTCTACGAATTCGGCACCGGCAAAGGCGACCCGTCGGAAAACGCAGGCAGCCTGAAAACGCGCCCATGGACGGTGGCGGTCGAGGGCGAGGTGGCCAATCCAAAAACGTACGACATCGATGCGTTGCTGAAACTTGCTCCGCTGGAAGAACGCGTCTACCGGATGCGCTGCGTCGAAGGCTGGTCGATGGTGATTCCGTGGGTGGGGTTCCCGCTGAAGGATCTCATCCGGCGCGTGGCGCCCACCGGCAACGCCAGATATGTCGAATTCGTGACCCTGAACGACCCCGAGCAGATGCCGGGATTGCGCCGGCGCATCCTGAGTTGGCCCTATGTCGAAGGTCTGCGGCTGGATGAAGCGATGCATCCGCTGGCGATCCTGGCGGTCGGCCTCTACGGCGAGGTGCTGCCCAATCAGAACGGCGCGCCGATCCGGCTGGTGGTGCCGTGGAAATACGGCTTCAAGAGCGCCAAGTCCATCGTCAAGATCCGCTTCGTCGAAAAGCCGCCGTTGACCACCTGGATGGCGGCCGCGCCGCGCGAGTATGGGTTCTATTCCAACGTCAACCCTGGCGTCGACCACCCGCGCTGGAGCCAGGCCAAGGAACGCCGCATCGGCGAACTGTTCAAGCGCGATACGCTGATGTTCAATGGCTACGGCGCACAGGTTGCCCAACTGTATCGAGGCATGGATCTGCAAAAATTCTTCTGATGTCCGCCACCGTGCGCACCCTTAAGGTTGGAGTCTTCCTGATTTGCCTGTTGCCGCTGGCGCGGCTGGTATATCTGGGGGGCGTCGGCGGTCTGGGGGCGAATCCGATCGAGTTCGTTACCCATTCCACCGGCACCTGGGCATTGACCGGGCTGATGGTGACGCTGTCCGTCACTCCGCTACGGCGCTTGACCGGTCAGACCGCTCTCGTCCGCTACCGGCGCATGCTGGGGCTGTTTGCCTTCTTTTACGCCTGCCTGCATTTCGTCACGTATATCTGGCTGGATCAATTCTTCGATCTGGCAGCTATCGCTAAGGACATCGTCAAGCGGCCTTTTGTTACCGTCGGTTTCGCGGCCTTCATTCTCCTTATTCCGCTCGCAGTGACATCGAACCATGCCATGATGCGCCGCCTAGGCCGCCGCTGGCAGCGGCTGCATCGCCTGATTTACCTGATTGCCCTGCTGGGTGTGGTCCACTACCTGTGGCTGGTGAAAAAGGACCTGACCGAGCCACTGATCTATGGAGGGATGCTTGCGCTGCTGCTGGCCCTGCGCCTGCCGTGGGGCGCGGTACTGCTGCAGACCGCACGCAACCGCTTCGTGCAGGCCGGCTCTTCAGGCATGCAGAGCCGGCTGTAACCCGTCGAGGGGGCCATGAAACGGGGGGCACATCCCCGGTCACGCCAATAAAAACGGGGGACAAGCCCCCGTTTCAGATTGGGCAATGCCCGACCTGTTAGAGCCCGAATGGCTTGATGACCGGTACCGCTGGTGCGGGCGCCGGTGCTGGAGCCGGCGCGGGTTTGGCGGCGACCGCCTTTTTCGCAACAGGCTTCCTGACTGCCGGAGCTTTCTTGGCTACCGGTTTTTTGACGGCCGGTTTTGCAGCGGCTTTCTTGGCTACCGGTTTTGCAGCCGGTTTTTTGGCTGCCGGTTTTGCAGCAGCTGCCCTGGCTACCGGTTTTTTGGCAGCGACGGCCTTTTTAGCCGGAGCGGCTTTTTTCGCCACCGGTTTTGCAGCGGCTTTCTTGGCTACCGGTTTTGCTGCCGGTTTTTTGGCGGCGACCGCTTTTTTCGCAACCGGTTTTTTGGCTGCCGGCGCGGCTTTCCTGGCTACCGGTTTTGCAGCCGGTTTTTTGGCTGCCGGTTTTGCAGCAGCTGCCCTGGCTACCGGTTTTTTGGCAGCGACGGCCTTTTTAGCTGGAGCGGCTTTTTTCGCCACCGGTTTTGCAGCGGCTTTCTTGGTTGCCGGTTTTGCCGCAGCCTTTTTGGCTACGGGCTTGGCTGCGGTTTTTTTGGCTACCGGTTTTGCTGCCGGTTTTTTGGCGGCAGGGGCCGCCTTCTTGGCCACCGGTTTGGCGGCGGGTTTTTTCACTGTTGCCATCTGTCACTCCTTAGAAGTTGAACACATTCACTTATCACTACAGCTTGAAGCCACGTGCAGTCAGAGTTTGCACTTCCAAAGCGTGGTACCGACAGGCGACCGGCTTGCCCGAAACCCGCTAAACACGGGCGATACCGAGGCTCCGCTTGGTGAGCCTCATTCTAGTTACTTTTCTTTCTGGTTCAATGGATAGTCAAGAGCTTGCGAACATAATTCGATGAAAAATGTCGCAGTCAAGCAAAATGTATCGATTCGATACTAAAAGAAAGAGAAAGGAACGCTTGACTTGTCCTGATGAAAGTCAATAAACAAGCCGTTCTCCAGCCATCAGGCTGCCCAGTGTTTCACGTTCACGGATGAGGTGGATTTCGTTTTTGTCTATCAGCACTTCGGCTGCCCGCGGGCGCGAATTGTAGTTCGACGCCATGCTCATGCCGTAGGCACCCGCCGAAAGCAGCGCCAGAAGATCGCCTTCCTCGATTGCGAGATCACGTGCAAAGCCAATGAAATCGCCGGTCTCGCAGATCGGGCCGACGATGTCGTAACGCTTTGCCAGGGTTGGGCGTTCGTCGACGGCGACGATTTCGTGATACGCCTCGTACAGCGCCGGGCGCATCAGGTCGTTCATCGCCGCGTCGACGATGGCGAAATGCTTGTCTTCACCGGGCTTCAGGTACTCGATGCGGGTGAGCAGCAGGCCTGCGTTGCCGACCAGCGAGCGCCCCGGTTCCAGCAGCAGCCTTTCCTGGCGGCCGGCAAAACGCGCCGCCAGTGCGCGGCCGTAGGCAGCCAGGTCGGGCGGCGTCTCGTCGCGATAGCGGATGCCGACGCCGCCGCCGAGGTCGATGTGGTGCAGCACGATGCCCTCGGCGGCCAGGCTGTCGACCAGCGCCAGTACGCGGTCTGCGGCATCGGCCAGCGGCGACAGGTCGATCAGCTGTGAACCGATGTGGCAGTCGATGCCGGTGATTTTCAGGTTCGGCAGGCTGGCGGCCAGGCGATACAGCGCCGGTGCATCGGTGATCGGCACGCCGAACTTGTTTTCCTTGAGTCCGGTGGAGATATAGGGGTGGGTCTTCGGATCGACGTCGGGATTGACGCGGAACGACACCGGCGCGATCTTGCCCAGCTCGCCCGCCACGCGATTCAAGCGATGCAGTTCGCTGGCCGACTCGACGTTGAAGCAGAGGATGCCGGCATCGAGCGCGGCGCGCATCTCGCCGGCTGTCTTGCCGACGCCCGAGAACACCACCTTGCCGGGATCGCCGCCGGCTGCCAGCACGCGGGCGAGTTCACCGCCGGAGACGATGTCGAAGCCGGCGCCGAGGCGGGCGAACAGGTTGAGGATCGCCAGGTTGGAGTTCGCCTTGACCGCGTAACAGATCAGGTGCGGGGTGGCGGCAAATGCTTCGGCGTAGGCCTGGTAGGCGGCTTCGAGCGCCTGCCGGGAATAGACATAGAGCGGCGTGCCGAAACGCTCGGCAAGGATGTTCAGCGCCACGCCTTCGAGATGGAGGCGGCCGTCGATGCGATGCAGGGTATTCAACCTTGATTCCTCGGTTGACCGCTCATTGCACCTTGAGAGGACGCATGGATGCGGCCGTAATTGCTTTCGATTAAGTTCGTCATTCGGGTGGGAGCGCTACGCGGCCAATTGCACAGTTTCCATGCCGCCTGGCTGCGTTGCTTCTTCTTGCGGGGGAATACCCCGCCGCGTCGTCGCGCCTTGCCATGCGGCACGCAAACAGCGCACTAGGCCGCGTTCAACCAAGGAATCAAGGTTCAATTGGAAGTCCGTTGCGGTGCGGGGGAATTTTCGGGAAGATACAGGCCACCCTTGGAGCCGCAGGCGGTCAGTCCCAGCCCGCACAGCAACAGGGACACTATATATAAAGTGCGCAGTTTCATGCGCGAAATGTTAGCACGGGACATCATGACTGAAATTGAATTCAACCAGGCCGCCAGCACCACCCTGGCCCGCATCGAACAGGTGCTGGAAGACGCCGATCTGGATTTCGAGACGCCGGCCGACGGCATCATCGAGGTCGAGTTCGACGACGGCAGCAAGATCATCATCAACCGTCATGGCGTGGCGCGCGAAATATGGGTGGCCGCGCGCTCGGGCGGCTTCCACTTCAAGCCGCAGGGTGCGGGCTGGGTCGACACCAAGAGTGGCGAGCCGCTCCATGACAAGCTGGCCGCGCTGATCGCCGCACAGGGCGGCGTCATGGTCCGCTTCTGATCCAGGCTGAAATTTGAAAAGCCAGGCGCTCACCCTGTTCGATCTGGTCGAGCGCCTGTCGTTGCTGACCCGGGCCGACTTGCGGCAGGCGGGCGCGGCGCAGGGCCTGCAGCCGGTGCACCTGCAGGTGCTGTTCTATCTCAACCAGGCCAACCGCTTCAGCAACACCCCGCAGGCGCTGACCGAATACCTCGGGCTGACCAAGGGCACGGTGTCGCAGACCGTGCTGGTGCTGGCGCGCCGGCGCCTGATCTCGCGTTATGCCGATCCGCGCGACGGCCGGGTGGTGCGGCTGATCCTGGCCGAAGGCGGCACCACGCTCCTGAAGACGCTCTCCGCCGGCGGCGCCTGGCGCGACATCGTGCAGACCGCCAGCCCGGCGCGGGTGAGTTCGGCGATGGTGGTGCTGCGGCAGGTGCTGGCGCAGGTGCAGGCGCAAAGCGGCAAGCGCAGCTTCGGCGTGTGCGCCACCTGCCGCCACAATCAGCGGCTGGGGCCGCGCAGCTATTTCTGTGGGCTGCTGCAGGAAAAACTCTCCAGTCCCGAGGTGCGGCGGATCTGCCGCGAGCATGCGCCGCCCGTGGCGCCGGAGACGGCTTAAATCCGCTGCCGCGCGCGCGCGATGGCCGCGCGCAC
>DAOMWT010000019.1:0-29440 GCA_035436705.1 Thiobacillus sp. | reverse complement strand
TGGGCGGCCGGCATCGGCCTCGATGCCGACGCGCGGGCGGCACCCGGCGAGCCCGGCATCGTCCCGCGCGTGATGGCTTAGTCGCTGCGCTTTTCGGGCGCGTAGGCGGTGTGCAGGTGCACTGTGGCGGCGCGCCGCCGCTGCATGCGGATATTGAGCATTTCCACCGCCAGCGAGAAGGCCATGGCGAAGTAGATGTAGCCCTTGGGCACGTGGTGGCCAAAGCCCTCGGCGATCAGCACCACACCCACCGCAACCAGGAAGGACAGCGCCAGCATCTTGATGCTGGGGTGATTCGACACGAAACGACCGATTGTGCCCGCAAACAGCATCATCAGCCCGACCGAGGCGACCACCGCCGCGACCATCACTGCGATGCTCTCCACCATGCCGACGGCGGTGATGATGGAATCCAGCGAAAACACGAGATCGACCACCATGATCTGCAGGATGACCGCAGTGAAGGTGGCCTTGACGACGCTGGAGCTGTGGCCTTCCTCGCCTTCCAGCGATTGATGGATTTCGCTGGTGCTTTTCCACAGCAGGAACAGTCCGCCGCCGATCAGGATCAGGTCGCGTCCCGAGATCTCCTGATCCAGTACGGTAAACAACGGCGCCGTCAGGCCGATGATCCACGCCAGCACCAGCAACAGGCCGATACGCATGAACATGGCCATGCCCAGTCCCAGCCGGCGCGCCAGTTCGCGCTGCTTTTCCGGCAGCTTGTCGACCAGGATGGAAATGAAAATGATGTTGTCGATGCCCAGCACCAGTTCCAGCGCAGTGAGCGTGGCAAAAGCGATCCAGGCGTTGGGGTCGGTCAGGAGTTCAAGCATAGGGCGCGGTTCGGCGGATACGTAGATAGCCGCCACTATACGCAGGCGCGCGTTTGCGCGCCACGCGGGGCGGCAAAAACTGGCCGCCGGATCAAGACAGGGAGGGGCGGCCGTGCTATTCTAGCGGGCTGATTTTCATGGTTTTTTGAACCGTTTTCTCATTTGTCTGGAGCATTCGCATGGCCGTTCAGCGCACTTTTTCCATCATCAAACCCGACGCCGTCAAAAAGAACGTGATCGGCAAGATCGTCAGCCGCTTCGAAAGCAACGGCCTCAAGGTCGTGGCATCCAGGATGAAGCATCTGTCGCGCCAGGAAGCCGAGGGCTTCTACGCCGTACACAAGGAACGTCCCTTCTTCAAGGACCTGGTCGAGTTCATGGTGTCGGGCCCGGTGGTGTTGCAGGTGCTCGAGGGTGAAGACGCCATTGCCAAAAACCGCGCGCTGATGGGTGCGACCGACCCGAAGAAGGCCGAACCCGGCACCATCCGTGCCGACTTCGCCGAGAGCATCGACGCCAATGCGGTGCACGGCTCCGACGCACCCGAAACCGCGGCAGTCGAAATCGCCTATTTCTTCCCTGGCTGCGAAGTCTACGCCGGCCGTTAAGCCACGCATGCCGCAGAATCTGCTCGATCTCGATCTCGCAGGGCTGACCGCCTGGTTCGGCGAACTCGGCGAAAAGCCGTTCCGTGCCCGCCAGGTGTTCCACTGGGTGCATCAGGCGGGGGTGGCGGATTTTGCGCAGATGACCGACATCGCCAAGAGCCTGCGCGAAAAACTGCAGCAGCAGGCAGTGGTGACGGCGCCGGCGATCAACTACGCCCACGTCTCGGCCGACGGCACGCGCAAGTGGCTGTTCGACGTCGGCCCGGGCGGCGGAGCCGCCAGCGATCAAGCCTGGCGAAATGGCATCGAAACCGTGTTCATTCCGGAAGACGACCGCGGCACCCTGTGCGTGTCGTCGCAGGTGGGGTGTGCGCTGGAGTGCACCTTCTGCTCGACCGGGCGGCAGGGCTTCAACCGCAACCTGACGGTGGCCGAGATCATCGGCCAGCTGTGGGTGGCGCAGCACAGCCTGAAGACCGAGCCCAACCGCACCACCGGTGAAATCGCCGAACGGCCGGTAAGCAATGTGGTGATGATGGGCATGGGTGAGCCGCTGGCCAATTTCGAGAACGTGGTGACCGCGCTCGGCATCATGCTCGACGATCACGCTTACGGCCTGTCGCGGCGGCGGGTGACGGTATCGACCTCGGGCCTGGTGCCGGCGATGGACCGGCTGGCCGAGCGCTGCCCGGTGGCGCTGGCGGTGAGCCTGCACGCGCCCAACGATGCGTTGCGCGACCAGATCGTGCCGATCAACAAAAAATATCCGCTGCACGAGCTGATGGCGGCGTGCCGGCGCTATCTGGTGCATGCGCCGCGCGATTTCATCACTTTCGAATACGTGATGCTGGCTGGGGTGAACGATACGCCCGGGCACGCGCGCCAGCTGATCGAACTGACGCGCGAGGTGCCGTGCAAGTTCAATCTCATCCCGTTCAATCCGTTCCCTGATTCCGGTTATGAAAAACCGCGTGCCGACGCCATGCGCGTATTCCGCGAGATTCTGCAGGACGCGGGCTACGTGGTGACCACACGCAAGACGCGCGGTGACGACATCGACGCCGCCTGCGGCCAGCTGGCGGGCAAGGTGGCCGACAAGAGCGGGCGCGTGATGAAGCGGATGCACAAGGAGGCAGCGTGAAGAAATGGGTCATGATGGGGGCAGCCTTGCTTGCGGGCTGCGCAGGCCACCCTGCCGGGAAGGGCGGGGGCGTCGCCAGCACGGAAGCCGACAGCGAAAGCCGCCAGCGCGCCAGCGCGTTCACCGACCTGGCCGGCGCCTACTTCTCGCGTGCCCAGTACAAGATCGCGCTTGACGAACTGCGCAAGGCGATCACCGCCGACAGCCGGTTTGGCCCGGCCTACAATATCTATGGCCTGATCTACATGGAACTGGCCGAAGACAAGCTGGCCGAGGAAAACTTTCGCCGCGCCATCGAACTGGATCGCAGCGATTCCGAAGCACGCAACAATTTCGGCTGGTTTCTCTGCTCGCGTGGCCGCTACGACGAAGGTCTCGAACAGTTCAGCGCCGCCCTGCGCAATCCGCTGTATGCAAGGCCCGAGCAGGCGATGGCCAATGCCGGTCTGTGTGCAGAAAAGAAGGGTGATCTCGCGCTGGCCGAAGCCAATCTGGTGAAGTCGCTCAAGCTGCAGCCCGACAATCCCAACACCATCCTGAAGCTGGCGGGACTGCATTTCCGCCAGGGCCGGCTGGTGGAGACGCAGCGCCTGCTGGGCCGTCATGCCGAGTTGGCGCCGCCGAGCGCGGAAAGCCTGTGGCTGGGTGTGCGGCTGGAGCGCAAGCTGGGCGACCGTACGCAGGAAGCGGCTTACGGCCTGCAGCTGCGCAAACGCTTTCCCGATTCGGATGAAGCGCGCCTGCTGCTGGCGGGACAATACGAATGAGCGAGAACAGCCAGGCATCGGTCGGGCAGATCCTGCGCGACGCCCGCGAAGCACAAGGGATTGCACTTGACGACGTGGCGGTGCGTCTGCGCCTGATGCATCGCCAGATCGAGGCGATGGAGACGGATGATTTCGACAGCCTGGGCCAGCCCGTGTTCGCGCGCGGATTTGTGCGCAACTATGCGCGCCTGCTGGGGCTCGCGCCGGAAGCCCTGCTGGCACGCATGCAGGGCGCTCCAGCCGAACCTGCTGCGGTCAGCCCTGCCGGTCAGTCCATGTCGCATTCCTGGCTGACTTCGCCCTGGCTGATACTGTCGCTGCTGGGTGTGCTGGTGGCGGTGGCGGTGCCGGTGGTGCTGTATTTGTGGCTGAACAGTGAAGAGGAGGATGGCTCGACCCAGCGGGGTGGCGTTGTCGCGCAAACCCAGCTCCCCCCCGCTGCGGTGCCGGTGCCCGTAGTCGAAACGGCAGAGGCCGCTTCCCTTGCCGTTCAGGCTGCTCCCGTCCCGGCGGATGCGCCTGCCGCCGCACCCGCTGAACCGGCCGATGCCGGCACGCCTGCAGCGCCGGCTCCGGCGGCCGGCAGTGTGCTGCATCTCGAATTTGGCGACGAGGCCTGGACCGAGATCAAGGATGCCAGCGGGCGCATGCTGCATCGTCAGCTCAACCCCGCGGGCGGCAGCGTGGATATCAACGGCCAGCCGCCGTTCGATGTGGTGATCGGCAATGCAGCCCAGGCGCGGATGACCTACAACGGCCGTCCCATTGATCTGACGCCCTTTATCGATGCGACGGTCGCACGCTTCACGCTTGAAGAATAACCACCCTTGAAGAACAACTCCCTGGAACAATGATGTCTCAGATAGTCCGTCGCCCCAGCCGCCAGGTGCGGATCGGCACTGTGCTGGTCGGCGGCGATGCGCCGGTGGCGGTGCAGTCGATGACCAATACCGATACCGTCGATATCGCGGCCACCGTGTGCCAGGTGCAGGCGCTGGCCGAGGCCGGCTCGGAACTGGTGCGGCTCACCGTCAACACCCTGGAAGCCGCCGCCGCGGTGCCGCGCATCCGCGAGCGGCTTGACGTGCTGGGCTGCCGCGTGCCGCTGATCGGCGACTTCCACTTCAACGGTCACAAGCTCTTGACCCAGGTGCCAGAGTGCGCCGAGGCGCTGGCCAAGCTGCGCATCAACCCCGGCAACATCGGGCGCGGCAACAAGCGCGACGAGCAGTTCGCCACCCTGATTGAAGTGGCGTGCCGCTACGACAAGCCGGTGCGCATCGGCGTCAACTGGGGTAGCCTCGACCAGGCGCTGGCGGTGCGCATGATGGACGACAACGCGCGTCTCGCCGAGCCGGAAGAGGCCGAGGTGGTGATGCGCCGTGCGATGGTCGCCTCCGCGCTGGAGTCGGCGAAAAAGGCCGAGGAACTGGGCTTGGGCGGCGACAAGATTATTCTGTCGTGCAAGATGAGCCGGGTGCAGGATCTGATTTCGGTCTATCGCGATCTCGCATCGCAGTGCGATTACCCACTGCACCTGGGACTGACCGAGGCCGGCATGGGCAGCAAGGGCATCGTTGCCTCGACAGCCGCCTTGTCTGTTCTGCTGCAGGAAGGCATCGGCGACACGATACGCATCTCCTTGACGCCCGAACCGGGCGGCGATCGCACCCAGGAGGTGCGCGTCGGCCAGGAAATCCTGCAGGCACTGGGTCTGCGCGCGTTCACCCCGCAGGTCACCGCCTGTCCCGGCTGCGGCCGCACCACCTCGACCGTGTTCCAGGAACTGGCGCAGGACATCGAAATCTACCTGCGCACCCAGATGCCGCTGTGGCGCAGCCAGTATCCCGGCGTCGAATCGATGCAGGTGGCGGTGATGGGCTGCGTGGTCAACGGTCCCGGCGAATCTAAGCACGCCAATATCGGCATCTCGCTGCCCGGCACCGGCGAAGTGCCGGTCGCACCGGTGTACGTCGACGGCGAAAAGACCGTGACGCTGAAGGGCGAGCGCATCGCTGCGGACTTCCAGGCGATCGTCGAAGATTATGTGCGCAGCCATTATGGCGCTGGCAAGTAAACCATTAACCACAGAGGCATAGAGGCACAGAGGAAAACGGTTGGATATTACGCACAGTTTTCTCTGTGCCTCTGTGGTGAGATTTTTTAGATGAGCAACAACATTCAATCCGTGCGCGGCATGAACGACTGCCTGCCCGATGCCACCGACATCTGGCAGGGCTTCGAGGCGATCGTGCGCGACTGGTTGCGGCGCTATGGCTACCGCGAGATGCGTACGCCGATCCTTGAGCACACCGGCCTGTTCAAGCGCGCCATCGGCGAGGTGACCGACATCGTCGAGAAGGAGATGTACACCTTCGTCGACGAGCTGAACGGCGAATCGTTGACGTTGCGCCCGGAAGGCACGGCGTCCTCGGTGCGCGCGGTGATCCAGCACAATCTGCTTTACGACGGCGGCAAGCGGCTGTGGTACAGCGGCCCGATGTTCCGCCACGAGCGCCCGCAGAAGGGCCGCTACAGGCAGTTTCATCAGGTCGGCGTCGAGGCGCTCGGTTTTGCCGGGCCCGACGTCGACGCCGAGTTGATTGTGATGTGCGCCGACCTCTGGCGCGAACTCGGCATCGCCCCGACGCTGCAGCTCAATACCCTGGGCGACCAGGCCGCGCGCCAGCGTCACCGGCAGAAACTGATCGCCTATTTCGAGGCGCACCAGGACGCGCTCGACGAGGATGCGAAGCGCCGCCTGCACAGCAATCCGCTGCGCATTCTCGACAGCAAGAACCCGGCGATGCAGGCGCTCAACGATGCGGCGCCCAAGCTGATGGACGAACTCGAGGACGCGGCGCTGGCGCACTTCGACGCCGTGCAGGCCCTGTTGCGCGCGAACGGCATCGCATTCGAGATCAATTCACGCCTGGTACGCGGGCTGGATTACTACAATCGTACCGTGTTCGAATGGGTGACCGACCAGCTCGGCGCGCAGGGGACGGTGTGCGCCGGCGGACGCTACGACGGCCTGATCGAACAGCTCGGCGGCAAGTCGGCGCCGGCTGCCGGCTTCGCCATGGGAATCGAGCGGCTGCTGGCGCTGATCGAAGCGGGCGGACAGGTAATTGCGACGCCGGTGCCGGACGCCTACATTGTCCACGCCGGCGAGGCGGCGCAGGCGTATGCGTGGCAGGTGGCGTCCGCGCTGCGCGGCGCGGGGCTCGCCAGCGTGCTGCATTGCGGCGGCGGCAGCTTCAAGTCGCAAATGAAAAAGGCCGACGCCAGCCGTGCGCGCTATGCGGTGATCATCGGCGACGACGAAGCGGCGGCGCAGCAGGTGACGCTGAAACCGCTGCGCGGCACCGCCGAGCAGACCCGCGTCGAGGTGGCGCTGGCGATTGAATTTCTGAAACAGGCAACAATTTAAAGGGTATAGCACGATGGCAACCTACGACCTCGACGAGCAGGAACGGCTGGACGAACTGAAGGCCTGGTGGAAACGCTGGGGCAGCATGGCGATGATCGGCCTGGCCGTGGTGATCGCTGCATCGGCGGGCTGGCGTTACTGGCAGCACCGCACGCTGACGCAAAGCCTGGAAGCGGCCGCCGTGTACGAAAAACTGACGCAGTCGCTGGCAGCCAACGATGCCAAGGCTGCGCGCGAGGCAGGCTCGATGCTGATCGATCAGTACAAAGGCACGGCTTATGCCCCGCGTGCCGCGATGTTGCTGGCCAAGCTCAACGTCCTTGGCAAGGACCTGAAAAGCGCGCAGGCCCAGCTGGAATGGGCGGTGACCAACAGCAAGGAACCCGCCGTCAAGGATCTGGCGCGTCTGCGGCTGGCCGGCGTGCAACTCGACCAGAAGCAATATGACGCCGCGCTGAAAACCCTGTCGGCCACGCACAGCGATGCGTACGCCTTCCGTTTCCACGATGCGAAGGGCGACGTGCTGCTGGCGCAGGGCAAGCAGGCCGAGGCACGCGCGGCCTATCAGGCGGCGTTCGGCAAGATGCAGGAGGATGACCCCTACCGCAGTATCGTCGAACTGAAACTCGATGCGCTGGGAGGAGAGGTCAAGTGATGATGCGTTTGATTGCCGCCGGTTTGGCGCTGTCGCTGTCGGGATGCGGCGCGGTCGGCTCGATGACCAGCACGGTGGGCGGCTGGTTCGGTTCCGGCCCGGCCAAGGCCAAACCCGCCGAACTGGTCGAGTTCAAACCCACCGCCAGCCTCGGCGAGGCCTGGAAAGGCGAAACCGGCGACTCGGATGGCCGCCTGTTCCGCCCGCAAGTCGAAGGCGACGATGTGCTGGCTGCCGGCGGCGGCCGGGTGGTGCGCATCGCCGTGGCCAACGGCCACATGGTGTGGCGCACCGATACCGGCGTGAAACTTTCGGCCGGAGCCGGCGCGGGCCGGGGCCTGGTGCTGGCGGGCGGCAGCAAGGGCGAATTGCTGGCGCTCGATTTCGGCAGCGGACAGGTGCGCTGGAACGTGCCGTTGTCGAGCGAGGTGACCGGACAATTGCTGGCGGTGGCCGATATGGTTATCGCGCGCACCGGCGATGGCCGCGTGCATGGCCTGGCCGCCGCGGACGGCAGCCACAAATGGCTGTACAGCCGCAACCTGCCGGCATTGAGCCTGCGCGGATCGGGCGGCATGGCGGTGCGCGACGACGTGCTCTACGCCGGGTTTCCCGGCGGCAAGCTGGTCGCGCTCAATGCCGCCAACGGCGCGCAACTGTGGGAGGCCACGGTGGCGCTGCCGCGCGGGGCGACCGAACTCGAACGGGTGGCCGACGTGATGGGCAATCCGGTGGTGGATGAACGGCAGGTGTGCGCCGTTACCTATCAGGGGCGGGTGGCCTGCTTCGATCGCCGCAACGGCTCGTCGCTGTGGGCGCGCGACGCCTCCAGCAACAGCGGGCTGGCGATGGACGAGCGCAATGTCTACGTCACCGACGACAAGGACGCCGTGACCGCTTACGACAAAACCAGCGGCCGTGCCGGCTGGCGGCAGGACAAGCTGGCGCGCCGCCAGGTCACCGCGCCGCTGGCGCTGGGCGCCTGGGTGGTGGTGGCCGACGGCGAAGGCGTCGTGCATGTGCTGTCGGCCGAAGACGGCAGTTTCGTTGCGCGCGCCAAGGTCGACAGCGGCGTGCGCACGGCGCCGGTCGACATCGGCCCCGGCTTCGCGGTGCAGACGGCCAAGGGCTCTGTCGTCGCTTTCAGACTCAAATAAACACAATGCGCCGGCCTTGCCGGTGCGTCAGCAAGGATAGCCATGCTTCCCACTCTGGTTCTTGTCGGGCGTCCCAACGTCGGCAAGTCCACCTTGTTCAACCGCCTTACCGGCACGCGCGACGCACTGGTGCACGACCTGCCGGGGATGACCCGCGACCGCCATTACGGACGCGGGCGTGTCGGCGGCAAACCCTATCTGGTGGTCGACACCGGCGGTCTCGAACCGGTGGCCAAGGACGGCATCATGGCCGAAATGGCGCGTCAGACGCTGCAGGCCATCGACGAGGCGGACGCCATCATTTTCATGGTCGATGCCCGCGCCGGCCTGACGCCGCAGGACAAGGCGATCGCCGACCGTTTGCGCCGCGCGTCCTGTCCGGTACTGCTCGCAGTCAACAAGGCCGAAGGCATGAACCGCGCGGTGGTGACCGCCGAATTCCACGAGCTGGCGCTGGGCGAGCCGCTGGCGATTTCCGGCGCGCACGGCGATGGCATCGCCGATCTGGTAGACGAGGCGCTGGCGCCGTTCCCGGAAGAGGAAGAGCAGGCCGACGAGTTCGGCATTCCCAAGATCGCGCTGGTGGGGCGCCCCAACGTCGGCAAGTCGACCCTGGTCAACGCGCTGGTGGGCGAGGAGCGCGTGATCGCGTTCGACCAGCCGGGCACCACGCGCGATTCGATCTACGTTGAATTCGAACGCGGCGGCAAGCCCTACGTCCTGATCGATACCGCCGGCGTGCGGCGCCGCGGCAAGGTGTTCGAGACGGTGGAAAAATTCTCCGTCATCAAGACCCTGCAGGCGATCGAGGATGCCAACGTGGTGGTGCTGGTGCTCGACGCGCGCGAGAACATTTCCGAGCAGGACGCGCACCTGGCCGGCTTCGTGCTGGAAACCGGACGTGCGTTGGTGGTGGCGGTGAACAAGTGGGACGGACTTTCCGCCGAGCAGCGCGACGACATCAAGCGCGACATCGGACGCAAGCTGGCGTTTCTCGATTTCGCGCGCTTCAACTACATATCGGCGCTCAAGGGCAAGGGGCTGGAAAACCTGCTGAAGGACATCGAGGCCGCCCACGCCGCCGCTTTCATCAAGCTGTCGACCCCCAAGCTCACGCGGGTGCTGGAGATGGCGGTGGAGCAGCACGCGCCGCCCAAGAACGGACTGTTCCGCCCCAAGCCGCGCTACGCCCACCAGGGCGGCAAGAACCCGCCGGTCATCATCCTGCACGGCAATGCGCTGGAAGGCCTGCGCGACGACTACAAGCGCTATCTGGAAAGCAGTTTCCGCAAGGCCTTCAAGCTGCAGGGCACGCCGCTGCGCATCCAGGTCAAGGAGGACAGCGGCAAGAACCCGTTTGAAGGCAAGGCACGCGCACCGCTGAGCGAAAGCGAGGCGACGCGGATGCGGCGCAAGAAGCGGGTGCGGCGCAAGGTCTACGGCGCGGATTGAGCGTTTGGTGCGGCGCTTGATGCGCAAGATCTGGCCATGGCTGCTGGTGCTGGGCGGCGTGCTGACGGGGCTGATCCTCACTTTGCAGGTGGTTCGTTCGGCCGATGCGGGGATGCGTGTGCAATTCCTGAACGAAGCGCGCCTGATGCAACGTTCGCTCGATTGGACGGCGGTGCAGGCGCTGCGGGGCGAGGCGAATGACGCCACGCGCGAGGAATATGCCCGCCTCAAGCAGCAGCTCGAAGCCTTGCGGAGCGTCAGCCCGCAGTACCGTTTCGTCTATCTGCTGGGATGGCATGACAAGGGAGAGGTCCGTTTTCTGGTGGACTCCGAACCGGCCGATTCATCCGACTTTTCACCCTCCGGCATGGCATACGGCGAGGCGACCGAGCAGCTGATCGCCTTGTTTTCCGGCAACCGGCGGCCGATGACCGAAGGCCCGCTGAGGGATAGCTGGGGGGTATGGGTCAGCGCACTGGTGCCGCATGTCGACCCGCAGACCGGTCAAACCATCGCAGTGCTGGGCTTGGACATTGACGCCAGCCAATGGCGGCGAACATTGCTGCATGCGGCGATGCTGCCGCTCGGCGCAACGCTGGTGTTCGTGCTGGCCTCCAGCCTGTTGTTTTATATGCGGGCGCGCACCCGCAGGGAGCACGCGCGGCTCATGGCGTCGGAAGGCAGGCTGTACGAACAGGCCTATCACGACAGCCTGACCGGCCTGCCCAACCAGCGCCTGCTGGCCGACCGCATGACCCAGGCGTTGTCGCACGCCCACCGGATGGGAAGCCGGACGGCGATCTTGTTCCTCGACCTGGACCGTTTCAAGAACGTCAACGATTCGCTCGGCCATGCCATGGGCGATGCACTGCTGTGCGAGGTGGCCGGCCGATTGCGTGCGCTGGTGCGGGAGGACGATACGGTGGCCCGGCTGGGCGGCGACGAGTTCGTGATCCTGCTGCCTGAAATCAGCGACGATGACGACGCGCGCCACGTTGCTGAAAAAATCATCGCCGAACTCGCCAAGCCCATCGCGGTCGGCGACCAGAGCGTGTCGGTGGGGGTCAGCGTCGGCATCGCGCTGTATCCCGACGACGCGCTGGATGCGGAGGGCTGGCTGGCCTGCGCGGACCGCGCCATGTATGCGGCCAAGGATGGCGGCCGCAATACTTTCCAGTTCGCCGACCCGCTGCAGAATGCACGCGCAAGGGAGCGCCTGTCCACCGAAACCGGCTTGCGCCAGGGGCTGGTGCGCGGCGAATTCGAACTGTTCTACCAGCCGGTGTTTTCACTTGCGCACGGTGCGCTCGCCGGGGTCGAGGCACTGGTGCGCTGGCGCCATCCCGAATGGGGGTGGGTGGAGCCGGCGCGCTTCATCCCCGTTGCCGAGGATTCCGGGCTGATCGTCCCGCTCGGCGACTGGATTCTCGCCGAGGCCTGCCGGGCGGCGCGGCGCTGGCACCAGCAGGGGGCGCCGGCCGTGCCGGTCATGGTCAACGTCTCGGCGCTGCAGTTGCGCCGCCCCGGGTTCGAGGAACGGCTGGGCGCGGTGCTGCAGGAAACGGAGCTGCCACCGGCGCTGCTGGAACTGGAGCTGACCGAGTCGGCCATCATGCAGGAAACGCTCGCCGGGTCGGCGTTGCTGCATCGCCTGGCGGAAGAGGGGGTCGGGCTGGCGATCGACGATTTCGGCACCGGCTATTCCAGCCTGGCTTATCTGCGGAAACTGGACGCCACCCGTTTGAAAATCGACCGCAGCTTCGTCGCGGACATGGTCGAGGATGCCGAGGCCCGCGCCATTGTCGCCAGCATGGTGGGGATGGCGCGGGCGCTGGGCCTGAAGGTGACGGCGGAAGGCGTGGAGAGCGCAGCCCAGGTCGAAGTGTTGCGGGATCTGGGGTGTGACGATGTCCAGGGGTATTACTTTGCGCCGCCGCTCGCCGAAGTCGCACTGCTGTCCCGCTTGCCCGAGTGGCAGAACGGCTTCAATCCAGCCAGCGCACCAGATAGAACAGCTTGAAGCCTTCCGACGAGCGCGACGGGCCGCTGGCAATCGCGGCATGGCGGTGCTTGGCGGGGTCGGCGTGCGCCAGCGCCTCGGCTTCGCTGGCGTAGACCTCGACCACGCCCTCGGGGAAGCGCTTGCGGGTCTTGCCGGAAGGCGAATAGATCACGACCGCCGAGGTGCCGACGACACTGGATTCGACATCGGTGAACAGGCTGGTGGCTTGAGGCATGCTCAGTGCGTTTTTTTCGGGATGCTGCTGATCTTGATGGCGTGGGTGTTGGGCGTCTCGTCGCTGAAGTGCGGGCGCTCTTCAAGGGTGCGGCCGGTGAGCTGGGCAAGTTCGGTTTCGCGGCCGGAGATCACCAGCAGGCAATCCTTGATGCCGAGCACGGTGGCCTCGGATAGCGGGCTGGGGTTGCCGTCGCGCGGCGCGGTGTCGCGCACGATGGAGGTAAGCGTTTTGCGCATCATGCGCATCAGGCGCTGCTCGTCGTGCAGGGCTTTTTCGTCCATGGGGAATACTCCGGAAACCAGCAAAGGTTCAATATTGTCGGCGCCGGCCGGGGCTTCGTCAACGCAAGTCCTTGGTGAAAGCGGGGGGATAAAAAGCCTGACTGGGGGCATAAGCAGAATGAACCGCCAGCACCGGGCGGCTGCTTTATGCTTCCCGGCAAAGGAGAAACCGCATGTCAGACCCGAACGCCCCGGACAATAGCAGCGAAGTCCGCGAAATCCGTATCAATCCCATCGTGCCGAGCGAATCGGTGCTGGTCGCCACCGCGCGCAGCATGCGCCCGAAAAAAGCCGAGGAACTGGCGCCACGCGACACCCGTAAGCACGTCGAAACCTGCCCGTTCTGCCGCGGCAACGAGGACAAGACGCCACCGGTGATCCTGAGCTGGCCGCCGGAAGGTGACTGGCAGATTCGCATGGTGGAAAACCTCTACCCGGTGCTGGGCGACGATCGCGAACAAGCGAACTTCAACTTCGGCCTGCAGCAAACCATCGACGGCTACGGCCGGCACGAGGTCATCATCGATCACCACGAACATGGCATTGCCGTGCAGGACATGGCGGAAAGCCATTTGGCCGCGCTGTTCGGCGTCTACCAGGCGCGCATGCAGCAGCTGTTCGCGTCCGATGAACGCCTCAAATACGTGCTTGTATTCAAGAATTTCGGCCCGGCGGCCGGCGCGTCGATTCCGCATACGCACAGCCAGGTGATCGCGATGCCGGTGGTGCCGGAGAACGTCGACGCCGAGGTGAAGAACAGCGCCGCGTATTACGCCAAGCACCACCACTGCATTTTCTGCGCGCTGATCGACGAGGCGCTGACCTTCGAGGCGACGATCTACGACCGCAATTCGGGCGCAGTGCGGCGCAAGATCAACGTCGGTCAGTATGTGGTCGAGCGCGGCGAGAAGTTCATCGCGATCAAGCCCTTCGCCAGCCGTTACGAATGGGAAGTGCACATCCTGCCGCTGGCGCACCAGGCTGATTTTCTCGACGTGCGCGGCGAGGATCTGGCCGACCTGGCGCGGGTGGTGAAGCGCACCATGGCGCGGCTGGATGCCGTCATCGGCGGCGCGCAGTACAATTTCTTCCTGCACTCCGTGCCGCATGGCGGTACGGACTCGAAACATGGCGTGCCGCACGGCGCGTACGCCGCGAGCTACCACTGGCATCTGGAAATCTGTCCGCGCACCTCCATTCCGACCGGGTTCGAACTGGGCTCGGGGCTGTTCGTCAACACCATCAACCCGGAACAGGCCGCCGAGCGTTTGCGTGCAGTGGATTTGTAACGGTCGCGACAAGGCTAGAATGGCTGCCTGTTAACCAGCTTCAACGGCGATCATGCAGCCAGTCAACCAATCCAGTCAGCGCGTACCATTGCCCAGCCATGGCGATACACATGTCGATCGCCTGAATGCCTTGTGGAAACTGTCGGTACGGCGCGGCCTGGGCGATACCGAGCGCATCCGCGCCATGCTGGCGATGGCGGCCGGGGTGCTGAACATGGATCTGGTGGTGCTGAGCGAGCTTGGCGAGCACTGCACCGCGCGCTATGTCAGCGATCGCCTGGGAGTGTTTCCGGAAGGCAGCAGACAGACGCTGGAAGCGTCGCCGTTCCATGTTGTCATCCATGCCCGTGCGCCGTCCCATATCGCCGATCTGTCCGCGCACCCCCTGTATGCCGGCAATCCGCTGGTGACCGAGTTTGGCATGCGCACCTTCTCCGGGATTCCGGTGTCGGTTGGCGACGAGACCGAGACGCGCTGGGTGCTGGCCTTTTTGCGCAGGTGTGGCGAATCGTTGCCAGGCACGGTGGATGTCGCCTACATGAGCCTGATCGCCGACTGGCTCGGCAATGCCCTGCATCAGTCCGCGCAAAAGGACCTGCTGCAGCGCATCGCGCTGACCGATCCGCTGACCGGCCTGCCCAATCGGCGGGCGGCCGAAGAGCGCCTGCAAAAGGAACGCGCGCGCACGCCGCGCGACGGCCATGGTTTCGCGCTGGCCCTGGTCGACCTCGACCATTTCAAGATGGTGAACGATCGCTACGGCCATGCCGTGGGAGACGAAGTGCTGAAATCCGTGGCGCGCCGCTTCGAGACCGGGCTGCGCGAAGGCGACTGGGTGGCGCGCTGGGGCGGGGAAGAATTTTTGTTCGTGCTGCATGGCGGCACCGTGGATGAAGCTGCCGGTGTCATGGAACGGTTGGCCGGCCAGGCCCGTGCGGCGCCCATCCAGACCAGCGTGGGGGCCATTTCACTGAGTTTCTCGGCGGGCGTGGCGGCCTTTGGCGTGAACGACAGCGAAACCCTGCCGATGCTGGAAAAAATCGACCATGCCTTGTATCGGGCCAAGGCCGATGGCCGCGACCAGGTCAGGATGGCGGCGCTGGCCAGCCTGCCGTGGAACAGCGGGTTGCTGCGCCAGGCGCTGGCGGACAACCGGGTCAGGCTGGCCGCGCAGACCATCGTCGATCTGCAGACCGGGCAGGCCATCGCGGACGAAGCGCTGGCGCGCATCGAGACCGTGGCCGGCGAGATCGTCGAGGCCCAGGAGTTCGTCGACATGGCGGAAGGATTGGGGCTGATGGCCGAAGTCGACCGCCAGGTGATCCGCCAGGTGATGCAGTATTGCGTGGTGCGAATAAATGAAGGCGGTGCGACCGATTTTGCCCATTTCGTGAACGTGTCGCCGCAATTCCTGGCGCGCCGCGATCTGGTCGAGGAGATGCTCGACAATGCCATGGGCTATTGTCAGACCTGCAGCGCGATGCTGGGGCCGGTCAAGCCCATCGTGCTGGAACTGACCGAGCGCCAGCGCATCGTCAGCCTGGAGAAATTGCGCGCCGATTTGCAACCCTTCATCGACTTCGGCTTCCGGTTGGCGCTGGATGATTTCGGCAGCGGCTATTCGTCTTATCTGTACCTGGCGCACCTGCCGGTCAGCTTCCTGAAAATTGAAGGCTGGCTGGTGTCGCATATGCGACAGGACCGCAAGGTGGCGGGCATCGTCGAGAGCCTGGCGAATTTTGCGCGCAAGGAGGGTATGCATACCGTGGCCGAGCACGTCGAGGACGCGGAGACTGCACGCATCCTCGCCGACATGGGCGTGGACTACGGGCAGGGCTGGCATTTCGGCCGCCCGCAACTGGCTTGATCCCGAGCTAGGATCAAGCGCCGAAGTCAATGGAAAATAAGGGATCTGCTGCATGCCAAGCCGCAATGTCTCCAGGACGCCCGTGGATCGATATGGTCAATTTTGTAGCGTCGACAGGCGAGAGTCCCGTCCAGTGAGTACGTGCGGGCAGAGACGGGGAGAGCCCCTTTGATCGAGCGGCACGCGGGCGGGGAGCGGGTCATTCTGGTGGCGCTCGATTTCGCGAAGCCGGATTTTGCCGAAAGCGTGGCCGAGCTGCGTCTGCTGGCGGCCGGTGCCGGACTCGATATCCGGGGCGAGGTCCAGGGCAAACGCAGCCGCGCGGATGCTGCGCTGTTCGTGGGTAGCGGCAAGGCCGATGAAATCGCGGCGCTGGTCGCTGCCACCGAGGCCGACGTTGTCATCTTCAATCACGAACTGTCGCCTGCACAGGAGCGCAATCTGGAGCGTCGCCTGCAGTGTCGGGTGATCGACCGTACCAGCCTGATTCTGGACATCTTTGCCCGCCGCGCGCAGAGCGCCGAAGGCAAGCTGCAGGTCGAACTGGCCCAGCTCCAACACCTGTCGACCCGCCTGGTGCGCGGCTGGACCCACCTCGAGCGCCAGCGCGGCGGTGTCGGCATGCGCGGCCCCGGCGAGAAGCAGCTGGAAACCGACCGTCGCCTGCTCGGCGTGCGGGTCAAGGCGCTGCGCGAACGGCTCGCCAGACTGGGCAAGCAGCGCCGCACCCAGCGGCGTTCGCGCTCGCGCCAGCAGGTGTTGTCGGTGGCGCTGGTGGGCTACACCAATGCGGGCAAATCCACCCTGTTCAATGCGCTGACGCGTGCCGGCGCCTACGCGGCCGACCAGCTGTTCGCCACGCTCGACACCACCACACGCAAGATCTATTTGCCGCGCCTGGCTGAATCGGCCGGCGACGGGCCGGCGAGCGGCGAAGTGGTGCTGGCCGATACCGTCGGCTTCATCACCCGCCTGCCGCACGACCTGGTGGCTGCCTTCCGCGCCACGCTGGAAGCGACCGCCGAGGCCGATTTGCTTTTGCACGTGATTGATTCGGCCAGTCCCGGGCGCGAACGGCAGATCGAGGCGGTCGACAAGGTGCTGAAAGAAATCGGCGCAGATGTCGTGCCGCAGCTGCGGGTCTACAACAAGCTCGATTTGACGGGCGTTGCGCCAGGAGTCGGGCGTGACGAGTATGGTAAACTCCACAGCGTGTACGTATCCGCGCAAACTGGCGCCGGGATTGAACTTTTACGCGAGGCGCTGTCGGAAATCCTGCTGGCCGTGCGGCTCCGGAATGAAGTCGGCAAACCAGACAACCCTTCTCCCCAAACCACAGTTTTCTCTACATAAACATAAACCATATGGCCTGGAACGACCCGCAATGGGGCAACAACGGTAACCGCAACAAAAACAGCGGACCGCCCGATCTGGACGAGCTCTGGCGGCGCATCAATCAGCGTCTCAATGGCATGTTCGGCAACAAGAACACCGGGGGCGGCAGCGGTAGCGGCGGCGATGGCTTTTCCTCCGGCGGATTGCCGGGAGGCGGCAATCTGGTCGGCTTGCTGATCGGCGCGCTGGTCGTGGTGTGGGTGGCGAGCGGGTTCTACATCATCGACGCCGGCCAGCGCGGCCTGGTGCTGCGCTTTGGGCAATATGTCGAGACCACCGAGCCCGGCCCGCGCTGGCATCTGCCGTGGCCGATCGAATCGCGCGAAGTGGTCAACGTCGATCAGGTGCGCACCGTCGAAGTCGGTTACCGCACCTCGGTAAAAAGCAAGGTGCTGAAAGAATCGCTGATGCTGACCGACGATGAGAACATCATCGATCTGCAATTCGCGGTGCAGTACATCCTCAAGGACCCGAAGGAATTCCTGTTCGTCAACCGCGCGCCTGAAGATTCGGTGCTGCAGGTAGCCGAGACCGCGATGCGCGAAATCGTCGGCAAGAACAAGATGGATTTCGTGCTGTATGAAGGCCGTGCCGATATTGCCGCACAGGCCAAGGTACTGATGCAGCTGGTGCTCGACCGCTACAAGACCGGCATCAGCATCAGCCAGGTAACCTTGCAGAATATCCAGCCGCCCGAACAGGTGCAGGCCGCGTTCGACGATGCGGTCAAGGCGGGACAGGATCGCGAGCGCCTGAAAAATGAAGCCGAGGCTTACTCCAACGACGTAGTGCCGCGTGCCCGCGGCCTGGCTTCGCGTCTGAAAGAGGAGGCCGAGGGTTACAAGCTGTCGGTGATTGCCAATGCCGAGGGCGAGGCCAGCCGCTTTGTGCAGATTTTTACCGAATATCAGAAAGCGCCCCAGGTGACGCGCCAGCGTATGTATCTCGATACCATGCAGACTGTGATGAACAACACCAGTAAAGTGCTGGTAGACCAGAAGGGTGGCAACAGCCTCCTGTATCTGCCGCTCGACAAATTGCAGCAGATTGTCGGCCAGACTTATAGCGGCGCGCCCGAAGTGCTGTCACAGCAGCCGGCCACCGCGCCCGCCCCCATGGACACACGTTCGCGCGACGCTTTACGCAGCCGTGAACGGGAGGACCGGCCATGAACAGAAGTCTGGGTCCCATACTGATCGGCCTGATCGTGCTGCTGGTGGTGTTGAGCGGCAGCATGTTTACCGTCGACCAGCGGCAGAACGCCATCGTGTTCCAGCTGGGTGAAGTGGTGTCGGTGAAAAAAACGCCGGGACTGTATTTCAAGCTGCCGCTGGTGCAGAACGTACGTTTCTTCGACACCCGCATCCTGACGCTGGATGCGGCCGACCCGGAGCGTTTCATCACCTCGGAAAAGAAAAACGTGCTGGTCGATTCCTTCATCAAGTGGCGCGTGGTCGATGCGAGGCAGTTCTACGTGTCGGTGGGCGGCGACGAAACACGGGCGCAGATCCGCCTGAATCAGACCGTCAACGACGGCCTGCGCGCCGAATTCGGCAAGCGCACCGTCAACGAGGTGGTGTCGGGGCGCCGCGAGGAAATCATGAGCATCATCCGCACCAAGGCCGACGCGGACGCGCGTACGATCGGCGTGCAGGTGGTGGACGTGCGGATCAAGCGGGTCGATCTGCCGGAAGCCGTGTCGGAAAACGTCTACCGCCGGATGGAAGCCGAGCGCAAGCAGGTGGCCAACGAGCTGCGTTCGACCGGCGCGGCCGAAGCCGAAAAGATCAAGGCCGATGCCGACAAGCAGAAGGAAGTGATCGTGGCCAATGCCTATCGTGACGCGCAGCGCGTCAAGGGCGAGGGCGATGCCAAGGCCTCGGCCGTGTACGCCTCGGCCTACGGCAAGAATGCCGAATTCTATGCGTTCTACCGCAGCATGCAGGCGTATCGCGAGAGCTTCAAGAGCAAAAGCGATGTCATGGTGCTCGACCCCAGCGCCGACTTCTTCAAATACATGAAGAACCCGCGTGCCGCCGGCGGTCAATGACCGGCTTCGACGGGCTTGCCGCAATTGGCTTGCTGCTGGTGATTGAAGGTATCCTGCCGTTCGCCGCGCCCGCCATATGGCGGGATGGTTTCCGCAGGATGCTGGAACTTGGCGACGGCCAATTGCGTTTCATCGGCGCTGCCTCCATGTTGGGCGGCGTTTTTTTGTTGATGATGTTGAACTGAAATGACTGCCTGGTTATTGCCCGAAAACGTCGAGGATGTATTGCCGCCGCAGGCCTGGCGCATGGAGGACATGCGGCGCGCGCTGCTCGACCTGTTCCGCGGCCGTGGCTATCAACTGGTGATCCCGCCGCTGATGGAATACGTCGATTCGCTGCTGACCGGTGTCGGAGCGGACCTCGACCTCAAGACCTTCAAGCTGGTCGACCAGCTCTCCGGGCGGCTGATGGGCGTGCGCGCCGACATCACGCCGCAGGTGGCGCGCATCGATGCGCACCTGCTGGCTACCAATGCGGTGAATCGCCTGTGCTATGCGGGCAGCGTGCTGCATACCCAGTCCGCCGGCTTCCATCGCTCGCGTGAACCGATCCAGATCGGCGCCGAGCTGTATGGCGAAGCCGGTGCCGAAGCGGACCTCGAAATCCTCACACTGATGCTGCAGGGTTTATCCGCGTGCGGGGTGAAAACGCCGCAACTCGATATCGGCCACGTCGGTGTTTACCGTGCGCTGGCGCAGGAAGCCGGCTTGAGCGGTGACATCGAGCACCAGCTGTTCGGTGCGCTGCAGACCAAGGACGGCAGTGCCGTGGCTGTGCTGACGGCAGGCTTGCCTGTGGCGCTGCGCGATGCTTTTGCCGCGCTGCCGCAGCTGTATGGCGATCGCAGCATGCTGACAGAAGCGCGTGCGCGCCTGCCACGGCTGGCGGCAGTCGATGCGGCGCTGGATATGCTGGTGGCCCTCGACGAGGGATTAGGCGGCGTCGAGGTGGCGTACGATCTGGCCGAACTGCGCGGCTACGGCTACCACAGCGGCGTCGTCTTTGCGGCATATGCCGGCGGACGCAGCCATGCGATCGCGCAGGGCGGGCGTTACGATGAAGTGGGGCGGGTATTTGGCCGGGCGCGTCCAGCCACCGGTTTCAGCCTGGATTTACGCGAACTGGTCATCGCCGGCTCGGGTGCACAATAAAGGGAGATTGCAGCATGGCAGCAAAAAACGTCGTCGTCATCGGTACCCAGTGGGGTGATGAGGGCAAGGGCAAGATCGTCGACTGGCTGACCGACCGCGCGCAGGGCGTGGTGCGCTTCCAGGGCGGCCACAACGCCGGCCACACCCTGGTGGTGGCGGGCAAGAAAACCGTGCTGCACCTGATTCCCTCAGGGATTCTGCGCGACAGCGTCACCTGCTACATCGGCAACGGCGTGGTACTCGCCCCGGATGCGCTCCTGAAGGAAATGGACATGCTCGAAGCGGCCGGCGTCGACGTCGCCAGCCGCCTGAAAATCAGCGAAGCCTGTCCGCTGATCATGCCGCACCACGTGGCACTCGACCAGGCGCGCGAGATCGCCAAGGGCGCCGGCAAGATCGGCACCACCGGGCGCGGCATCGGCCCGGCCTACGAGGACAAGGTGGCGCGCCGCGCGCTGCGCCTGCAGGACCTGTTCCATCGCGAACGCTTCGCCGCCAAGCTGGGCGAGGTGCTCGACCACCACAACTTCATGCTGAAGAACTACTACAAGGCCGAGGTGGTGAGCTTCAACCAGACGCTCGACGGCATGATGGCCATGGCCGACCGCCTCAAGCCGATGGTCGCCGACGTGCCGCGCAGCCTGTACGAAGTCAACAAGGCGGGTGGCAACCTGCTGTTCGAGGGGGCGCAGGGCACGCTGCTCGACATCGACCACGGCACCTATCCCTTCGTGACCTCGTCGAACTGCACCGCCGGCGGCGCGTCCACCGGTTCCGGTGTCGGCCCGTCCGCGATGCACTACGTGCTCGGGATCACCAAGGCCTACACCACGCGCGTCGGCTCCGGGCCGTTCCCGACCGAACTGTTTGACGATGTCGGCCAGTACCTCGGTGAGAAGGGTCACGAATTCGGCGCCACCACCGGGCGCCAGCGTCGCTGCGGCTGGTTCGACGCCGCCGCGCTCAAGCGCTCGATCCAGATCAACGGCGTGTCCGGCCTGTGCGTGACCAAGCTGGATGTGCTCGATGGCCTGGAAACGGTGCGTGTGTGCGTCGGCTACAGGATCGACGGCGAGACCTGCGACATCCTGCCGGTGGGCGCGGAATCGATCACCAACGTCGAGCCGATCTACGAGGATCTCCCCGGCTGGAGCGATACGACCGTAGGCGTGCAGGAGTTCGACAAGCTGCCGCAGAAGGCGCAGACGTATCTCAAGCGGATGGAGGCGCTGTGCGAAGTGCCGGTGGATGTGGTGTCGACCGGCCCGGACCGGGTGGAGACCATCGTGCGTCGCCACCCCTACGAGTCGTAATGCCTGAAACCGGCTTTGAAAAAGCAAAAAGCCGACACGAAGTCGGCTTTTTGCTTGCAGCGTCTGGTGCCCAGAAGAGGACTCGAACCTCCACAGTGTTGCCACCGCTAGGACCTGAACCTAGTGCGTCTACCAATTCCGCCATCTGGGCTGCGAAGACGCGCATATTAGAGAGCACCGAATAAATTGTCAACGAAGATGACTTCAAAAAAATCCCGCAGCCGTGCAAGCAAGCACACGCTTTCTGAAATCCGTCTCGCCGATCCGTTCTACGAGCGTGAGATCGAGCGCTACGAATCGCCGCTGCCGAGCCGCGAATACATCCTCCAACTGCTGACCGAGGCGGGCTGTCCGGTCGACGCCGACGCCTTCGCCGAGCAGTTGGAAATCACCGAGGCCGAACGCGACCTGTTCCAGCGCCGTCTCGGTGCGATGCAGCGCGACGGCCAGCTGATGCTCAACCGCAAGCGCCAGTTGTGCCTGCCAGACAAACTCGACCTCATCAAGGGCCGCGTCGAGGGGCACCCCGACGGCTTCGGTTTCGTGGTGCCGGAAGAAGGTGGCGACGATCTCTATCTGTCGCCCAAGGAGATGCACCGGGTGCTGCACGGCGACCGCGTGCTGGTTCGCGTTGCCGGCTTCGACCGGCGCGGGCGGCGTGAGGCCAAAATCGTCGAAGTGCTGGAGCACGTCAACAGGTTCGTCGTCGGCCGCTACTACCTTGAAGGTGGCGTCGGCTTCCTGATCGCGGAAAACCGCCGCATCAACCAGGACATCCTCGTCCCCGCCGAGCATGCCGGCGCCGCGCAGCCCGGCCAGGTGGTGACGGTGGAAATCCTCACCCAGCCCGGCGCGCACAACGAGGCGGTGGGACGGATATCCGAAGTGCTGGGCAGCTTTACCGGCCCCGGCATGGAAATCGAGATCGCGCTGAGGAAGCACGACCTGCCCTATGTCTTCCCGCCGGAGGTCGAGGCGCAGGCGTCCAAGCTGCCAGGCAAGGTGCTGAAAAAAGACCTGGCCGGACGCGATGACATTCGCCACCTGCCGCTCGTCACCATCGACGGCGAGACGGCGCGCGACTTCGACGACGCGGTGTACTGCGAGCCGCTTGGCCGCAGCGGCTTCCGGCTGGTGGTGGCGATCGCCGACGTCAGCCATTACGTGCAGCCGAGGGACGCGCTCGACAGCGAAGGCTTCACCCGCGGCAACTCGGTGTACTTCCCGCGCCGTGTTATTCCCATGCTGCCGGAGGCACTGTCCAACGGACTGTGCTCGCTCAACCCGGATGTCGACCGCCTGTCGATGGTGTGCGACATGCGCATCACCACGGCGGGCGCGATCAAGGAATACCGCTTCTACCCGGCGGTGATCCATTCGCACGCGCGCCTGACCTACAATCAGGTATGGGACTGGCTCTCCGGCGCAGCCAAGCCGGAGAAGCAGCAGGCCGCGCTGATGCCGCACCTGGAAGCGCTCGACAAATTGTTCCGCACCTTGCTGAAGGCGCGCGCCAAGCGCGGCGCCATCGACTTCGGCTCGACCGAGACGCAGATCAATTTCGACGATCAGGGCAAGATCAAGGAGATCGTGCCGGTGATCCGCAACGACGCCCACCGCATCATCGAGGAATGCATGCTGGCGGCCAACGTGTGCGCGTCGGACTTCCTGCACGAGAACAAGCAGCCGGCGCTGTTCCGCGTTCACGAAGGCCCGACCGCGGAAAAGCTCGCGGCGCTGCGCGGCTTCCTCGCCGAATTCGGCCTCGACCTCGGCGGCGGCGACAAGCCGCACGCCAAGGACTATGCTGCGCTACTCGACAAGATCAAGGACCGCCCCGACCATGGCCTGTTGCAGACGGTGATGCTGCGCTCGTTGAAGCAGGCGATCTACAGCCCCGACAACAAGGGGCACTTTGGCCTGGCTTACGAGGCCTACACCCACTTCACCTCGCCGATCCGGCGCTACCCCGATCTGCTGGTGCACCGCGGCATCAAGGCTGTGCTGAATGGCGAGAAATTGCCCGCCAAGGGGCTGGCAGAAATCGGCCTGCACTGCTCGATGACCGAGCGCCGCGCCGACGATGCCACCCGCGACGTCGACGCCTGGCTGAAAACCTATTTCATGCGCGACCGTATCGGCGACGAGTACAACGGCACCGTGAGCGCGGTGACCAGCTTCGGCATGTTCGTCGCGATCGACGAGATCTTCATCGAGGGCCTGGTTCACGTCTCCGAACTCGGCCAGGATTATTTCCACTACGACCAGGCCAAGCACATGATGCTCGGCGAACGGACCGGGAAAAAATATCGCCTGGGCGACCGCGTGCGCATCAAGGTGATGCGCGCCGACATCGAGACCAGCAAGATCGACTTCGCCTTGGTCGAAGTAGTCGAGACGGCGGAAGAAATCGCCGCGCCGAAAAAGAGAACGGCCAAGGCCAAGGGTAGCAAGCAGAAATGAGCGAGAAACCCGCCGGCAAGCATGCCGCTGAAAAACTGATCTACGGCTTCCATCCCGTGCTGGCGCGCCTGCGCCAGGACCCGTCGGGCATCTTCGAAATCTACCTCGACCTGACCCGCCGCGACGCGCGCGCGCGCGACCTGGTGCATCAGGCCAAGGACAACGGGGTCAGGCTGGCGCAGGTCGAGGCCGACCGCCTGACCCGCCTGGTCGGCAAGACCGCCAAGCATCAGGGTGTGGTCGCCCGCGTCAAACCGGTTGCGCTGACGCATTCGCTCGACGAAGTGCTGGAAAACATCCAGGGCCCGCCGCTGCTGGTCATCCTCGACGGCGTCACCGACCCGCACAACCTCGGCGCCATCATGCGCTCGGCCGATGCCTTCGGCGTGCACGCCGTCATCGCACCGAAGGACAACGCCGTCGGCATCAACGCGACGGTGGAAAAGGTCGCCTCGGGCGCCGCGGAGACCGTGCCCTACATCATGGTCACCAACCTCGCGCGCACCATCAAAGACCTCAAGGAACACAACATCTGGGTCATCGCCGCCGACATGGACGGCGACAAGCCCCTGTCCGGCATCGACGCCAAGACCGGCATCGCCTGGGTGCTCGGCGCCGAGGGCGCAGGCATCCGCCGCCTGGTCAAGCAAAGCTGCGATCAGGTCGCGCGCATTCCCATCGGCGGCACAGTGGAAAGCCTCAATGTCTCGGTGTCGGCGGCGCTGTGTATGTATGAAACAGCGAGGCAGCGCGCGGCAGGCTAGAATGAATGGCGTTTCAACGGGTTTACAAGGAGTCACCCCATGCAAACTGTCAAACAAATCGTCCACGATATTGCTGACCACTTGCCAGACCAGGCGAGCTTCGACGATGCCATGTATGCCCTCTACGTGCGCCAGAAACTGGAGCGCTCGCTGAAAGCGGCTGAAGAAGGCAAGATCACCTCCCAGGAAGAAATGGAAAAACGCTATCTCAACCATGAAGATTGAGTGGTCGGATTGCGCGCGGGACGATCTGGACGACCTCGTTCGCTACATCAGCCGGGATTCCGGATTCTATGCCCGGCGCTTTGCCGAAAGAGTTGTCCTTGCCACACGGCGGTTACAAGCCTTTCCAGAGAGCGGTCGCATGATTTCCGAGGCGGAAGACCAAACCCTGCGGGAAATCATCGTTCAAGGGTATCGAGTCATGTACCGTCTTGAACCTGACCGTGTGCTCGTGCTTGCGGTGATGCACGGTAGTCGTGACGTTGACGGGATGGTGGACAAGCCCTGGGATGAGAAGTAGATCGATCAACTCCGGATCCTTGCTGATCGCCATCGTTCAGGGGTGAATGGCGGAACCGTGGTCTGTCCCTTGTTCTGTGTGCCAACGACAGCGAATATATTCGCGACCTCATCCGGCGCGGACAGGAGCGTAGCACCGAGGCCGAGGCGCTGATTAAAGGCGAGGCCAGCGGCGAAGCGAAATCCTTCGATGCAGGCGAGTTCAAGCAGAAAATGCTCGCCTCGCATGGTTGAATGCCGCCTCGCCCCTGCCGCCGAGCGCGATCTTGAAAACATCTGGATTCACTCTCGCCAGCAATGGGGGGACTTGTCTGCGGGGCGGAACAGAGCGGCGGAGAAGTCTGGGTTCTGTTCGCCCTATCCAGTCTGAGCAGGCGTACTTTGGCGATGCTGTGACGGCTGAGGGTCTGTTCAAAACAGAGATGTCGATCAGAGTGTTTCAATTATCGGATAGAAATCGGTATTTTCCTTGTGCATCCGATCATGCAATATTTTGAGCACCTTGTTGGCTTCTAACCTGAAGCCTTCCGGATCGCGAGAGACATTGGACGCATGGTTCCATTTCCTGGCGAAATCCATATAGGCCGAGGCAATAGTTGCCATTTCATCTTGGAATCTTTTGCCCATTTTGGCCAGAGCGGAATTTTTTCCGCGTTGTAGTGCGGGATACAGTAATTGATCTTCCACGGCGAGATGCAGTTTGATGATCGAACTCATTGCAATGATAAGCGCGGCTATTTCAGCTGCGTTTTCGCTGATTCCTTCCTTGGAAAAGTTCCTCAATGCCGTAATGTGCTCGATGATTTCAATGTGTTGCCGCTTAAATTTGTCGATGTTCATTGAAGCTCCTTACTATATGGCATGTGAAAAATCCGATCCGAATGAGTGAGGCGTCCGGGTGCGAGCGGTGACGGCGAGCCAGGCTGGAATTGCAAGTCCCTGTCCATGATCTGGAATTAATTATGAAAGCAGCTGACAGAAGATGCAAATAAAATACATCTTTTAATAGTGCTTCGTGTCTTAATAAATTTGTAGGGTAAAAAAGGGGAACTGAACACGCCGCAAGTTGGCGTGGCCCGTACAACCAATACGCCATTGCGTCAAATGCGTGGATCGGCCGCAGACCAAGCGTGGGATCGATCCATCCGCGTGGTTGTGAGAACTTAAGTCTTTATGGCCTTGTCGGTACGTGCTGCGAAGTCAGGCGAGCGCGGCAATCGCGCGCTAGCAATGATTTGCGGGGAAAGTTCGGGGCTAGACATGGCAAGCCGCCCTTTGAGCGGGGCTGCTATATATACGCAATTGAACAGCGCAATGTCATGCCAGCGCTTGCAAGCGCAACAGGCGCGCAGCCTCTTCCTCGCGCGCGTCATCGATCTCCCGCATCACCCCCTCCAGATCGACCGGCGGCTTGTCGCATTCAAACCGGCCGCTGAGTTCGACTTCTGGATTCAGCTTGCCGTGCTCGTACAGCGCCCAGATTTCCTCCGCGTACTGCGTCGCCAATAGCGCCGGCGCGAACTGGCCAAAATAGGTTCGCAGATTGTTCACGTCGCGTGCCAGCATGGCCTGCGCGTGGTTGTTGCCGGCGGCGTCGACCGCCTGTGGCAGGTCGATGATCACCGGGCCGTCGGCGCCTACGAGGATGTTGAACTCGGACAGGTCGCCGTGGACGACGCCGGCGCAGAGCATGCGCACCACCTCTCCGATCAATGAGCGATGGTGGGCAAGGGCTTCGGCTTCGGTGAACGACACGTCGTTGAGGCGGGGCGCGGCATTGCCGTCCGCATCGGCCACCAGTTCCATCAGCAATACGCCTTCGTGGAAGTTGTACGGCGTGGGCACGCGCACACCGGCGGCGGCGAGCCGATACAGCGCATCGACTTCGGCGCTTTGCCAGGCGGCTTCCTGCATCTGGCGGCCGTACTTGCTGCCCTTGGCCATGGCGCGCGCCTGGCGGCTGTTCTTGGTCTTGCGGTTCTCGGTGTAGTCGACGGCCTGGCGGAAGCTGCGCTTGTTGGCTTCCTTGTAGACCTTGGCGCAGCGGATGTCGTCGCCGCAGCGGACCACGAAGACCATGGCTTCCTTGCCGCTCATGAGCTGGCGCACGACGCCGTCGATGAGGCCGTCTTCGAGCAGGGGTTCGAGGCGCTTGGGGATTTTCATCGGAGCGTGCTAGCCGCGCACCTTGCGATACGCCTCCAGCAGGCGCCGATGCATCGTGCTGCCCTCGAAGTTTTCCCCCAGCGTCGTCAACCCGAAAAAGCGTTCGTCCTGATTGAACAGCGCGAAGGCCTGCTCCAGCGTCTCGCGGCCGTACAGCAGGGCCAGCGCGGGCTCGAAGTAGGTGGGCGCGTCGAGCTGCGCGAGGTCGGCGATGCAGCGGTAGACCTTGAGGCGCGCTTCGCTGCGCTGGCCGTACTGGGCGATCCAGGTGCAGCCTTCGAGGATCGCTTCGTCGTCGCCGAGGGCCAGCGCAAGCAGCAGCTTGAGTTCGCCGATGCGCAGATCGGTCCACGGCGAATCGGCATCCGGCGCCAGGCCGATCAGCACCGGCACCAGGCGGTCGTCGGCCAGCTCCAGTTCGGTTATCAAATCGAGCAGATCGGCGCATTCGTCGTCGCTGAGTTCGGGCAGGCGCGCGAGCGCCGGGCGGATCAGGTTGCCGACGCTGTTGTTCTCGAATTCGAGCTCCTCGAACGGATAAATCTCGGACACGCCGGGTACCAGGATACGGCAGGCGTAGACGCCGAGATGTTCGAAGTCGGCGATGTAGATCTCGTGCCCGTCGCCGTGCAGGGCATCGACCGACCACGCGTAGTCCTCTTCGGTGGTGGTGCCGAAGTTCCAGTCGACGAATTCGAAGTCGGGGGTGTCGCGCAGGAACTGCCAGGAAATCACGCCGCTGGAATCGACGAAGTGGATTTCCAGGTTCTGCGGGTCGGCGATTTCGGTCTGGTCGAAGCCGGGGGCGGGGAAGCCTGCCAGCGAATCGAGCGCGCGGCCTTGCAATAATTCAGTCAACGCGCGTTCCAGTGCCACTTCGAAGCGCGGATGCGCGCCGAAGCTGGCGAAGCAGCCTTGGTCCTTGGGATGCAGCAGGGTGACGTTCATCACCGGATAGCGGCCGCCGAGCGAGGCGTCCTTCACCAGGATGCCGGCGGCGATGCGCGGATAGCGGTTGATCACGTCTTCCGGCACGTCGGGCAGGCACAGGCCTTCCTCGATGATGCGGTACTTGGTGTGGCGTTCGAAGATTTCCGACAGCGCCTGGGTGCGCGCCTCCATCGGCGTGTTGCCGGCCGACATGCCGTTGCTGACGTAGAGGTTGCCGATCAGGTTGACCGGGAAGTACACGGTTTCGCCGTCGGAAAGCCGCTGGTAGGGGATGGCGCAGATGCCGCGTTCGATGTTGCCGGAATTGAGGTCGATCAACTGATCGGCGCGCACGCTGGCTTCCGGGTTGTAGAGGCCGTGCAGCGCGGGCGTCAGCAGGTCGCTTGGCCAGGCATCGTCGCCGTCGTCGAGCGCGAACCAGCGCTCGGCGGGATTGTGGACGTAGGAGCGGTTGGCGATGGCGTCCCCCAGATAGAAATGGGTCCAGAAATAGTTGGTCGACAGCCGCTCGAAATATTCGCCCAGCGCGCTCGCCCGCGCCGCCAGTTCCGAAGCGCCCTTGCCGTTGGTGAACAGCAGCGGGCAGTCGCGGTCGCGGATGTGCACCGACCAGACGCCCTCCACCGGGTTGAGCCAGGAACGTTCCTCGATGTGGAAGCCGATCGCTTCGAGCCTGGATTGCAGGGTGGCGATCGACGCTTCGAGCGAGGCGTCCTTGCCGGGAATGAAGTGCTCGGTGGCGTGCATGAGGTGACTCTTTTCTGAACAGCGAACAGCATAAGCGATGCGTCAAGCGCGGCGTAAAATGAATGCCGACGATCCGTCATCCTGCCGGCTGTCTCCTGCCCATGCCCAAGCGCCTCTCTTACTTGTTGTTGTTGCCCAGTCTTGCGTTTGCAGGCCCGGCGGCGGCTGCCGCCCAGACCTTCGGCCTGGAC
>DAOMWT010000018.1:0-30918 GCA_035436705.1 Thiobacillus sp. | reverse complement strand
GGCTTTTGCTGATGGCGTTGATGGGTGAGCGCCCCGCGCCGCTGCCGGCCGCGCTTCGCAAGCGCCTGTATGACTGGTACCAGGCCGGCTGGCTGGAGATCGGCGCCGAATGAATGCCCTTGAAACCCCGGCTGAACTCCGCACCGCGTTCGACGCGCTGCTGGCCGCCACGCAGCGCCGGCTGCGCCTGTATGACTGCGACCTGAGCCTGCTCGACCTCGACCACGCCCCCCGCCACGCGGCTCTGCGCGCGCTGTGCGTGGCTGGCGGCGGGCGCCGCATCGAGCTGCTGCTCGACGACATCGGCCGCGTTGCACGCGATCATCCTCGCCTGATGCAGCTGCTGCGCGATTTCGGCCATGTCCTCGAAATCCGCCTGGCCGACCCCGACGCACCGCGCCCCGGCCAGGCATTCGTACTGGCCGACCGCCACGGCGTGCTGCTGCGCGCCGACAAGGCGGCGGTACACGGCATCCTGCATCCGGACGGCCCCGCCAGCGCCGTGGCGCTGCATCAGGATTTCGAAGGCATGTGGCAGCGCGCGCCGGCCGGCGTGTCGGCGACCACACTGGGCTTGTAAGAAAACTAGAGCGTGCTTAGCCAGGCCAGCTCGGGCTCGCTGAAGCCGGCCTTTCGGCGCGCCGCCAGATTGAACGGCGGTTTCAGCGGCGGCGCGTCGTAATCGACCAGCAACTGGCGAAACGTCGCTTCGGGCTCCAGACCGCGCGCCTCGCACAACCAAGCGAACCAGCGGCTGCCGATGGCGACGTGGCCGATCTCGTCACGCTCGATGACGGCGAGGATCTCGATCATGCGCGTGTCGTTCGCAGCGCGGAGCTTGTCGACGATCAGCGGCGCGGCATCGAGCCCGCGCGCTTCCAGCACGCGCGGCACCAGCGCCATGCGCACCAGCGGGTCGTGCGCGGTTTTCAACGCCATGTCCCACAGGCCGTTGTGCGCCGGAAAATCGCCGTAGTCATATCCCTGCGTAGCCAAGTGGGTGTTCAGCAACGCGAAATGCAGCGCTTCCTCGTCTGCCACGCGCAACCAGTCGGCGTAATACGCGGCCGGCATGCCGGCAAAACGGTGGGCGGCGTCGAGCGCCAGATTGATCGCGTTGAATTCGATATGCGCCAATGCATGGATGAGCGCCGCGCGGCCGGGCAGCGTGTCGGCGCGGCGGCGCGGCACCTTATGCGGCGGGACCTGCAATGGTTTTTCGGGATGCCCCGGCTGTCCGATTGGCATGCGTGTCGCGTGCGGAGCAGGGTCCACGCGCCCTGCCTGCCAGTCTGCCTGCAGCGCACGCACGCAGGCGAGCTTGGCGGGCGGCTCGCTCGCTTGCAGGCAAGCAGCGAGCCGCCCGGGCAACGAGTCTAGCGCCGGTCCACCCACCGGATGCCCATCAGCGCGATGGCCAGGAAGATCAGCAGCGGCAGGATCGATACCACAACCGCAGGCCAGTCGTTCAGCAGGCCGAGATGGCCGAACAGCCGGCTCAGCAAATGAAAGCCGAGGCCAGCCAGAATGCCGATAAAAATCTTGCTGCTGGTGCCGCCGGAACGCGGCCCCTGGATGGCAAACGGCATGGCGATCAGCATCATGATCGGGATGACGAACGGGCTGAGAAATTTCGTCCACAGGGCGAGTTCGTAACGCGTGGCTTTCTGGCCGTTTTCCTTGAGATGCGCCACATATCGCCAGAGGGTGCGCGCCGACATTTTCTCCGGCGCGACCAGCAGCACGCTGAGGATGTCGGGCGTCAGCACTGACTGCCAGTCCTGGCGCGCCCTGCGGATGGCATGGATACCATCGGTATCGAAGCGCGTTTCCACCACTTGCTGCAGGCTCCAGGTCTGGTTGCCGCGCCAGCTGGCCTCGGCGGCGGCGCGGATCCAGCCAAGGCGGCCGCCGGCATCGAAGCCGTAAATTTCGATGCCGCGCAGGGTATTGTCGGGCATCACTTCGCGCACGTTGATGAACGCCGTGCCGTCCTTGACCCACAGCCCGGAGCGGAACTGCTGCGCCACCACCGAACGGGTGGCCGACAGTTTGTAGCGCTGCGCGGTCTGATCCGACCACGGGGTCACGTATTCGCCGACCAGCAGTGCCAGCAGGGAGAGCATCGCGCCGATCACCGCGAAATACCCCGCCACCCGCCAGTTGGACAGGCCCGACACGCGCATTACCGCGTATTCCGAATTACCCACCAGGCGCGACAGCGCAAACAGCGTTCCGATCAGCGCCGCCACCGGCAGGATTTCATACAGATGCCCGGGCATGCTGAGCAGCACCACCACGGCCGCCTGCCCCAGGCCATAGTTGTTGCGGCCCAGGCTGCCAAGTTCCTCCATCACGTCAAAGAAGGCAAACAGCACCAGCAGCGCGAGCAGCAGGAATCCGGTGGCCACCAGCACCTGTTGCGCGAGGTAGCGCGCCAGCAGCCTCATGGCCGTCTCCGGCGCGCGCCATATTGGCGCGCACGCACGTAAAACAGGGCAGCCACGGCGAGCAGCATCAACAGATGCGGTGACAGCATTCCCACCCACGGATTAAGTCTGCCCTGCGCCACCCAGGCCTGCGCCAGCGACAGCAGGTTGTTGTAGACGAAATACAGCAGCAGCGCGATCACCAGCCCGTAGGAGCGGCGCGCGCGCGTGTTGACGAAACTGAGGGGAATCGCCATCACGGCAAGAATCAGCGCACTGAGCGGAACACCCAGCCGCCACAACAGCTCGGCGCGCGCTGCTGGCGACGCATCGCCGATCAGCTCGCCCGGCGGCGCCTGGCGAATGCCGGTTTCCTTGCCGCCGGCTGCCACCGGGTCGAGCCGCATCCAGTAGCGTTCGAACTGCACGATGCGGTAGTCGAGCTGGCCGGGGATGCCTTCATAGCGGCGTCCATCCTTGAATACCAGGTAGCGCGAGCCGTCGGGCAGCTGGGTGTGGTTGCCTTCGCGCGCCACCACCAGGCCGAGCTGGCCGTCGATGCGCGACTGCATGAACACGTTGCGTACGATGCCGGTCAGCGGGTTGAGCGATTCGACGTAATAAACGCGCTGGCCGGCGCTGGATTCGGCAAACAGTCCGGGCGCGATCAGGGAGCTTTCGCTGCGGCTGCGCAAATCCTGGCGGTATTCGCTTTTCTTGGTCTGCGCCCACGGATTGAGCATCAGCGTCAGCAACAGGATCACCAGCGAAAACGGCACAGCGAACGTCAGCGCCGGCCGCATCCATTGCGTCAGTGACAGCCCGGCATTGAGCCAGATAACCATTTCGCTGTCGCGCCACATGCGCGACAGCGGCAGCAGCACGCCGGCAAACAGCGCGATCGTCATCAATACCGGCAGAAAATACAGCAGCGAGAAGCCGAGAAAGGCAAATACCGCCTGATTGGCAAGCTCGCCCCGCGCCACGTCGCCCAGCAGGCGGATGAACAGGATCACCAGCGCAATCGCGATCAGCACCGTCAGCACGGCGCCGGTGGCAAGGCCCATTTCGCGGGTCAGTGCACGACGGTAGAGCATGCAACTATCCGGGGGTCATTCGGGACACGAATATGCTTTTGACATTCCACTGCGGCTGCGCCAATAATCGCCCGACCGGCAAATTGTATTTTTTTGAGCACAGACATGGAAAACAAGGAAATCGAACTCGAATTTAGCATAAAAAGCGGCGCGCCCGAAAAGCAGCGCACCGCCTGCGTCGTCGTCGGCGTGTTCGAGAGCCGCAAGCTGTCGGCCCCGGCGATCGACATCGACCGCGCCAGCGACGGCTATCTGTCGGACATCCTGCGCGGCGGCGACATGGAAGGCAAGGCCGGCAGCACGCTGCTGCTGCACAAGGTACCCAACATTCTGGCCGACCGCATCCTGCTGGTCGGCCTCGGCAAGGAACGCGAGTTCCACGAAAAAGCCTACCGCGACGCCATCGCCAGCGCAGTGAATACCCTGCGCGACACCGGCTCGATGGAAGCCACCGTCACCCTCAGCGAAATCCCGGTCAGGAAGCGCGACGTCACCTGGAACATCGAACAGGCGGCGATCAGCGCCCACGATGCGCTGTACCGTTTCGACCACATGAAGAGCAAGCCGAGCGAGACACGCCGCCCGCTCAAGCGCGTGGTCTTCGCCGTTTCGCGACGCGGCGAACTCAAATATGGCGAGATCGGCCTGGCACGCGGCCTGGCGATTGCCCGTGGCATCAATCTCGCCAAGGACCTGGGCAACACGCCGTCCAACATATGCACCCCCGAATACCTGGCCGGCCAGGCGCAAAAGCTGGCCAAGGCCTACGGCTTCCGCAGCGAGATCCTCGACTATGCCGCCTGCGACAAGCTCGGCATGGGTTCCTTCCTGTCGGTCGGCAAGGGCAGCGACAAGCCGCCGCGCTTCATCGTGCTGAAGCATGAAGGCGGCGCCAAGGGCGACAAGCCGGTGGTGCTGGTCGGCAAGGCGGTCACCTTCGACGCCGGCGGCATTTCGCTCAAGCCGCCCGCCGAAATGGACGAGATGAACTACGACATGAGCGGCGGCGGCGCGGTCATCGGCGCCTTCCGCGCCATCGGCGAACTGGGGCTTGCGCTCAATGTCGTCGGCCTCATCCCCGCCTGCGAGAACATGCCGGATGCGAACGCCAACAAGCCGGGCGACATCGTCACCTCGATGTCCGGCCAGACCATCGAAATCCTCAACACCGACGCCGAAGGCCGCCTCATCCTGTGCGACGCCCTGACCTACGCCGAGCGCTTCGAGCCCGACGCGGTGGTCGACCTTGCCACCCTCACCGGCGCCTGCGTGATCGCGCTCGGCGCCCATCCCAGCGCGCTCTACAGCAACCACGATCCGCTGGCGCGCGAAATCGAGCACGCCGCCGACCACGCATGGGACCGCGTCTGGCGCATGCCGCTGTGGGACGACTACCAGGAGCAACTGAAGAGCAGCCTCGCCGACATGGCCAACATCGGCGGCCGCCCGGCCGGTTCGATCACCGCGGCCTGCTTCCTGTCGCGCTTCGCCAAGAAATATCACTGGGCGCACCTCGACATCGCCGGCACCGCCTGGAAAGGCGGCCGTGAAAAGGGGTCGACCGGCCGCCCGGTGTCGCTGCTGGTGCACTTCCTCCTGAACCGCGCCCAGAAATAAGCCGCCGGCAGTGACCGAAATCACCTTCTACACCTTTGCCGACGACCCGCTCGACGTCGCCCGCCGCGTCGCCGCCAAGGCGCACGGCCAGGGCAAGCAGGTGATGATCTACGCGCCCGACCCGGCGACTGCCGACGCCATCGACCGTCTGCTGTGGAGCGCGCCCGCGCTGAGCTTCGTGCCGCATTGCCGCGACGCCGACCCGCTGGCAAGCGAGACGCCGGTGCTGATCGGCACCGATGCCGACGCCCTGCGCCAGGCAGACGTGATGATCAACCTGCACCACGAACAGCCGCCCGCCTTTGCCCGCTTCGAGCGCCTGGTCGAAATCGTCGGCCAGGACGAAGCCGGGCGCGAGCAGGGGCGCGCGCGCTACCGTTTTTATCAGACGCGCGGCTACGCCCTGCAAACGCACGACCTGCGCCAGCACGCCGGATAAACACGAGGCCGACATGAGCGACAGCCCCCCGCCAGGACGATTGGACACATTGAGCAAAATGGACGCGTTGCTGAAAAAGCATCGCGGCGGCATCGAGGACAATCGCGATGCGCCGCCCGGACACGCGTCGTCCGAACAGGCGGCACCACCCGATGCCTGGCTGCCGGTGCTGACCCAGGTGATCGAGCGCGGCACGCCGCCCGCTGCACCCGTAGCGCCCCCGCCTCCCGCCGCGGCTTCACCTGCGACTTTTCCCGCAGCGCCCGAAACATCCGCAACCGCCGTCAGCGACACCCTGGCCGAGCAACTGCTGAGCGAACTGGCGCCCCGCCTGTCCGAAGTCATGGAAAAACAGGTCGCCGCCGAACTGCGCAAAAACCTCGACGAAACCGTGGCCAGTCTGCTCAATCAGCTCGACGTCAACGTGCGCGAGATCGTGCGCGATGCCGTCGCCGAGAAGCTCAAGCAGCCACGCGATCCTTCGTCCTGAAACGGGATTCGGCGGTGTTTTGTCGCCCGTCACGCAGGTTTTTCGGGACGGGCCACGGCCTTTTTGGGATAATCACCGCTTTGCCCGCACGCCATGGAACTCGCCAAATCCTTCGAACCGGCTGACATCGAAAAGCGCTGGTACGCCCAGTGGGAAAGCGCCGGTTACTTCAAGGCCGGCGACGCGCCCGACGCCCCCGCCTACAGCATCATGCTGCCGCCGCCCAACGTCACCGGCACGCTGCACATGGGGCACGCCTTCCAGCACACCCTGATGGACGCGCTCACCCGCTATCACCGCATGGCGGGCGACAACACGCTGTGGCAACCCGGCACCGACCACGCCGGCATCGCCACCCAGATCGTGGTGGAACGCCAGCTCGACGCGCAGGGCGTCTCGCGCCACGATCTCGGCCGCGAGAAATTCCTCGACAAGGTGTGGGAATGGAAGGAACATTCCGGCTCGACCATCACCCGCCAGATGCGCCGGCTCGGCACCAGCCCCGACTGGAGCCGCGAGCGCTTCACCATGGACGCCGGCCTGTCGAAAGCCGTCACCGAAGTGTTCGTTCGGCTCTATCGCGAAGGCCTGATCTATCGCGGCAAGCGGCTGGTGAACTGGGACCCGGTGCTGCAGACCGCGGTATCCGACCTCGAAGTCGTCAGCACCGAAGAAGATGGCTTCATCTGGGAAATCAACTATCCGCTGGAAGATGGCTCCGGTTACCTGACCGTCGCCACCACCCGCCCGGAAACCCTGCTCGGTGACTCCGCCGTGGCGGTGCATCCCGAGGACGAACGCTACCGGCATCTCATCGGCAGGCATGTCCGCCTGCCGATCGCCGAGCGCAGCATCCCCGTCATCGCCGACGAGTACGTCGACCGCGAATTCGGCACTGGCGTGGTCAAGATCACCCCGGCGCACGACTTCAACGACTGGCAGGTGGGGCAGCGTCACAAGCTGGTGGCGATCAGCGTATTGACGCTCGACGCGAAGATGAACGATCTCTGCCCCACCGAATACCAGGGCCTCGACCGTTACGACGCGCGCCAGAAACTGCTCGATGAGTTGCAGGCAAAGGGCCTGCTGGTATCGGCCAAGCCGCACAAGCTGATGATCCCGCGCGGCGACCGCACCCACGCAGTGATCGAGCCGATGCTCACCGACCAGTGGTTCATGAGCATGGAGGGCCTGGCCAAGCAGGGGCTCGCCGCAGTCGACTCGGGCGAGCTGAAGTTCGTGCCGGAGAACTGGACCACCACCTACCGCCAGTGGCTCGACAACATCCAGGACTGGTGCGTGTCGCGCCAGCTGTGGTGGGGCCATCGCATTCCCGCGTGGTACGACGCCGACGGCAATTTCTACGTCGCATATTCCGAAGAAGAAGCCAGGAAGCAGGCCGGCGGCCGCGAACTGACGCAGGACAACGACGTCCTCGACACCTGGTTCTCCAGCGCGCTGTGGCCCTTCTCGACGCTGGGCTGGCCGGAGCAGACGCCGGAGCTCGAGCGCTACCTGCCGACTTCGGTGCTGGTCACCGGCTTTGACATCATCTTCTTCTGGGTCGCGCGCATGGTGATGATGTCGCTGCACTTCACCGGCAAGCTGCCGTTCCGCGAGGTGTATGTCACGGGCCTGGTGCGCGACTCCGAAGGCCAGAAGATGAGCAAGTCGAAGGGCAACGTGCTCGACCCGATCGACCTCATCGACGGCATCGGCATCGACGACCTGGTCGCCAAACGCACCCAGGGCCTGATGAATCCCCGGCAGGCCGCCGGCATCGAAAAGCGCACCCGCCGCGAATTCCCCGAGGGCATCGCCGCCTACGGCACCGATGCACTGCGCTTCACCTTCGCCAGCCTCGCCACGCACGGCCGCGACATCAAGTTCGACCTGCAGCGCGCCGAGGGCTACCGCAACTTCTGCAACAAGCTGTGGAACGCCACCCGCTTCGCGCTGATGAATCTGGATGGCCACGACTGCGGGCTCGACGCCAGCCGGGCCATGGATTTCTCGGATGCCGACCGCTGGATCGCCGCGCGCCTGCAGCAAGCCGTGGCCGAGGTGCACGAAGCCTTCGCCGCCTATCGCTTCGACCAGGCCGCGCGCGCGGTCTATGAGTTTGTTTGGGACGAATACTGCGACTGGTACCTGGAACTCGCCAAGGTGCAACTCAACACCGGCACGCCCGATCAGCAGCGCGCCACCCGCCGCGCCCTGGCCACGGCGCTCGAAACCACGCTGCGCCTCGCCCACCCGATCATCCCTTTCATCACCGAAGAACTGTGGCAGAAGGTGGCGCCGCTCGCCGGCGCTGTTTCTATGGCATCGCCCTCCGGCGATGGCGGCAACAGCATCATGCTCGCACCCTATCCGCAGGTCGATGAGGCGCGGCGCCACCCCGACAGCGTCGCGCGCATCCAGCTGCTGAAGGAACTGGTCAACGCCTGCCGCACCCTGCGCGGCGAGATGAGCCTGTCACCCGCGCAACGCGTGCCGCTGGTGATCGAGGGCGACGCCGGCGCGATCAGCGCGCTGGCGCCCTACATTGCCGCGCTCGGCAAGCTCAGCGAAGTCAGCGCCGTGCCCGCGCTGCCGGAAGCCGACGCCCCGGTCGCCCTGGTCGGCGAGATGCGGATGATGCTGGTAGTGGAAATCGACAAGGACGCCGAACGCGCCCGGCTGGCCAAGGAAATCGCCCGCATCCAGAGCGAGATCAAGAAGGCGCAGGGCAAGCTCGCCAACTCCAGCTTCGTCGACAAAGCCCCCGCCGCCGTCGTCGACCAGGAGAGGGGCCGGCTGGCCGATTTTGCTGCCATGCTGCAAAAGTTGCAGGCACAACACGCGCGGCTGGACTGATTGTTGCCGCAATAACGGCAACAAGCGCGGATTCGTCGGCGCTTGTTGCCGTTTCGATTCGTTCACTCAGACCATAAAAAAGCCGGGGTCGAAACCCCGGCCTTGATCAGCCAACCCACTGCTGATTACATTTTCCAGCTGTACTGGATACCCAGCGAGTTCTGGTACATCTCGATTTTCTCGGTTCCAGCCGGAGATCCCCCACTAAATGCGGGAAGAATCGAGGTTCCGCTCACGTCATGCTTGAAGGCATGCATATAGCTCATGGTCAGTTCATTACCCGATGCCAGCGTATAGGTGAAACCAAGGGTTGCATGATCCTTGACGACGCCCGGCGCCAGAATGTTGAAGGTCACATCACGCGCCTGGATCGGATTGTCGCCATGGTTGTAGCCCGCACGCAGGGTCAACTGCTGGCTGTATTTATATTCGACACCTAACTTCCACACATCGATATCGTCCCAACCAAAACCAGGACCGTTGTCGGCGCCAAGCTGAGCCTGATTGGTGCTGGGGTTGTTGATCGAGTTCACGTCGGAATAGCTGATGCGCTGATAATCCAGCGCCAGCTTGACTGCGGGGGTCGCTTGCCATGCCACACCGAGATTATAGTTCTCCGGAATGTCAAAGCCCCCCTGTTCAGCAAACAGGCCCTTGTACTTGGAAAACTCGTCGAATTTCATCTTCGATGCGTAAGCCGCGCCGATGGTTACTGTCGGAGAAATTTTACCCATGTAGCCGATCCGCACACCATAACCAAACGAGTCGTCAGTACCGCGGTTGGTCAGGTTGGTCGGGTCGGAAGAGATAGGCCCTTGCGTGAAAGCCTGAAGACCATCTGCCTTGAAACGCTGATAGCCGATCAGCGGAGAAATACCAAGAGAGTGGTTGGGCGCAATTTTATATGCTGCAGTCGGCGCAACAATCAGTTGCACCAGATTAACGCCCAGTTTGCCTTGGCCGCACAGCAAGTTGCCGGGTTGTCCATTGGCCGCACCACCCGCACAATTACCCAAATCCGTTTGCCCGGAGGGGTAATTAGTGTTCATCCCGCCATTGCCATACACCGTCACGCCCAGCGCCAGATTGCTGTTCATCTGGCGGGTGTAGCCGAACTCCGGAATGAGGAAGTACTTGGAATCGCTATCGGCCGAGCCATCAAAAGGGCCCAGTCCGGTACGGCTGGCTTCACGTCGCGGGCTGAACAGATCCGCACCCAGGTCAAGGCGGTTGCCGGCAAACGCCATCGAGGCGGGGTTGTTGGCGCCGCCAAAGGCGTCATCCGAGCTGGCAGTGGCTGCACCAGCCATCCCCTTGGCCTTCATACCGTAGCCGTACGAAAAATAACCGTTGGTGGCGTAGGCGCTGCCCGCCAGACCCGCCAGTGCCATGAATGCGAATACGCGCGTAAACTTCATTGGTATCTCCTCTTGTTGGTAAAATTACGACAGACAGTTTTTTTTGATGACCTGAGCGAAGGCTACGCCCGTGCTAGCGCTTAGACAAGCGGAGCCATTCATCCGCCCGGATAAACAAAGCAAGATGTGGTGCAAAAGACACAAAAAAAGAGCCGAATCGCTTCGGCTCTTTTTTCATGGGCGGCAATCTGTTCTAGATGAACAGGCAGATATCGGTCTCGCCGGCGAACTCGAAGAAGGTGGCGGCGCCGCCGTACTCGAGGCCGTCGATGAAGTCGGAATGCTCGAAGCCGAACAGTTCGACCGTCATCTGGCAGGCGATGAACTTGACCTCGGCTTCCTGGCACAGTTCGCGCAGGTCGGGAATGGTGGCCACGCCGTTGTTGGCGATGGTCTGCTTCATCAGGGCCGTCGCCACGTTTTCATAGCCCGGGATGATGGCCTGGATGGCGTTGGGCATGTTCCAGTTGATGCTCTTGAACCACTTGGGGCCGAACGGCATTTTCATCGGCATGCCGGGGTTGCCCAGCGGGCTCACTTTGAGGACAGACAAGTCCTTGCGGACGAGCTGGAGACCGTAGAAAGTGAAGAAAATCTGGGTTTCATAACCCAGCGCCGCCGCCGTCGAAGCCAGGATGAACGGGGGGTAAGCCCAGTCCAGCGTGCCCTTGGTGGCGATAATGGCCATTTTTTTGGTATCCATGCTCAAATCTCTCCTCTGCCGGTTAAAAAAACAGCGCCGTAGGTTCCTGGCTGTGTGCCCCCGGAACGAACGGCGCTGGTTTGGTTTTTGTATTTATTTTTTCTTCATGAAGAAGGTGAATTCGCCGCCCGCTTCGGCGGTAGACAGCAGTTCATTGCCGGTCTGCTTGGCGAAAGCGGCGAAGTCCTTGACCGACCCCGGGTCGGTGGACAGGATTTTCAGTACTTGTCCGCTTCCGACATCAGCCAGGGCCTTCTTGGCGCGCAGAATGGGCAGGGGACAGTTCAGGCCGCGGGCATCGAGTTCTTTATCGAAATTCATTTGGTTCTCCTTACATTAAATAATTATGTACTAAAAAACGCTGCGGTACCTTAAACCAGAAATTTTCCCATTGCAACCGAAATTGCAGCGCTGCCGGAAAATCTGGCTACTCCTTCAAATCGTCTTGAACCGTGGCTTCAGCGCGGCCGGATGAGGGCATTGCCGGAGCGTGCCCACGCCATGATGCCGCCAGCCAGGTTGTGCATGTTGCCGTAGCCCCGGGAAGCCATGAACGCACACGCCTGGGCCGATCGCGCACCGGAGCGGCAGTAGATCACCACGGGTCTGTCCTGGGGAACATCGGCCGCGCGCAGCGGCAGCAGGTGCAGCGGAATGTGGATGGCGCCATCGATCACGCCCTGCGCCACTTCGGCCTCGGTGCGCACATCGATCAGATGCGCGCCCTGGGCTGCGATTTCCGCGACGTAGCCGGGATCGACTTCCTTGAAACCTGACAGTCCGAACATAGATGTCACACTCCTGAAATGGAGAAATTAGAGTTCTCTAATATACCCTAAAGAAAACGGCACGCCAAGCACCCGCCCGCTATGGGAACGATGCCCCTGCCCTCTGCTGCTCGCCCGAGTCTTTCACACCGGGCGGGCTTCTGCGGCGTTTCCGGCCTGCTCAACAGCGCTGGGCGCCGTGATACAGGTTGACCACGTGGCGCGCCTCTGCGAAAAACAGCCAGCGCTCGACCGCGGCGCCGGCGATGCCCGCCAGGGCCGCGACGATGGCGGCGGTTTGTCCGCCATGCTGGTTGAAGACCCATACCAGCATCAGGCCGGGCAAGGCGAAGCCCAGCACGAAAACCACGGCCTTGAGCAGGCCGGCTTTCTGCCGCGCGATCTGGAAGCCGAATTCCTGGGTCAGGAAGGTGCCATGGGTATGGCCGGTGTCGAGCAGCTTGACCTTGGCACGAGTCAGACCGGTGGCGGTATTGATGGTGGGCGTCAAACCTGGGCTGCGAATCCAGAAATAATAGATCGCCTTCAGCACTGCGGCGATCGAGACGATCAGCGCCGACATCGCAATGTAGGGCGTGGTATCGAGGCCGGTATAGACCGCGCCCAGCAGCAGCAGCAGACTGCCGCTGGCATAGCCCAGCGCCAGATAGTTGGCGGGCACCAGCGGGGTGTTCCACTGGCGGATGGTCTTCAGGCAGGCGTAGATCATGCCGGTGGAAAACACCGTGATCCAGGCCAGCACGGCGGTCAGGAAACCGAAGGTTTCACGCAGCCACAGCGGTGCGTCGAACCAGATGCAGGCGAGGTAGATCAGCGCCAGCGGCATGAATACCACGGCAAACACGCCTTCACGCGACAGCCACGAGGTACGGAAGCGGCTGAACGCGCGCCAGGCGTTTTTCGGATTGGCAAGGTGGAAGGTGGATGACAGCAGGCCGAACACGATCAGGCTCATCGCGACGAGTCCGCCGATGACCAGCTGTTCGCGGCTGAAGCCGCCGCCGAGCTTGAACGTGTCGGCGATGAACAGCAGCGAAATCAGGCCGAAGCCGGCACCCGATGCGACGGTAAAGAAGATGACTGAGAAAGCGGGATGCATGGATACTCCTGGCGCAAATTAAGGGCTACGCGGCTTAGCGGCGAACCAGCCTGTTGGCGAACTGCTTGATGCTTTCCTTGAGGCCGCCTTTGGGCTGGGTGTCGACCGGAATCACCGGCTTGCGGCGCGGCGGCAGGTACTGGTTGGTCGGGTTGTAATTGAGCTCGGGCATCAGCGGGAAGCCGCCGCGCTCGCGCACGGTGCGCGACACCGCCGAATCGGGATCGTCGAAATCGCCGAACATGCGGGCGTGCGCCGGGCAGGTCAGCACGCACGCGGGCTGGCGCTCCTCCACCGGCAGTTCCTGATCGTAGATGCGGTCGACGCACAGGGTGCACTTCTTCATCGTGCCGCTGGAGCGGTCGAGTTCGCGCGCGCCGTAGGGACAGGCCCACGAGCAGTAGTTGCAGCCCATGCACTTGTCCTGGTCGATCAGCACGATGCCGTCCTCGGCGCGTTTGTACGAAGCGCCGGTCGGGCACACGGTGACGCAGTCGGCATCCTCGCAGTGCATGCACGACATCGGGAAGTTGACCGTCTTGTTGTTCGGATACTCGTCCATTTCGTAATGGCGGATCCGGTTGAACCATACGCCCGACGGCTCCGCGCCGTAAGGCTGGTAGTCGGACAACGGGCCGATGGTGCCGGAGGCGTTCCATTCCTTGCAGGCGATGGCGCAGGCATGACAGCCCACGCACACGTCGAGGTCGATGACCAATCCAAGTCTCATGTTGTGCTCGCTTTATATATACAGATGCTGCTCAGTTCTGCTGTTCAGTTCTTCTCATGGCTGCGGGCGTCATAGCGCAACACCTCGGGGCGCTCGTAGCGCTCGTCGCCCGGCAGCGGCTTGAGCGTGTCGAATTGCGGCCACGAGCCGGTTTCGCCCGGCGCGGCCTTCCAGATTTTCACGCGCAGGTCGAACCATGCCGCCTGGCCGGTCACCGGGTCGGAGTTGGTGACACGGCGCTCGCCGGCCTTTTCCGGCAGCAGCTCTGAAATCAGGTGATTGAGCAGGAAGCCATTGGTCGCTTCCGACGCGTTTTCTTTCAGGCCCCAGGCGCCCTTCTGCTTGCCGATCGCGTTCCAGGTCCAGATGGTGTTTTCCTGGGTGCCTTCCATGGTCTTGACCTGGCAGCGGATCTTGCCGTTGTGCGATTCGACCCAGATCCAGTCGAAGTCCTTGATGCCCATTTCCGCCGCCTTGCGCGCGTTCATGTACATGAAGTTTTGCGCCATGATCTGACGCAGCCACACGTTCTGCGAATCCCACGAGTGGTACATGAACATCGGGCGCTGGGTGAGCGCGAAGAAGGGATATTCATCCGCGTCGACGCGTTGCTGTTCGAGCGGTTCGTACCACATCGGCAGCGGGTCGAAGTATTTCACCAGACGCTCGCGGTCGACCAGGTTGTTGGGTTGCGGACCGTCGTACAGGCCCTGCCCGGCGAGGCGGAATTTCTGCAGCGGCTCGGAATAGAACTGCATGATGATGGGCTCGGCCTTGCCGACGAAGCCGACGTCCGCCGCCACGTCGAGGTAATCCTTGTTGGCGTAGCGCATGTATTTCTGGTTGTCGGGCCAGTGGTGGGCGTAGAAGCTCTGATTCTCGATGTACTTCTCCCACTGGTTCGGATTCGGCTCGCCTTTCAGCGACTGGGTGCCGTCCTTGCCGCGCCAGCCAGCAAGGAAGCCGATGCCGGGCGAACGCTCGTAGTTGACGATGAAGTCCTGGTAGCCGCTGAACTTGGGGGTGCCGTCAGGCTTGGTGAAAGCCGGGAATTTCAGACGCCCCGCCAGTTCGACCATCACTTCCTGCCACGGGCGCACATCGCGATCAGGTTTGACCAGCGGGTAACGAATCGCGTCGGCAGCCGCATCTGGCTCGGAAATTGGGCGGTCGAGTAGCGAGATGGTGTCGTGACGCTCCAGATACGTGGTGTCCGGCAGGATCAGGTCGGCGAAGTTGGTCATCTCCGAATGGAAGGCGTCGATCACCACCAGGAACGGAATCTTGTACTGGTCCGGCTCTTCCGGATCCTTGGCGCGCAGCATGTCCTGAATGTTCGCCGTATTCATGGTCGAGTTCCACGCCATGTTGGCCATGAACAGGATCAGCGTGTCGAGCGCGTAGGGATCGTGGTTGGTCGCATTGGTGATGACCATGTGCATCAGGCCGTGCGAGGCGATCGGCACCTCCCACGAATAGGCCTTGTCGATGCGCAGCGGGTTGCCGAACTCGTCGATCACCAGATCTTCCGGGCGCGTCGGGAAGCCGAGCGGCGGGCGCGATAGCGGCGTATTCGGCGCGTTGATGATGTCGATGTTGTTTTCCGGCAGCTGATGCGGCGGGATCGGCTTCGGATACGGCGCGCGGGCGCGGAAGTTGCCCGGCGCGTCGAGCGCGCCCAGCAGCATCTGGATCATGTGGATCGCGCGGCAGGAATGGAAACCGTTGGAGTGCGCCGCAATGCCGCGCATCGCGTACATCGCCACCGGGCGGCCGACCACCTTGTCGTGCTTGCGGCCCCACACATCGGTCCATTCGATCGGCAGCTCGACCGTCTCCTTGAATGCGATATGCGCCATCTCCAGCGCGATACGCTCGATGCTCTCGGCCGGCAGGCCGCATTCCAGCGCGACGTTTTCCGGTGCATAGCGCGCGTCGAGATAGCGCTCGACCATCAGCGACATCACGGTCTTGACGCGGCGGCCGTCGGGCGCGACGTATTCGCCGAACAGCGCGGGGGCGATGTCACCGTCCATGCCGTTCCTGAAGGCTTCCTTGTCGATATCCCAGATCAGCGGTTGATCGTTTTCATCGCGCAGGAACAGGCCGTCGCCCTTCTGGCCGGGGGCCTGCACCACCAGCCAGGAGGCGTTGGTGTAGCGAACCAGGAATTCGTAATCGAATTTCTCGTGCTTCAGCAGCACGTGCACCATCGACATCGCCAGCAGACCGTCCATACCCGGCTTGATCGGCAGCCATTCATCGGCAATCGCCGAATAGCCGGTACGCACCGGGTTGACGGTGACGAACTTGCCGCCGCGGCGCTTCAATTTTTCCAGGCCGATCTTGATCGGATTGGACGAGTGGTCTTCCGCCACGCCCCACATCAGGAAATACTTGGCGTAATCCCAGTCGGGCGCGCCAAACTCCCAGAACGAAAAGCCAATGGAATAGAGACCTGCCGCCGCCATATTGACCGAGCAGAAGCCACCGTGCGCCGACCAGTTGGGGGTGCCGAACTGCTGCGCCCACAGGCCGGTCAGCGCCTGCATCTGGTCGCGCCCGGTGAAATAGCCCAGCTTGGAAGGATCGGTGGCGCGGATTTCCTCCAGGCGGTCGCTCAGCACGTCGAGCGCCTGCTCCCAGGAAATTGCCTCGTAAATCCCCTCGCCGCGCTCGGTGCCCGGCTTGCGCATCAGCGGCTGGGTCAGCTTGGCGGTGGAGTACTGCTTCATGATCCCGGCCGACCCCTTGGCGCACAGCACGCCCTGGTTGGTAGGATGGTTGCGGTTGCCCTGGATGAAACGGACCTTGTTGTCCTCCAGCGTCACTTTGATGCCACAGCGGCAGGCGCACATGTAACAGGTGGTGTACTTGATTTCCTGCGCGTCGTGATTTTCGAGTTTTATCTTGGCGTTCATGCGGTCTCTAGATTCAAAAATGTTCCCCGCGGCTCCACGATGGAACCGCATTTTTCCTGCCCGGATATACACACTAGGTGACTGCTGGAAGCAGTGCCAGCGCATCGGCACTGGATGCTGCGGGGATGGCTAAATATTAATCATTCAGAATATGCTGTTATTTTGCACTTCAAGCCCCTGGCATGGCAAGCAAAATGGCTGATACGCGCATAAGGTCACCTAATGAAAAACCCTTATTTATTAAAGACTTAATCATCCTTATTTCGTCTATTTCGCGTGCGCCGGCAACTCCGCCAGCAGCGACTCGATCACCCGCAGGGCCTCCCCTTCATCCCATTCGGTCGGGCCGGTCAGGACATAACGCACACGGCCCTCGGCGTCCAGCAGGAATGTGGTGGGCAACGCAAACACTTTCCAGCGCTGGGTGTTGCTGCCATCGGGATCAAGCAGAATCGGGAAGCCCAGTTTCATTCTGGATAGATAGGCTTTCACTTCTTCGGGCGTTTCCGCACTGGACAGCGCGACGATAGCCAGCGGCCGCCCGGCCAGCTTCACCCGCAGCCGCTCCATCGACGGCATTTCACGCAGACAGGGCGGGCACCATGACGCCCAGAAATTGAGCAGTACCACCTTGCCACGGTAGTCGGCCAGCGTTCCGGGCACGCCATTCAAATCACGCGCCTTCAACTCCGGTGCCGGCCCGCTGGCACGCGCCTCGAATCCGGCAGCTTGCGCGCCGCCCGCCAGCAGCAGGCTCATCACCCACGCTGTCAGCAATCGTTTCATTTGCACCCCCAGGCATTCAATTCGCGCAGCAGCATGGCATCCATGCGGCGGCTCTCGGCGATTTCAAACTCAGTCGGCGATTCGCGCGCCCAGTAGCCTTCGCGCAGGCTTTCCAGAACGGTCGCACTGGCCGTCGCACCGTGCAGCGCCAAGTGATCCAGCAGTCCGGGCAACCAGGGCGTCGCAGCGGAACGGCGCGGCTGCAGCACATGCACCCGCAAGCCGGCCAAGGTTTCCAGGTCGAGATAATCCGGCGCGGCCAGCGGTTCCGCCGTCATGTAGAGATTCGGATACAGCAGCAGCACGCAGAGCCGCTGCCGTTCGGCCGGTTCAAGCGAGGCAGTGGCACGCAATAACGGAACCGCAGCGCGTGCCACGGCAACGGCCGTCACCTGTTTGCCGCTGGCCTGCGCGGCGCGCAGCCAGTCAGCCATATCCCGTACCGGCACTTCATCCATGCTGCTCGGCAGCTGCGGCAGAAAATAGGCGCTGGCGAGGTCGAGCGACCAGGTCTCCACGCCTTGTGCGGCCAGTTGCTGCGCAGCTTGCACCTCGGATTCGGCGCGCCCGCGCTCGGACGCCACCCACAGCAGCAACTGGTTTCCCGTGGCCGGAAACCGCTGATCGTCCGGCAGATCCGCCCGCACGGCGAACGAACATGCCCACACCCCCAGCAACAGGAATCCGAAAAAACGCATGCGGCGGTTCGATTTCTCCACCCCGGCATCATGCCGCGGCGCGAGGCAGGTGCAAGATGACGTTATGACTAGGCGCCCGCAGCAAGGGATGAACGCCAATGGCCGGAACGCCCGCCCTGTTTTTCCAGCAAACCGATGCCGTCCATGCGCATGCCGCGATCGACCGCCTTGCACATGTCGTAAATCGTCAACAGCGCGACGCTGACGCCGGTCAGCGCCTCCATTTCCACCCCGGTCTTGCCGACGGTTTCCGCGGTCACCGTGCAGGCGATCCATGATTCCGCCTGGTCGTGGCTGAATTCCACGCTCACCCGGGTCAGTGCGATCGGGTGGCAAAGCGGGATCAGCTCGGCAGTGCGCTTGGTCGCCTGGATCGCCGCGATGCGCGCAATGCCCAGTACGTCGCCCTTGGCCGCCTGGCCGTCCAGGATGCGCGCCAGGGTATCGGGTAACATGTGGATCCGGCCGCCCGCCACGGCGACGCGCCGCGTGTCGTCCTTGCCCGCCACGTCGACCATGACGGCGCGGCCCCGTTCATCGAAATGAGTGAATTCGTTCATAACACAGGAACCTTGTAGACAATCCGCGCATCGTAAACGAAATGCCGTTCCCCGCCTTCATCCTTCCTGCCTCCTGATGCTGCGCATCCTGCTCGCGCTCACCCTGGCCGTCCAGCCGGCCATTGCCGCCGACCTGCCCGATCTGGGCGAGGTGTCGCGGCAATATTTCTCCGATCAAGAAGAGCAGACGCTGGGACGCGCCATCATGCGCGACGTCTACGCCGACCCGCGCTACCTCGACGACCCGGAAATCGAAAGCTATCTCAACCAGCTTGGCTACAAGCTGGTCTCCGTCAGCACCCGCAACCAGCGCGAATTCACTTTCTTCGTCGTCAACGATCCCTCCATCAACGCCTTTGCCATGCCGGGCGGCAACATCGGTGTGCATACGGGCCTGCTGCTTGCCGCGCAAAGCGAATCCGAACTGGCGGGCGTGGTTGCGCACGAAATCGCCCACGTCACCCAGGACCATATCGCGCGCATGGTCGCCTCGCAAAGCCAGAGCTACTGGCCGACCATGGCCGCGCTGGCGCTGGCGCTGCTGGCGTCGCGCTCCAATCCCAACGTGGCCGGCGCGGCCATCGCCACCACCCAGGCTTACTCCATCCAGAATCAGCTCAACTACAGCCGCGATTACGAGCGCGAGGCGGACCGCCTGGGTTACGACATGCTGAACCGCAGCGGCTACGATGTGCGCGGCATGAGCGGTTTTTTCAGCCGCCTGCAGCGCGCCAACCGGTTTTACGACACCAGCGCCCCGGCCTATCTGCGCACCCATCCGCTCACCACCGACCGCATCGCCGACATGGAGTCGCGCAGCGAAACCGCGCCTTATCAACAGGTTGAGGACAGCCTCGACTTTCAACTGGTGCGCGCCCGCCTGCGGGCGCAGGAAGACAGCGCGCAGGATGCCGTGCTGGCTGCGCGCAAGGTGCTCGATGAAAAACGCTACAACAGCGAAACCGCCGCCCGTTATGGCCTGGTCACCGCGCTGATCCGCGCGCGCCAGTTCAAGGACGCCGAGACTGAAGCGCAGAAACTGCCGTCCGGCAAAACCGGCAGCCCGATGATCCAGCTATTGATTGCCCGCACCGCACTGGCCGCCGGCAACCAGATGCTTGCCTTGCAGCGCTACCAGGCCGGCAGCCAGGCCTACCCCGGCTACCGTCCCTTGCAGTACGGCTACATCAGCGCATTGCTGGCGGCAGGCCGCAGCAGCGATGCGCAGACCCAGGTCGACAGGCAACTGGCGCTGTATCCACTCGACCGCCGCCTGTGGCGGCTGGCCGCCCAGACCCACGCCCAGCAGGGGCACCGCCTGCTCAGTCATCGCGCGCAGGCCGAAGCGGCGGCATTGAGCGGCAACCTGGTCGCCGCCATCGAACAGATCGCCCTCGGCATCAAGGCTGGCGACGGCAGTTTCCACGAAATGTCGGCGGCCGAGGCGCGGCGGCGCGAATGGCAGGAGATCGAAAAATCACAGCGGAAAAACTAGCGACACGCGCGCAGCCCCATATCGGGCGGGGCTGGTAGGAAATTACCCTGCGATTTGCACGTAAAGATTCATGTCCGGCCTTGCATGCCAAAAACAAATTCCACTATGCTTGGTCCCATCCATAACTGGATAGCGTTCACTGCAGGGCATCCCCAAGCGGCAAGCGCTTTCATAACCATGTCAATAAACTTAGGAGGATGACTATGCGTAAGTTGCATCAAATAGCAACGGCCTGCGCGATCAGCGCCATCATGTTGTCGGGTACGGTGCTGGCACAGGCAGCCGCTCCCAAGGAGGAAACCGGCAAGGACATCGCGTTCAACCTTTCCAAGGGCAACTGCCTGGCCTGCCACGGCATGCCGACCGTGCCCGATGCGGAATCCACCGGAATGTATGGCCCGCCCCTGATCGCCATGAGCGCACGCTATCCAGACAAAGCCAAGCTGCGTGCCCAGATCTGGGATGCGACCGTCGCCAATCCCTCCACCAGCATGATTCCGTTCGGCAAGCACGGCGTGCTGACGGAAGCCGAAATCGATAAAGTGACCGATTTCGTTTACGGTCTGTAATTACCCGCAGATTTTTCAACAAGGAGATATGCAAATGAATGCACTTCGTAGAAACGTACTGAAAGGCACCGCAGGCGCAGGCACCGTGGCCATCGCCGTGGCCGCCGGCCTGCTGAAGCCCACCCAGGCAATGGCTGCCTGGAACAAGGCCGCCTTCGAAGCCAAGAACGTCGGCGACGCGATGAAGGGGCTCGGCGTTGCCGGTCCGGCCGACAGCAAGGAGATCGCCATCAAGGCGCCGGACATCGCCGAGAACGGTTCGGTTGTGCCGGTGGAAGTCACCAGCAGCATCGCCGGCACGACCAGCATCGCCATCCTCGCCGATAAGAACGGCGTTCCCCTGGTCGGCACCTACAACCTGTCGGGCGGCGCCGAGGGCTACATTTCCACCCGCATCAAGATGGTCCAGACTTCGCTGGTTCGCGCGGTGGTCAACGCCGGCGGCAAGTCCTACACCGCGGCCAAGGAAGTCAAGGTCACCATCGGCGGCTGCGGCGGCTGATCCCGGCCTGGCCAGACATCATTTCGTTGAACTGAATTCTTTTTAGAAAGGAAAGCCAAATGGCTGAACCCATGCGTATCCGCGCCACCATGGCAGGCGACGTCGCCGACGTCAAAGTGTTGATGAACCACCCGATGGAAACCGGCCTGCGCAAAGACGCCAAAACCGGCCAGCTGGTGCCCGCCCACTTCATTCAGGACGTGACGGCCACCATCAACGGCGCCGCGGTGCTGAACGCCGACTTCGGCACCGCCATCTCCAAGAATCCCTACCTGGGATTCAAGGTCAAGGGCCCCAAGAAAGGCGACAAGGTCGTCGTCAACTGGGTCGACAACAAGGGCGACAAGAACTCCGCCGAAGCCACCATCGGCTAAATCAGGCAATATCCGAGCGGGGCAGCATGCCCCGCTCGCGTTTTATCATCAGGTTTGAGGAGGACGGCATGAAACAAAAAAACATCTTGAAATTGCTGGCAGGCATGGCTGGTTTGGGTATTGCCCTGGGCGCTGCCACGGTACACGCTTCGCCCGAGCAGGATCAGCAGGACCTCATCAAGTACTTCACAACCAAATATCCCAACGTCAAACTCGAGGACTATGTCTACGGCGCGCTGGCTTTCGACCCCGACAGCAAAGCGCAGTACGACGCCATCATGGAATTCCCGCCCTTCGACTCGCAGATCGAAGAAGGCCGCAAGATGTGGGAAACCCCCTTCAAGAACGGCAAAACCTATGCGGATTGCATGCCCAATGGCGGCAAGCAGATCGCCGGCAACTATCCCATGTTCGACGAAGCCAAGGGCAAGGTCGTGACACTGGAGAACGTCGTCAACGACTGTCGCGTGGCGAATGGCGAAGCACCCTTCAAGCTCAGCGATCCGAAGACCATCGGCGTGCTCAGTGCCTATATGCGGACGCTGTCCGACGGCATGATCATGAACATCAAGGTCCAGAGCCCCAAGGCCATGGCCGCGTATGAAGACGGCAAGAAAACCTACTACAGCCGCAAGGGCCAGCGCAACTTTGCCTGCGCCAGCTGCCACATGCAGAACGCCGGCAACCGCCTCCGCTCCGATCTGGTCTCGCCTGTGGTGGGTCAAGCCGTGCACTGGCCGGTGTTCTTCAGCGGCGGCGACTATCTGGTGACGTTGCAGAATCAGTATACGTTCTGCTTCAAGGAGCTGGCACGTGCCGTACCGCCCGCAGAAGACAGCACCACCATGAACAACCTGGAATATTTCCATTCTGCGATGTCGAACGGCCTGCCGATGAAGGCCTCGGTATTCCGCAAGTAAGTCACTGCAACACCAGAAAAAGCCCGGGCAACCGGGCTTTTTCATTTGGTTTGCCGGACCGCTCCTTATGAATATGAGCGGGAGCTACTATTTACGGATAGCGCGCGTAAACCGACAATACGAACCACATCCCCTTTCACCCCTGACATTCCTGAGGAAAATTCCATGCACATGAACCGTCGCGAGTTCCTGCAACTACTCGCTGTCGCCGCTGCGTCCGGCATGGCACTGGACAGCAAGTCCGCACTGGCGGGCGGCAAGGTGCCGTCCAATTTCTACGATGTACCGCGTCACGGCAACGTTTCGTTGCTGCATTTCACCGACTGCCATGCCCAGCTGCTGCCCATCTGGTTCCGTGAACCCAACGTCAACCTGGGCGTCGGCAGTGCGCTCGGCAAGGCCCCTCATCTGGTCGGCCAGAATCTGCTGAAGCACTACGGCATCAAGCCCGGCAGCGCCGAGGCCCACGCCTTCACCTATCTCGACTTCACCGAAGCCGCCAAGGTCTACGGCAAGGTCGGCGGTTTCGCCCACCTGAAAACCCTGGTTGACAAGCTGCGTGCGCAACGCCCGGGCGCGTTGCTGCTCGACGGCGGCGATACCTGGCAGGGTTCGGCCACGTCGCTGTGGACCGATGCCCAGGACATGGTCGACGCCTGTATCGCGCTGGGCGTGGACATCATGACACCGCACTGGGAATCGACCTTCGGCGCCGACCGCGTGGTGGAAATCGTCAACAAGGACTTCAAGAAGGCCGGCATCGAGTTCGTCGCGCAAAACATCGTCACCAACGATTTCGGCGACCAGGTGTTCAAGCCCTACGTCATGAAGGAACAGAATGGCGTGAAGATCGCCGTCATCGGCCAGGCCTTCCCCTACACGCCGATCGCCAACCCGCGCTACATGGTCCCCGACTGGAGCTTCGGCATCCGCGACGACAGCATGCAGAAATGGGTGGACGAGGCACGCGCCAAAGGCGCGCAGGTGGTCGTGGTGCTGTCGCACAACGGCATGGACGTCGACCTCAAGATGGCCAGCCGCGTCACCGGCGTCGACGCCATCTTCGGCGGCCACACCCACGACGGCGTGCCGCAACCGGTCAAGGTCAAGAACGCCAAGGGCATCACGCTGGTGACCAATGCGGGCTCCAACGGCAAGTTCCTCGGCGTCATGGACTTCGATGTTCGCGGCGGCAAGATTCAAAGCTACCAATACCGCCTGCTGCCGGTGTTCTCCAACCTGTTGCCGGCCGACCCGGCGATGGATGCACTGATCAAGAAAGTGCGTGCGCCCTACGAAGACAAGCTCAGCGAGAAGCTCGCCGTCACCGACGACTTCCTCTATCGCCGCGGCAACTTCAACGGCACCTGGGATCAGTTGCTGGTCGACGCGCTAATGGAAGTCAAAGGCGCGGATGCCGCCTTCTCGCCCGGCTTCCGCTGGGGCACCACGCTGCTGCCGGGCGACGCCATCACCATGGAGCGCCTGATGGACCAGACTGCCATCACCTATCCGCAGACCACGCTGACCGAGATGACCGGCGAGACCATCAAGAACATCATGGAAGACGTCGCCGACAACCTGTTCAACACCGACCCCTACTATCAGCAAGGCGGCGACATGGTGCGCGTCGGCGGCATCGAATACACCATCAACCCAACCAGGAAAATCGGCCAGCGCATCAGCAACATGACGCTGAAAGGCAAGCCGGTCGATGCCAACACGGTCTATAAGGTCGCCGGCTGGGCGCCGGTGGGCGAAGGCGCAGAGGGCGAGCCGGTATGGGATGTCGTCGCGGCCTATCTGCGCGACAAGAAGGTCATCAAGGGCCTGAAACTGAACGAGCCCAGAATCATCGGCGTCGGCAAATCCAACCCCGGCATCGCAGACTACCGCGGCGGTCTGTCCTGAGCCCGGCGTTCGCAAAAACCTGAAAAGGGGCGCAAGCCCCTTTTTTCATTCCCGGAATGCCTGCAGCTAGCAGTGCAGAGACCGCAACCGGGTGCGCGAGCAAGCTTGCGCACCACGCCAGTCCGGCAATCCCCCGCCCACCTGAAAGCGCACTCAGGCATGCGTCAGCATGCGGCTCGTGCGGCACCACCCAACGCATCTTGGCCCGGAAGGCAGCGCTGCGTGAGCGCCGCTCGCCGCCCGCCGAACTGTCTCACTAAAGCAACAAGCGAATTTTCCTCTTTACCTAACATGTATTTTAAATATATATTAAGACCTCGATAGCCGAGCTTGGCGCAGGCAAATGGAGGACGCGCCTCAGCACGCGATTCGTATCCAACCCAGCAAACGAAAGGGACCCAACCAAATGAGCTCGGCATTCACAAAATCCGCAGCCCGCAACATCTTTTACGGCGGCGCGGTGTTCTTCTTCCTGCTGTTACTCGGCCTCACGTTCGACACCATGAACACGCTTCCCAAGCGCGACAACCGCGAAAACCTGAGCGAGTCTGCCTTGCGCGGCAAGCACATATGGGAGACGCGCAACTGCATCGGCTGCCACACCATGATGGGCGAAGGCGCCTATTTCGCGCCGGAACTGGTCAACGTCTACACCCGGCGCGGGCCGGACTTCATCAAGACCTGGATGAAAATCCAGCCCAGCGGCGCCCCCGGACGGCGCCAGATGCCCCAGTTTCACCTGGACGAGCAGCAGCTTGACGACCTGGTGAGCTTCCTCAAATACGCCTCGGAGATCAACACATCCAAATGGCCGCCCAACATTGAGGGCTAAGCACGTCATCAAACGCAATGCAACAAACGGGGAACTTTATGAAATACAAATCACAGGCGGTCGCGAAGCCCTATTTCATCGCGGCAATCGGCCTCTTTCTCGGCCAGATCGTATTCGGTCTGATCATGGGCTTGCAGTATGTGGTCGGGGATTTCCTGTTCCCGGCCATCCCGTTCAACGTGGCGCGCATGGTGCACACCAACCTGCTGATCGTGTGGCTGCTGTTCGGCTTCATGGGCGCGGCCTACTACCTGATTCCGGAAGAGTCGGAACGCGAGCTGCATAGTCCAAAGCTCGCCTTGGCGATGTTCTGGATATTCCTCGTCGCCGGAGCGGCGACCATCCTCGGCTACCTGCTGGTGCCCTACGCATCGCTGGCCAAATGGACCGGCAACGACCTGCTGGCCACGATGGGAAGGGAGTTCCTCGAACAGCCGCTGCCGACCAAGATCGGCATCGTGGTCGTGGCGCTGGCGATGCTGTACAACCTGTCGATGACGGTGCTGCGCGGCCGCAAGACCACGATCAACCTGGTGATGCTGATCGGCCTGTGGGGACTCGCGATTTTCTTCCTGTTCTCGTTCTACAACCCCGGCAACCTCGTCAAGGACAAGTACTACTGGTGGTGGGTCGTGCACCTGTGGGTGGAAGGCGTGTGGGAACTGATCATGGGTGCGATGCTGGCGTTCGTGCTGATCAAGGTGACCGGCGTGGACCGCGAGGTGATCGAGAAATGGCTGTACGTGATCATTGCGATGGCGCTGATTACCGGACTCATCGGCACCGGCCACCACTATTACTGGATCGGCGCGCCGGAATACTGGCAATGGTGGGGCAGCGTGTTCTCCGCCCTGGAACCGATTCCGTTCTTCATGATGACGGTGTTCGCATTCAACATGGTCAACCGCAGACGGCGTGAACACCCGAACAAGGCGGCCGTGCTGTGGGCGCTCGGTACCGGCGTGATGGCTTTCCTGGGAGCCGGCGTCTGGGGCTTCCTGCACACCCTCGCACCGGTGAACTTCTACACCCATGGCAGCCAGATCACGGCGGCGCACGGTCACATGGCGTTCTATGGCGCGTATGCGATGGTCGTGATGACCATGATCAGCTACACCATGCCGCTGATGCGCGGCCGTGCCGCCAACAGCAGGATCTCGCAGGTAGTCGAAATGTGGTCGTTCTGGCTGATGACGGTCGCGATGGTCTTCATCACGCTGTTCCTGACCGCCGCCGGCATCCTGCAGATCTGGCTGCAGCGCATCGCAGCAGAACCGATGTCGTTCATGGCGGCGCAGGAACAGGTCTCGCTGTTCTACTGGATGCGTGAAGTTTCCGGCCTGATCTTCCTGGTTGGCCTCGTGCTGTACATTGCCAGCTTCTTCATCAAGGGAAAGAGTGAGGCCGCTACGACCTGAGCCTGACAATCCGCCCGGCTTGCCGGGCGGACAAGGATACCGACTTGAACCTGGCAATCACTTCCTCCCCCCCCCATGACGATCGCCGCGAGCTACCGGGCGATCTTGCCATGTGGTTTTTCATTCTTGCCGAATTGCTGGTATTCGGCGTCTTTTTTCTGGCGTATGCATTTGCCCGCACGCGCAATGTCGAATTGTTCAACGCGTCGCAACTGGAGCTGGATCAGCTCAGCGGCGCCATCAATACCGTTCTGCTGATTTCCAGCAGTTATTTCGTGGTACGTGCCGTCGATCAAATCCGGCATGGCCGATCCCGTTCCTGTACCTATTGGTTGCTCGCCGCGATGACCTGCGGTGGTGCGTTCCTGGTGCTCAAGCTGGTCGAATTCAGCGCCAAGATCGAGGCCGGCATCACCATGTCGACCAATACATTTTTCATGTTTTATCTCGGCCTCGGCTTTTTTCACTTCATGCATGTCGTGCTCGGCATGGTCATCCTCGGCGCCGTGACGCTCAAGGCATGGAAAGGCGGCTACAGCGCGGCCAGCTACGGTGGCGTCGAAACCGGTGCCGCCTACTGGCACATGGTCGACCTGGTGTGGATCATTCTATTTCCCTTGATTTACGTACTGCACTGACCATGATGAAAGCGGCGACTTTTCAATGGCTGACTCTGCTTGCAATGACGGCGGTGGCGGTCGGCCTGTCGCAAGCCACGCTCTCCGACAATGCCATCCTGGCCCCGGTGCTGTTGACGACACTGATCAAGGGCCGCATCGTGATCGACCGCTTCATGGCCCTGCAAGGCGCGATCGCACCGTGGCGCTGGATCGTGCTGGGCTGGCTGGTGCTGGTATTAGGCCTGATCGGGTATGCCTTCCACATGGCACAGACTTAACTGGAGAACCCCATGAACGACCTGACCGCTCCCGGCCTGGAGGCCACCCTGAATATTCCGTTCTACCAGCCGGTCGGCAACGAGTGCGAACTGTTCGAATACGCCTTCCGCAAGCGCCTGCCGCTGCTGATCAAGGGGCCGACCGGCTGCGGCAAGACGCGCTTCGTCGCGCACATGGCAGCGCGCCTGGCGCGGCCGCTGATCACGGTGGCCTGCCACGACGACCTGACCAGCGCCGACCTGGTCGGCCGCCATCTGATCGGCGACGGTCAGACCGTCTGGTCGGACGGCCCGCTGACGCGCGCGGTGCGGCAAGGTGGCATCTGCTACCTGGACGAAGTGGTGGAAGCGCGCAAGGACACCACCGTGGTGCTGCATCCGCTGACCGACGACCGGCGCATCCTGCCGATCGAGCGCACCGGCGAGGAATTGCATGCGCCCGACGAATTCATGCTGGTGGTTTCCTACAACCCCGGCTACCAGAACCTGCTGAAAAGCCTGAAGCCATCGACGCGCCAGCGCTTTATCGCGATCAACTTCGATTTTCCGCCGGCCGCGCTGGAAGAGAAAATCGTGATCGCCGAAACCGGCGTCGCGCCGATGCTGGCAAAACAACTCGTCACACTGGCCCGCCACTTCCGCCAGCTCAAGGACCACGATCTGGAGGAAGCGGCTTCGACACGCCTGCTGGTATACGCAGCCAGCCTCATCGGCGCAGGCTGCGATCCGGTCGCCGCCTGCGAAGCCGCGCTGGTCCAGTCGCTGACCGACGATGCGGACACCGCCGAGGCCTTGCTGGAAGTGATCAAGGCAAGCTTCGGCCAGTAATCGCATGGACGCCCCACCCGCCCCGCGCGAACAGGCCATGCAGGCAGAAGCGCTCTACCTGATCAATCTGCTGCTGGCACCCGGCCTGGCATTCCTGCTGCTGCTGTGGCTCGCTCACCGGCATCGCGCAAGTGCCAATCCGCTCACGCGCTGCCATCTGCGCCAGGCGGTCACGGCAAGTCTCTGGGCGGGCCTGCTGCTGATCGCCGTGCCCGCCCTGTTCGTGCTGACCGTCGACCTCGACCGGCCGGCAGCCTGGATACTGTTGCTGCTGTATGTCCTGTGCTGCCATGCGACGCTGGTGCTGCTGGGCGTGCTTGGCCTGTCGCGCGCGATCGCCGGGCAGACCTTCGTCTATCCTCTGCCCGGGAGCCGCAAGTGGTAGGCATCCAGGCAGCTTCCGCAATCCGTGCCAGCATCGCTCGCAGCACGCGCGGCTGGCTTGGATTGCCGGTGCAGCGCTGGCGCCAGCTGACCCAGGCGGGATTTTTCCTGCTGTTCGTGTTCGCCCCGGTCTTCGACATCTTTCGGCTCGACCTGAATCTCAAGCACTTGATCCTGTTCGGCTTCGACTGGACGCTGGGGATGGACGACTTCCTGGCTGGCCGCGCTTCCACCGCGCAGGCCTCGCTGAACATCGTATTGCGCGGTTTTCTGCCGCTGCTGGCGGTCGGCGGTACGCTGATCTATGTCAGCCTGAAATGGGGGCGGCTGTATTGCGGCTGGCTCTGCCCGCATTTCTCGATCGTCGAAACCATCAACCAGACGCTGCGGCGCGCGATCGGCAAGCAAAGCCTGTGGGACAGGAAGCCACTGCCGGCCCGCAACCCGGACGGCAGCGAAACCCGCCACGACGCGCTCTGGTGGTTCGCCGTAATTCCGCTGGTCATCGCTTGCGCGGCCTTGTGGGCGGTGGTGCTGCTGACCTACCTGCTGCCGCCGGCCGAGATATACGGCAATATCTGGCACGGCACCCTGACGCGCAACCAGACGATTTTCCTCAGCGCCGCCAGCATCGCGTTCTTCGTCGAGTTCATGTTCGCGCGCCACCTTTTTTGCCGCTATGCCTGCGCGGTCGGCCTGTTCCAGAGCCTGGCCTGGATGAGCAACGACAAGGCGATGGTGGTCGGTTTCACGCGCTCGCGCGCCAAGGATTGTTCCACCTGCTATTCGGCCTGCGACCATGTATGCCCGATGCGCCTGAACCCGCGCAACGTCAAGCGCATGATGTTCGCCTGCGTGCAGTGCGGCCAATGCGTGGATGCCTGCGACCAGACGCAGGCCGGCAATCCGAGCGGGCCATTGCTGAACTGGGTGCACGACCTGCACGCCGAGTCCGAAGCCGCCTTCAATGTCAGGGCCGCCCGCGCCATACCGATCAAGCCGGTCGCCGGCCTCCCGACCCAGGACAGGAGCTAGCCATGGAAGAATTCGTCGGCGGCTTGTGGAACAGGCTGATCACCCGTAGCGCGTATCGCGGCTTTCCCAAGGCGCGCGTGGAACTCAAGCAGATCGAGCGCATTGCGCCGATCTTCTTCCGCGCGCTGGGCGGCGATGCCGGCCTGACGCTGCGCGCCGGCACCGCGACCGCGCATGGCGCGCGCCGCAGCTGGATGGAACGCGTGGCAGGCATCGGCGACAAGGTGGAACTGACCTGGACCGACGACACCACGCTGCACCTGCCGGCCGCGCTCGACGTCTTTCCGGAGCGCGCGCAGAACCGCGAACTGTACCTGTGGCTGCTCGCGCTCGCCGCGCACGATGTTGCGCCGGATGCGCCGTGGATCGTGCGCAACCAGCAGGCGACGCGCGCCACCCTGGATGCGCTGCCCGGTCTGGCGCGGCGTTATCGCAAGCTGGTCGAGAGCTTGTTCGCATTGCGTCCGCATCCGGATACCTTGGGCGGTCAGGAACGTATAGCCGAAGCCGCAATTCGCGCGGCGCTGGACGAGCCGGGTTCGGTCGGGCAATTCGAGCCTGGCAGGCAGGCGCCACTGCCGGTGCCGCTATGGCTGCACCCGCAGCCACCTCACAACCCGGGGCAGCAGCGCCAGGCTGGCAGCGCGAAAACGCCGTCACCGGCAAGCACTCAATCCTCAGCCGACCAGGAAGGACGCAAGCGGCGCGCCGAGCGGGTCGAGATGCCGCAGGCGAAGAACCCGTTCATGCTGCTGTTTCGTGCCGAAAGCCTGTTTTCCTGGGCCGAGTTCATCAAGGTCGACCGCCCGCTCGACGAGGACGAAAACGAGCATGCAAGCAAAGCGGCCAACGACCTCGACATCCTCAGCATCGCCGACGACGACAACAGCACCGCCAGCCGGGTGCGCTTCGACCTCGACCTGCCGGCCGAGGCCGACGACGACCTGATGCTGGCCGACGGCATCCTGCTGCCGGAATGGGATTGCCGCAAGCAGCGCCTGCAGCCCGCGCATTGCCGCCTGCAGATGCTGCTCGCGCGCGATGCCGAACCGTGCGCGCTGCCGCCCTGTTTCGAGATTCGTGATGAGGAGAAGGTCGGCGCCGGCGGTTTCGAGCGC
>DAOMWT010000017.1:0-32544 GCA_035436705.1 Thiobacillus sp. | reverse complement strand
GCCACGCCGATCCCGCTGCCGGCCAGATCCTGCAGCTGCGGCCAGCCGCTTGCCAGCGCCCAGCCCACAGCGGCGACGGCGAGCACCAGCTTGAGCAGCGCCTGCGTTCCATCGAACAGAAAATCGACGGAAAGCAGCCGGGTAAAGGGCTTGAAAGGATCGGCGCGGCTGACCTGGGGCGCGAACACCCATCCCGAGAACAGCACCGGCGCCACCAGTGCAGCGGCAAAAATGACGGCCAGTAGCGGCAGCAAAGCCCACAGCGCCGACCAGACCGCCTCAAGAAAAACCGGGGAAAGCGGCGTCGCCGCGTGAATGAACGCCGCCTCGGTCATCGCCTGCAAGGCATTCAACAGCCGCGGCGCCAGCCAGCCCAGCATGCCCAGCGCCGACAGCAGCACGACCCACGCCGTGAGTTCGGCAGAGCGCGGCACGTCGCCCGCGCTGCGCGCCTGTTGCAGACGCTGCGGACTTGCCGGTTCGGTACGGGAAAGATCAGTCTCCTCGGCCATGCTTGTCTCGAGTTTTGGGGGAGTCTAGCACGAGGCGGGGCAGGCTTTCTGCGGTCGAAACAGCAGGCGCCGCGGCCGCATGGCAGGGTTTTCGATTGCGCTGGCCGTCAATCCGCCCGATTTCAGGTACGCCGGCTGGCGTTGAAGAATATCAAAAGCGGGGACGATGATCCGGTGGCATGTTGCCCGATTAATTGACCTCGTCGATCCACGCCATCTGGATCGCCTCAAGAATTTTCTCGCCGGAATGGTTGGGGTCGTCGTCGAAATCGGGCAGCTCCATCACCCAGCCATGCAGGTCGGTGAAGCGGATGGTGCGCGGGTCGATTTCGGGATGCGCCTCGGCGAGTTCGATGGCGATGTCGAGGGTGTCCGTCCACTTCATATCAATGCCCTTCCTTGACCATATTGATGGTGTATTTTGGAATCTCGATCACCAGGTCGCTGCCGGCCACGCGCGCCTGGCACGACAGCCGCGACTGCGGCTCCAGGCCCCAGGCCTTGTCGAGCAGATCGTCCTCTTCTTCGGTGGACGCGTCCAGCGAATTGAAGCCTTCGCGCACGATGACGTGGCAGGTGGTGCAGGCGCAGGATTTTTCGCAGGCGTGCTCGATCTCGACGCCGTTGGCGAGCAGGGTGTCGCAGATGGTGTCGCCGGGTTTGGCATCGATCACGGTGCCTTCGGGGCAGAGTTCGACGTGGGGCAGTACGATGAGTTGAGGCATGGCTTTTTGATTGAATACGACTGAATTGGGATACGGTCAGGCGGCTTTGGATTGCCGGCCCGGCAAGGCGGCGAGTGCGCCGTCCCATAATTGTAACCGCGCGTCGACGGCGGTTTCGGCCGCCGCTTCGGCCTCGCGCCATTTTCCCGGGTCATCGCCACATAGCGCGGCGAGCAGTCGCCGCGACAGCGGTGCGTGGGAATCCCCATCCAGGTGAACGTGGCGGTTGAGGTAATAGTGGAAGCTCGGCGCCTGTGCTTCGGTCACCGCCATGCGCGACAGCAGCGCGCGGAACATCGACGGGATGATGTGCTCGCGGCCCAGCGCCAGCGCGGCGGCAACGGTGTGCGGCTTGCCGCTGGCAAGAAAATCGAAGGTGGTGCGGGTGAAAGCAACGGACGGCGTGGGCGCCAGACCTGCGTCGAGGGCCGCATCGACCCCCTCCTCCGCCACTTTCTGCACGAAGCGCGCAGGCACGCCGGGATCGGCGCCGATTTCGCGCATGGCGGCGAGATACAGCATGAAGTGGCTGGTATGGCCTTCCTGCCCTGGCGGCGCGACGTCGGTTTCCTCTTCAAGCACCATCTCGTTGATGAAGCGCTGCACCGCAGCGTCGCCGCCCGGCATCCACGGCCAGCGCGCGGGCGCGACTTCGTTCTGCAGATATTTGATCAGCGACATGAAATCCCATACCGAATAGACGTGATGCTGCATGAACACGCGCAGGTCGCCCGGTGTGGCGACAGCCGCGTAGATCGGATGCGCGTCGAGCCGCACCCGCAGGGATTCGATGAAATCTGCGTTCAACATAATCAGGTTCAACCAAACGTTTCCAGTTTTTTCCCGGCCATCGCCCGGCGCACGTTTTGATCCATGCGGCGCTGGGCAAATTCGGTGGTGGCCGCATTCAGCGCTTCGATGCCGCGCTTGATGGCCAGGTGATGATCGGACCTGGCATCGGGGCTCGACAGCAGGCGTTCAAGTGCGTCGATGCCGGCCTCGATCGCCGCGCTTTCCGCCGCGTCGAGCAGTGCGCCATCTTCCGCCATGGCCGCACGGGTGGCGGCGATCAGGCCCTGCGCATCGACGATCTGTTCGTTCAGCGCGCGCGCGTACATGTCATCCTTGGCATGGGTAAAGGCATCCTTCAGCATGCGGGTGATGTCTTCGTCGCCCAGCCCGTACGAGGGCTTGACCTGCACGCTCGCTTCGATGCCGCTGCTTTGTTCGCGCGCCGACACCGACAGCAGTCCGTCGGCATCGACCTGAAAAGTGACGCGAATGCGTGCAGCGCCCGCCACCATCGGCGGAATGCCGCGCAGTTCGAAACGTGCCAGCGAGCGGCAGTCGGATGCCAGCTCGCGCTCGCCCTGCAGCACGTGCACGCTCATTGCGGTCTGGCCGTCCTTGAAGGTGGTGAATTCCTGCGCGCGTGCGGTGGGAATGGTGGTATTGCGCGGGATGACCTTCTCGGTCAGCCCGCCCATGGTTTCCAGACCCAGCGACAGCGGGATCACATCGAGCAGCAGCCAGTCGTCGCCGGTGCGATTGCCCGCCAGCACATCGGCCTGCATGGCCGCGCCGAGCGCGACGACCTTGTCGGGATCGAGATTGGTCAGCGGGGTCTGCCTGAAGAAATCGGCCACCGCCTGGCGCACGCACGGCATGCGCGTCGAACCGCCCACCATCACCACGCCTTTCACGTCGTTCGCGGCCAGACCCGCGTCGCGCAGCGCCTTGCGGGTGGGGGCGAGCGTCTTGCTGACCAGGCCCGCGGTCATGGCGTTGAACGCGGCCTGGGTTAGCGTTGCGTCCATCATTTCGCCGGTCGACAGCACCGCAGTGACGCGCACCTCGGTATGTTCGGTCAGGGCTTCCTTGGCGTCGCGCGCCTTGGTCAGCAACAGCCGCATATCGCCCGCCGACAGCGGCTCGAAACGAGCCTGCTCGAGCATCCAGCAGAAGATGCGCTGGTCGAAGTCGTCGCCGCCCAGCGCCGAATCGCCGTTGGTGGCCAGTACCTCGAACACGCCCTTGGACAGCCTCAGGATGGAAATGTCGAACGTGCCGCCGCCGAGGTCATACACCGCATAGACCCCCTCCGACGCATTGTCGAGGCCGTAGGCGATCGCCGCTGCAGTCGGCTCGTTCAGCAGGCGCAGCACGTTGAGGCCGGCGAGTTGAGCGGCATCCTTGGTGGCTTGGCGCTGGGCGTCGTCGAAATACGCCGGCACGGTAATCACCGCGCCGACCAGTTCGCCATCCAGCGCGGCTTCCGCGCGCTGGCGCAGGGCTTTCAGGATTTCGGCCGACACTTCGACCGGACTTTTCACTCCGGCGGCCGTTCTCAACTGCACCATGCCGGGCGCATCGACGAAGCGATACGGCAAGCTGGCGATGTCCTCGATGTCGGCAATGCCGCGCCCCATGAAGCGTTTGACCGAGGCGATGGTGTTGTGCGGATCGCTGTTTTGTGCGGATTTTGCGGCATAGCCCACGTCGACCTGGCCCGTTGCGTGATAACGCACGACCGAAGGCAGCAGCGAATGTCCGGCTTCGTCGTCCAGCACCACAGCCAGGCCGGAACGCACCGTGGATACCAGCGAATTGGTGGTGCCCAGATCGATGCCTACCGCCAGCCGGTGCTGGTGGGGCGCGGTGGACATGCCGGGTTCGGCAATCTGCAGCAGAGCCATCTTAACTTTCCAGTTCTTCGTAGACGTCGCCGACCTCGGCGATGAGTTTGTCCATGAATCGCAGCTGGCGCACGGCCTCGGAGGCCGCCGCAAAATCGTGCGCCGTGTCGATCAGCTCGGCCAGTTGCGCCTCGATGCGGCGATGCGCTGCGCGCAGGTCGCCGGACACGGCGTCCAGTGCCGTTACGTTTTTGTTCGCGCGCGCGTCCTCGATTGTCTCCCGCCATTCCATCTGCTGCATCAGGAATGCAGGGGACATTTTGGTGTTGCCGGCAGCGAGCGCATCGATTCCCTGCAAGCGCAGCAGATACACGCCCCGGTTCACCGGGTGCTTGAGCGTCTGGTACGCCTCGTTCACCTGCGTCGCCCACTGCATCGCCACCCGCTGTCCAGCCCCCGGCTGCGCGGCGAAGCGGTCCGGATGCACGGTGTTCTGCAGTTCGCGGTAGACGGCGTCGAGCTTGTCGCGGTCAAGTGCGTAGGCCGTGGGCAGGCCGAACAGTTCGAAGTGGGTCTGGGTGAAATCCATTTTAGGGATCAGGATTCAGGGATCCGGATTCAGGGGCTGCGTTGCTGCGCGTCATTTTAAAGGCACAGCCAAAGGCCGCACAAAAGCCCTGACCCCTGAATCTCGACCCCTGACCCCTTAAACGTTGAACGACTCGCCGCAGCCGCACTCGTTCTTCACGTTCGGATTGTTGAACCTGAAGCCCTCGTTCAAGCCTTCGCGGGCATAGTCGAGTTCGGTGCCGTCGATGTAGGGCAGGCTTTTCGGGTCGACAAACACAGTTACCCCGTGGCTGGTGAAAATCTCGTCGCCGGCGGGCGTCTCGTCGGCGAACTCCAGCTTGTAGGCCATGCCGGAACAGCCGGTGGTGCGCACGCCGAGACGGATGCCGACGCCCTTGCCGCGTTTGGCAAGGTAGTTCGTGACGTGTTGCGCTGCGCGCTCGGAAAGCGTGACGGCCATAATCTACTCCTGACTGTGCTTCTGCTTGTAGTCGGCAACCGCGGCCTTGATCGCATCTTCGGCCAGGATCGAGCAGTGGATCTTGACCGGCGGCAGCGCAAGTTCTTCGGCGATCGCGGTGTTCTTGATTTCCATCGCCTGGTCGAGCGTCTTGCCCTTGACCCATTCGGTTACCAGCGAGGACGAGGCGATCGCCGAGCCGCAGCCGTAGGTCTTGAACTTGGCGTCTTCGATCAGACCATCCTTGCCGACCTTGATCTGCAGCTTCATCACGTCGCCGCAGGCGGGCGCGCCGACCATGCCGGTGCCGACGTCTTCATCCTCCCTGCCGAAGGAACCGACGTTGCGGGGATTTTCGTAATGGTCGAGTACTTTGTCGCTGTAAGACATTTGTTGCTCCTTTTAATTAGGGGGCAGGGGTCGGGATTCAGGGGTCAGGGGCGATGTGTTTCGCACCTGGTTGATTGGCGCGGCCTTTGGCCGCTCATTCCCTGAATCCTGATCCCTGAATCCTGACTCCTATTAATGCGCAGCCCACTGCACGGTATTCAGATCGACGCCTTCCTTGAACATCTCCCACAACGGGGAAAGCTCGCGCAGCTTGCCGATCTTCTCGTGCAGCAGCTTGATGGCGTAGTCGACTTCTTCCTCGGTGGTGAAGCGGCCGATGGAGAAACGGATTGAACTGTGCGCCAGTTCGTCGCTGCGGCCCAGTGCGCGCAGCACGTAGGACGGCTCCAGACTGGCCGAGGTGCAGGCGGAACCGGACGACACCGCCAGATCCTTGATCGCCATGATCAGCGACTCGCCTTCGACGAAATTGAAGCTGACGTTGAGGTTGTGCGGCACGCGCTGGTCCATGTCGCCGTTCAGATGCACTTCCTCGATATCCTTGAGGCCCGCATACAGGCGGTCGCGCAGCATGCGGATGCGCTCGTTCTCGGTCGCCATTTCTTCACGGGCGATGCGGAAAGCCTCGCCCATGCCGACGATCTGATGGGTGGCCAGAGTGCCTGAACGCATGCCGCGCTCGTGGCCGCCGCCATGCATCTGCGCCTCCAGGCGGATGCGCGGCTTGCGGCGCACGTACAGCGCGCCGATGCCCTTGGGGCCGTAGGTCTTGTGCGCCGAGAACGACATCAGGTCGACTGGCAGCGTCTTCAGGTCGATCGGCATCTTGCCGGTGGCCTGCGCCGCGTCGACGTGGAAGATCACGCCCTTCTCGCGGCAGATCCTGCCGAGCGACTCGATGTCCTGGATCACGCCGATCTCGTTGTTGACCGCCATCACCGAGGCCAGCACGGTGTCGGGACGGATCGCCGCGCGGAAGGCGTCGAGATCGATGAGGCCGTTTTCCTTGACGTTGAGGTAGGTCGCCTCGAAACCCTGGCGCTCCATCTCGCGCACGGTGTCGAGCACCGCCTTGTGCTCGGTGCGCACGGTGATGATGTGCTTGCCCTTGGTGCCCGAGTAGAAGTGGCCGGCGCCCTTGATGGCGAGGTTGTTCGATTCGGTGGCGCCGGAAGTGAATACGATTTCCTTGGGGTCGGCGCCGACCAGCGCAGCGACCTGGGCACGCGCGTCTTCCACTGCCTTTTCGGCTTCCCAGCCGAACGGATGCGAGCGCGATGCCGGGTTGCCGAAATGCTCGGTCAGATAAGGGATCATCTTTTCGGCCACGCGGGGATCGACCGGGGTGGTGGCGGAATAATCGAAATACAATGTTTTCATCGTTTTGTCCTGAATGAACCGTTCAAACAGCCAGCGTCATCTTCGATTTTGATGCGCGGCGATCCTGAACCACCTTTTCCTTGCATTCGTCCTGCCTGGCCACCAGCGTGGCCAGCGTCACGTTGTCCAGGTAATCGTAAATGTGGGCGTTGAGTCCCGTCCACAAGTCGTGCGTCAGACAACGGTGCTCGTCGTGGCAGTTTTCCTTGCCGCCGCACTGGGTGGCGTCGATGGGTTCGTCGACCGCGCGAATGATGTCGGCCACGCTGACATCTGCGAGCGGCCGGGCAAGGTAATAGCCGCCGCCCGGGCCGCGCACGCTTTCGACCAGCTCATGGCGGCGCAGGCGGCTGAAAAGCTGCTCCAGGTACGACAGAGAGATGTCCTGGCGCTCGCTGATTCCGGCCAGCGTCACCGGACTCTTGCCGCCGCGTAGCGCCAGGTCGAGCATGGCGGTAACCGCAAATCGACCCTTGGTGGTCAGCCTCATGACTATTCTCCTGAAATTTCATCCGAACTATAAAATACCTGAGCATTTCGGTCAACTATTCATTACCCAAGCAATTTAGTCAACTATTTTATTCAGATAGTTCGGATCGAAATCGTCGGGCTTGTCCTGCCCTGCCGGCATTTCCACGCCCAGCTTCTGCAACTGAGCCAAAATCAGTTCCAGCCGATGATCGGTGTGGGCGGAATGGTCGATCAGTCCATGGATCGCCTTCACCATCGGGTCGTTCATGTCGGCGGAAATGGCATAGGCCGAGAAACCCAGCTTTTCCGCCTGCTGGTTGCGTTGAATTTCCGCCGCGCTGTCGAGAATGCGGGCGGGAATACCCACCGCCGTCGCATTGTCCGGCACATCCTTCACCACCACGGCATTGGAGCCGACGCGCGCATTGGCGCCGATGGTGATCGGGCCGAGGATCTTGGCGCCCGCCCCCACCACCACGCCGGGCATCAGGGTGGGGTGGCGCTTGCCCTTGTTCCACGAGGTGCCGCCCAGGGTCACGCCGTGATACAGCGTGCAGTCGTCGCCGATTTCCGCGGTCTCGCCCACCACCACGCCCATGCCGTGGTCGATGAACACGCGGCGGCCGATAGTGGCGCCGGGATGGATCTCGATGCCGGTGAACCAGCGGCCGAGATGCGAGATGAAACGCGCCAGCCATTTCCACTCCATGCGCCACAGCTTGTTCGCCAGCCGGTGGATAGCGATGGCATGAAAGCCGGGATAGGTGGTGACAACTTCAAACGTCGAGCGCGCCGCCGGGTCACGGTCGAATACGACGGCGATGTCTTCCTTGAATTTGCTGAGCAGGTTCATGCGCTGGAGGATGCTGTTTCCGGGTAACTTGGTCAATTATTGGATATCGGACTTCCGCGCCTTGGCCGCCGCCTGTTTCGCCTCCTGCGCCGCGGTCAGGATCCCGCGCAGGATGTTCACTTCTTCCTTCGCCAGCCGCGTGCGCGCGAACAGCCGCCGCAGCTTCAGCATCAGTTTGCCAGGCGAGCCACGGTTCAGAAATTCCAGTTCGGCCAGCGTGGTTTCCAGGTGGCCGTACAACTTCTCCACCTCGTCGCCCGTCGCCGCATCGATATCCGGCTGCGGCCAACTCGCACGCCGCAGCCAGGTCTGACGGATCTCGTAGCTCAGCACCTGCACCGCCGCCGCCAGGTTGAGCGAACTGTAGTCGGGGTTGGCGGCGATCGTCACCAGCCCCTGGCACAGGCTCAGTTCCTCGTTCGACAGCCCGCTGGTTTCGTTGCCGAACACCAGGGCCACCGGGCCGGCTTGTGCTTCGATCAGCAAGCGGACGGACGCCTCGGGCGGCGTCAGCACCTCGGCCACGATGTCGCGCCGGCGTGCCGACACGCCCAGCGCCAAAGTGGTGTCGGCCAGTGCTTCGGCCAGCGTGGCGCACACCCTCGCCTGCGCCAGCAGGTCGGTCGCGCCGGAGGCCATGGCGTCGGCCTGGCTGTTGGGGAAGATGGCCGGATCGACCAGAACCAGCTGCGCCAGCTCCATCGTCTTCATCGCCCGCGCCGCCGCGCCGATGTTGCCCGGGTGGCTGGTGCGCGTCAGCACGATGCGAATATTGGCGAGAAGTTTCGGGTCTGACAGGGTCATCAAGTAAAATAGCGGGTTCGTTCTTTGAATCGTTTGCCAGACATCATGCATCCCATGCTCAATACGGCGGTGAAAGCCGCTCGCAAAGCCGGGGCGATCATCAATCGCGCCTCGCTCGACCTCGATCAACTCACCGTGCGCAGCAAGCAGGATCGCGATTACGTCAGCGAAGTGGACCAGATGGCGGAACGCGCCATCATCGAAACCCTGCTCGACGCCTATCCGAATCACGGGATTTTAGCAGAGGAGTCCGGCGCGGCCGATGCCAGGAACGGCGAGGATTACCAGTGGATCATCGACCCGCTCGACGGCACCACCAACTTCCTCCATGGCCTGCAGCAATATTCGGTCTCCATCGCGCTCAGGCACAAGGGCCAGATCACTCAGGCCGTGGTGTACGATCCGGCCCGCAACGAGCTCTTCACCGCCAGCCGCGGCCGTGGCGCCTATCTCAACGAGCGCCGCATCCGTGCCAGCAAACGCAGCAAGCTTTCCGAATGCCTGATCGGCACCGGCTTCCCCTTCCGCGATTTCAGCTTCGCCGAGGCCTACATCAACATGTTCCGCGACATGATGCACGCCACCTCCGGCCTGCGCCGCCCCGGCTCCGCCGCGCTCGATCTCGCCTATGTCGGCTGCGGCCGCTACGACGGCTTCTGGGAGATGCGCCTGCAGCCCTGGGATCTTGCCGCCGGCAGCCTGATCGCGCAGGAATCCGGCGCGCTGGTCGGCAATTTCATGGGCGACGAGGGCTTTCTCGAGTCCGGCAACATCGTCGCCGCCAGCCCGAAAGTCTTCGCTCAGATGCTGCAGATCCTCGCTCCCCACCTGCCGCCCGAACTGAAGGTCTGACTGATTTCGAAGCGACGTCCGGCCGTAGCGCGGCAATGAACCCACCCTTGATTGCAAGGGCGCCGACCCCATTACTGCATAAGCGGATGGTTCCGCTTATCGCCGATAGCGCGGCTCAAAGGATTCAGTTCGTAATACACGACCACCTCGTTGCCGGTACCGGTGTATAGCACTTCATGGCTCAAGCGCCGCACCAGCTCGATGCCGCGCCCATGCAACCCGTTCTCCGACATCCGCGAGCGGGCCGTCCAATTGAATCCGGGACCGCTGTCGCGCACGGAGATTTTCACCATCTTCCGGTTATCGCGCCGCAGGATCTCGATCCCGATGTCGATGAACCCCTCCTGCAGTTCCTTCAAGGCGTTCTGGCGCCGGGCCGCGTAGGCGGCGAAACCGTCGCTGCTCGTTTTAAGCGAGGAATCCATCCGCAACAGTCCATGATCCAGCGCATTGGACACCAGTTCGGACAGAATAAGGAAAATCTGGCCGGCATGCTCTTTCGTCGCCGCGATCCGCTCGATCACGCCGGACAGGGTCGGCACCACATCCAGGTTTTTCAGGTCCTGCGCCTCGAAATGGAACGACATGCACAGGCCATCGCTCCCGTATTCCGCAGCGGCCGCATGCGCAGCCGGCTGCTCCAGCGTGCCCGGAGCGGGAACCGCCGCCATCAGCACGCTGATGTCGTCCGCCAGCGCACCCGCCCGATGCTCGTCCAGCGCCGCCACCAGCGCCTCGAAACGATGCGTCGGCGCGGCCGATTCCAGCGTTGCGCAGGCACGCTCGGCGCCGAACTGCTCGCCTGCGGCATTTTCAGCCTCGGTCAGGCCATCCGTCCACAGGAACAGCTGGCATTCCCCTTCGTAGGAATACACCTCGAGTTCCGCGGAGAATTCTTCCGGCGACAACAGACCGAGCGGCACATGCCGGGATTTCCAATGCTTGACGATTTTCCCGTCGGCATCGACCAGGCGGGGATAGGGATTTCCGCCGTTCCAGACCTCGATCGTCCCCATCACGGAATTGATCGAAACGAGCGTCAGGGCGGCATAGCGTCCCGGAGGCATCATGGTGTGCATGCGGCTGTTCATGACCTCGGCGATGCGTCCGATGCCGTAGCCAAGCTCGGTCATGGCGTAAAAGGTATCGAACTGCGGCAGCGAGGCCATCGCTGCGGGCAGGCCATGGCCCATGCCGTCGCTGAGCAGGATATGGTGGCATTTTCCGGGCGTGCGCGCAGCGGCGATCAGATCGCCGCTGAAATGCCATGCGGGGGTCACGCGGTAGCGCAAGGCGGGGTCATCGAGTCCTTCGCGGTTGACCATGTACTCCATCAGCCGCGCCCCGAGGCGCCGCTCGTCTTCCGCCTGCCGGTAGTAGGCGGCCAGTTCCGCCGAGTGCCGGGAAAGCGCCTGCTGCAGTTCGGCGATCCGCTGGAACACCTGGATCTTGGCCTGAAACACCGGAAAGGACAGCGGCTTGGTCAAATAGTCGTCCGCCCCCGCCCGCAGCCCTTCAAGAACCTCGTCCTCACCCGTGAGCGCGGTGACCATCAGGATCGGCAGCCAGCGCGAGCCCGCCGCCTGCCGGATGCGCCGTGTCGCTTCCAGGCCGCCGATCCCGGGCATCATCACGTCCATCAGGATCATGTCCGGCGGTTCGGCAAGGAACTTCTCCAGCGCTTCCTCTCCCGAACGCGCCTCGATAAGGCGGTGCCCCATTCTTTTGACCACCTGGCCGGCGATCGCAACGTTGTTGGCGATGTCGTCCACCACCATGACCGTCATGCCCGACTTGCCCATGCGACCATCCATTTACTTGATGGTGAACAAGCGGCGGAAATTCGATAGCTCGAAAACCTGCGCCACCGCACCCTTGCAATTGAGCAGCGTGATGGACTTCGACGCACCTTTTGCCCGCTCCTTGAGCAACAGCAGCATGCCCATGGCGGAACTGTCGATATATTTCACCTGGTCGAAATCCAGCTCCAGTTCGTTGATGTTCGTCTGCCTCAGCAGGGAGTCGGTAGTCTGGTTGAATGAAACGTGGCTGTTGAAATCAAAACGTCCATTCAGCACCAAACGTGCCCTGCTGCCATCCATCTGGGTATCTATGTCCATGCTTCCACTCCTTTCAAAAATCAATCAATTGGGTAATCGAACCTGGGTTATGCATGCTGCGCCTCGTCATTCAGCGCCCCATCTAAAGCCGGATCCGGCAGGCAGCACGCTTCCGGAAGCTCGACCGTGAAGCGGCTGCCTTCTCCCGGAACGCTCTCCACGCTGATGCTGCCCCCCATCAAATCCACCAGATGCCGGCACAGCGCCAGCCCCACGCCGATGCCCGGAATACTGGAGTTTTCCGCACCCAGCCGGCTGAAATACTGGAACAGCTCATCCCGTTTCTCCGGAGGAATGCCGATTCCGGTATCGCTGACAGCAATGCGCATTACACCGTTGCCCGGCAAGTGGCAGGACACCGCCACGCTGCCGCCTTTCCGGTTGTACTTCACCGCATTGCTCAGCAAATTGAGCATGACCTGCTTGAAGCGCCGCGCATCGATGCGCACCCGCCGCAGGGCGCATTCGCCGCCCGGATTGACGATCTCCACGCCTTTCTCGGATGCCTGCGCGGCGATCGCCTCCTGGCACTCGCGCAGCAGATCGAGCACATTGGCGTCCTCCGGCTTCAGCTCCAGCCGGCCGGTCTCGATTCGGGACAGGTCCAGCACATCGTCGATCAGTTCGCGCAACAGCCAGCCCGCCCCCAGAATGCGCTCGACGCAGTCCCGTTGTTCCTCGTTCAGCGGCGTGTGCGGGTCGGATTCCAGCAACTGGGCGAAACCGACGATGGCGTTGAGCGGCGTCCGCAGCTCATGGCTGACATGGGAGAGGAATCTCGATTTGGCGTGGCTGGCCTGTTCGGCCGCCTCCTTGGCGCGCACCAGCGCCGCCTCCATGACCACCTGCTCGGTCACGTCGCTGATCGCCACGACGTAATGGGTGACCTCGCCCGCCTCGTTGCGCACCGGCGAGACAAAAATATCGCACCACACATTGCGGCCGCGGCGCGATATACCCTCCACCACCGCATGCATCTCGTCGCCCGCAATCACGGCGTCGAGGAAAAGCTGCCACGCCGCCACGCTCCCCGGGGAGGCCGCCAGTATGGGCCAGCGCTGCCCCAGAATCTCCGCCAGGGGAAGCTCGGCGATGCCTGAATAGGCTGCGTTGGCGTACTCGATCGCGAAATCGCCGCGCCGGACGATCACGATGCCGCTGCCGCTCGCGGCAATCGCCCGGTCGTGCAGACGCAACGCATCCTCCACCTGCTTGCGTGCCGTCACGTTGCGGACGGAAACCTGAATACCCGCAATGTTTCCGGACTCGTCCCGGCTCGGCGCGGCAGTGGCTCCTGCCCAGATGTACTCACCATTCCGGTGCCGCATCCGGACATACTCACATGCGCCCGATTCGCCGAGCAGCGCAGGCCGATGCAGCATGTCGCGCACCGTTGCGGCATCGTCCGGATGCACCAGTTCGTAGCCGTCATGCCCGATCAGATCGGCCGGCGCATAGCCCAGCACACGCTCGCAGGACGGGCTGACATAGGAATAGCGGCCATCCGGATCGTGCAGCGAAATCACGTCCATGGCGTTCTCGGCCAGCAGCCGGAAACGCGCCTCGCTTTTCAGAAGCTCCGCATCAATCGCCAGCGCGTGCGTGATGTCGGTGCGAATCGAGAAGTAACGTTCCAGCCGGCCGTTGTCGTCGAAGAAAGGCACGATGGTCGAGGCCACCCAGTAATGGCTCCCATCCTTGCGCCGATTGCGGATGTTGCCGTGCCAGACTTGGCCCCGGGAAAGGGTTTCCCACAGCGTGATGAAGAACCCGGGCGGATGAAAGCCCGAGTTGACCAGGCGGTGATTCTGGCCGATGACCTCTTCCCGGCTGTACTGGCTGATCTCGCAAAACTTGTCGTTGGCGTAAACGATATTTCCTGCCGTATCCGCAGCGCTGACGATGGCGTGCGCGTTGAACGCCTGCAGGTGTTGCGCCAGTTCACGATCGCGCTCCGCCAGCTTCGCCGCCATCTCGTTCAGCGCGTGCGCGAGTTCGCCCAATTCGCTGTCCGCAGCCACGCCACTGCGCTGCGCCAGGTCACCCGCTGCATGCGCATTCGCCTGGCGGATCAGGCGGCGCACCGGCGCGATTACCAGGCGCTCGGTGCCCATCCAGGCGAACAGCAGCATTCCGCCAAACACGCCCAGGACAACCAGCATCGCCCATCCCCCGGTGCGGCGCACCTGCGCCAGCGCGGTGTCGGTGGGGATGCCGACGGCGACGAACGCATTTTCACTGGCCGAGCTGCTTTCCAGTTTGGCAAAGGAAAACAGCCGCGGAATGCCGTCCCTGCCGTAGCCCTCGACGACGCCCGTCGTTGGGTCCGGCACGCCAACCAGCCGCATCGCCGCGCCGACAGCTTGGCCGCGCCAGATTTCCGGCTCCGAATCGCTGTGCAGAACGATGCCGTTATGGTCGTAAAAAACCATCTCGGCGTCTTTGGGCAATACGCTGCCGAGGTTGTGCCGACCAAACCAGGAAAGGTCCACCGACACGAACAGATAGGCCAGATGCTCGCCGCGTTCGCCCAAAACGGGCTTGGCAACGATCACCACGGGCGCTTTCACCATGACGCCAAGATGATAGTCACCCACCACAACTTCATCGCCCCTCTGGCGTATCTGGCGGAACCACAGCCGGTCGCTGAAACTGGCCTGGTGAATCTCGGCAGACCCGCTGCAGATGGCAGTCCCCTCGACATCGGTCATGCCGACATTGGCAAAAATGGCCTGCCGTGCAAGCAGATCCTTGAAAATCGAACAGAATCCCGGCCTGCGCTCGATGATCGACGGCCTGGCCGACAGGGTAAACAACAGTTCGCGGGCCGCATTGATATGCTTGTCCTGCTCCAGCGAAATACCCTGCACCAGGGTTTTCGTCTCGCGGTAAACCTCACCGACAGCGTGTCGATACATCTGCATGCCGATGATCCAGGCTATAGCCAGCATGGGCAGCATGGCGAGCAATATCAATGCGACCAAGCGGGAACGCAGGCTTTTGAACACGCGTTTCATGCGCCCTCCCACACATCGCCCGATCCATGCTCGGCGGTCACGGCCCGCGCCGGCCCTTCGCGTTCAAGCGTGCGCATATCCAGCCGGCGCTCACCGCGCAGCAGGCGTTCGACGGCCTCCGCGGGCAGCGGGCGGCTGAAGTAATACCCCTGCAGCTCGTTGCACTTCACATGGCGCAGAAAAGCGGCCTGTGCTACCTCCTCCACGCCCTCGGCCACCACCGTCAAACCCAGACTGTGCGCCAGGGTGACGATTGCGCGCACGATCGCGGCATCGTCCGGATCCGTCGTGACGTCGCACACGAAGGAACGATCGATCTTGAGCACATCGATCGGAAACAGCTTGAGATAGGACAGCGAGGAATAGCCGGTGCCGAAATCGTCCACCGACAGCGTGACGCCGAGCTTCTTGAGCGCGCGCAGCGTGCCGATGGCCGCCTCGCTGTCGTGCATCACGGTGCTCTCGGTGATCTCCAGTTCCAGGAAAACCGGATCAAGCCCTGTTTCCGTGAGCACTCGCTCCACGCGCCCCACCAGATCCGGATCGCGGAATTGCCGCGCGGAAAGATTCACCGACATGCGCATCCCGGGAAGCTCTGTATCCTGCCATTGCCGCGCTTGCCGGCAAGCCGCCTGCAGAACCCAATCGCCCAGCGGCATGATGAGGCCGGTATCCTCCGCCACGCCGATGAACCGGTCCGGGCTGATCAAGCCTTCGCGCGGGTGATTCCAGCGCACCAGCGCCTCGAAGCCCAGCACCTCGCCTGTAATCAGGCTGACACGCGGCTGGTAGTGCAGCATCAACTCGCCGTGCTTGAGGGCCAGGCGCAGATCGTGTTCGATCTCGACCCGGGCGCGCATGCGCGTATCCATTTCCGGGACGTAGAAACGGAAGGAATTGCGCCCTTCTTCCTTGGCGCGGTACATGGCGACATCGGCATTGCGCAGCAGGGATTCGGCATCCTCGCCGTCCGACGGGCAGATCGACAGGCCAAGGCTGCCCGTCACATACACCTCGCGGCCGTTCAGCGAAAACGGCCGTGCCAGCGTATCCAGCATCTTTTCGGCCACGATCGCCGCATCCTCGATGCGCGCGATATCCGGCAACAGCAGAATGAACTCGTCGCCGCTCTGGCGGCCCACGGTATCGCCCTGCCGCAACACCCCACTGATCCGCAGCGCGACCTGGCGCAGCAGCGCGTCTCCCGCGTTATGGCCCAGGGTATCGTTGATGTTTTTGAAATCGTCCAGATCCAGGTACGCCACGGCGAGCAGCCGCCGGCCGCGCTGCGCGTGGGAAATCGCCTGTCGCAGACGGTCCAGGATCAGCGCGCGGTTAGGCAGCTCCGTCAGCGCATCGTGGCGGGCCTGATGAAGCAATTGATCCTCGTGGCGCTTGCGCTCCGAGATGTCGCGCGCAATCACCAGCACCGAAGCAACCCGGTTTTCCATGTCCCGCTCGGGCACCATGCGCACATGGAAATGACGTAAGCCCATCCGCGGTATTTCAATCCCGCACTCGACGGTCGTCGCCTCGCCGCGTGCGAACACCTCGCGCGCGCCGTGCTGCCAGGCTGTCGCCGCCTCCGCAGGCAGTCCCAGTTCATCCCAGGTCTTGCCCAGACATTCGCCCTGTTCCACCCCGATGGCCAGCTCGTTCGCCGGATTGGCATAGAGGTAACGCAGATCGCGGTCGAAACGCACGATCACGTCCGGCGCGTTGTCCACCAGCGCCTGAAATTCCTGTGAATGGCGGCGCAGCAGCCTTTCCATTTCCCTGGTCGTGGTGGTGTCGCGCACCACGGCAATGGTTTCGCATTGATCGTCCATCTCGAACCGCGACAGGCTGATAGAGACCGGGATGCCCTCGCCATCCTTGCGCCGGGCCACCATGTCCGCCTGAACGGCCATCGGCACCGGCACTGGATAAGCGGCACAGCGCCCGCGCTGCTCCGCATAGATGGCGCGCATATTTTCCGGAACCAGGATTTCCATCGGCTGGCCGATCATCTCCTCATGCCTGTAGCCCAGCATCGTTTCCGCGGCCGAATTCGCCATCGCGATGCGTCCTTCCGCGTCGAGCAGGAATACGGCATCCGGCGCCGCGTCGAAAATCATGCGGAAGCGTTGCTCGCTTTTCTGCGAGCGCTGCTCGGAAGCGGCCAGTTCTCGATAAGGCTGCTGCACTGCCGCCACGAATACGGCGCGGTAGAGAAAACCATAGGCGACGATTTTGTAGACGTGGCCGAGAAAATTGAAGCCGTCGTTCACCTCGCTGTAGAGCGTGAAATTCAGTTCGCTCAAGGCCATGATGCTGACGGCCGCAAAAAGATGCGGCGCGGCATAGCTGCCGGCCGTGCCAAGCCGGGCAAGAATGGCGAGCGCAGCCGCCACGTTCAGCCCGACGACGAAATACTCGACGCCGATCCTGAATGGCGTCAGCCCCTGCCCGGCAACAAAGGTCGCCGGAAGCCATTCCGCCTGGTACAGCGCGACCCAATACACTGCGGCGACCCAGGCCAGTGCGGCGGCCAGGACCGCGTAACGCAAACCGGGGTTCACGGAAACCCGGGGCAGGAGCACCGCCGCCAGCAGCGCAACGGCCGCCGTGATGCGCGCCGCAAGCCAGAAGTTGATGGCTTTTTCCGCGCCCGACGGCGTAATGAAATGCGGCATGCCCGCATACGACAGCAGATGCGCAGCATCCAGCAGGCCCACTGCGAGAAACGCCACGGACAACAGCATCGGGAATGCCGGCCCGCGCGCTTTTGCCGCATGCCATCCGACGCCGAAGATCATGGCCGCCACCGCCACGGCGAGGATTTCCGCCACGTTATGGAATGCGAGATAGTCCCCGATATACATCGCCGGCTGCGGCATCATGGTGTGCACGATGCCGAACAGGATCGCCAGGCAGGCAACCGCGACCAGGGCATTATCCATGCCATTGACAAGGAATAATTGACGCGCCTGCGCCGGCGCGGCCTGGCAATCAGACACGGAGTTTCAACCCCGCTTGGCGTTCATGCATATTTCATGATCTCTGCCGGAATCGCCTGCAGCGATGCGCTGCGATCCACCCCACCGAGTTTCACCGCCTCCTTGGGCATGCCGTACACCACGCAGCTGGCTTCATCCTGCGCCACCGTGGCCGCGCCCGCATCGTGCATTTCCTTGAGGCCGCGCGCACCGTCGTCGCCCATGCCGGTCATGATGACGCCCAGGGCATTGCGCCCCGCGAACTTGGCCACTGAGCGGAACAGCACGTCCACCGACGGCCGGTGGCGGTTGACCACCGGGCCATCCACCACTTCGACGTGATACTGGGAACCGTTGCGCTTGAGCAGCATGTGCCTGCCGCCGGGGGCGATCAGCGCACGCCCGGGCATGACGCGGTCGCCGTTCTGCGCCTCGCGCACCTCGATCTGGCACAGGCTATCGAGCCGGGCCGCGAAGGATGCGGTGAATTTCTCGGGCATGTGCTGCACGATGACGATCCCGGGCGATACGCGCGGCAACGCGGCCAGCACCGCTTCCAGCGCCTGGGTGCCACCGGTCGAGGTGCCGATGGCGACGATGCGCTCGGTGGTCTGCGCCATGGCCTGGCTCGCGGCGGGCAGGATCGCGTCGGCGTTGAGTCTGGGCATCGCGGCGGCGGGCGGCACCGCGCTGTTGATCTTGAGATTGCGGACATTGGCGTGCGCCGCGGCTTTCACCGCGCGAATCAGATCCGAAGCGGCGTCTTGCAGCGCCGCGCGCCGGTTGCCGATGCCCGGCTTGGGTACGATCCCGACCGCGCCTGCCGCCAGCGCCTGCATGGCGGTTTCCGATCCCTTCTGCGAAATCGACGAGCAGATCACCACTGGCGTCGGCCGTTCCGCCATGATCTTCCTGAGAAACGTGATGCCGTCCATGCGCGGCATTTCGACGTCCAGTACAAAAACGTCTGGCCACTGCTTTTTCAGCCGTTCCTGCGCAAAGATCGGATCGGGGGCGGCAGCAATCACCTCGATGCCCGCGTCGGCATTGAGGAGCTCGCTCAACACCTGCCGCACCACGGCGGAATCGTCCACGACCAGGACTTTTATAGGTGTCGACATAGATCCCTTGCTTCAATCATCATTGCAGCAATCAACGCCCTGCGGGGCAAACCGGCGCACCCATACGTTGCCCGACCAGATGTCGAACAGCACCGTGCGATGGCCGGCGCCGCCCAGGTCCTCCGACGCCGGGCGCAGCCCATGGTGCTTCAGCAGGTGCCGCCCGGCCTCGGCATTCTTGATCCCGATGTGGCTTTGCCCGGCATCGATCTGCCGCTGAAACATATTTCCCCCGCCGAACAGTTTGACCTCGTAGTCCTCGAGTGCCGTGCCGTTCCTGCGAATCTCCTCGAACAGGAGCCCGAGCGCCTCGTCCGCATATTTGCCGTCCGCCAGCCTCGTTTCCCGCCCTTGCCGGCTCGGCAGCATGTAGTGGCACATGCCGCCGATCAGCAATTTCGGATGCCAGAGCGTGATGGAGACGCAGGACCCCAGGATCGTGCGGATGCGGACATCCCGATCCCCGAAGTAGAACTCGCCGGGGTTGAGGAAGATTTCGATGATGTGAGGCGGCTTGCGCATGGACGATATCGCCGGCCTATTTTCTGTACACCGAGGGCCGCACGGCACTCAGCACGTCGGTCACGCCGTTGAGGCTTTCCGAGTGGCCGATGATCAGGTAGCCACCGGGCTTGAGCGTGGCGGCGATGCGCTCGACCACGCGCGCCTTGGTGTCGGGATTGAAATAGATCATCACATTGCGCAGGAAAACCACGTCGAACTCGCCCAGGCGCGGCAGGGTTTCGTTGAGGTTTATCTGCTGGAAACTCACGCGCGCGCGCAGGCGCTTGTCGACGAGGAAACGGCCTTCCTGCGAGCCTACGCCCTTGAGGCAATATTCCTGCAGGCAGCGTTGGGGAATATGGCGGGCGCGCTCCATCGCATACAGCCCGCTGCGCGCACGCTCCAGCACGCGCATGCTGATGTCGGAGGCGACGATTTCCCATGGTGCCTCGCCCAGCTGATCGGCCAACACCATCGCCAGGGTGAAGGGCTCCTCGCCGCTTGAGCAGGCCGCGCTCCACACGCGGAACGGCGAGCCGGGGCGCCGCTCGGCGAGAATGCGCTGCTGCAGGAACTCGAAGTGCTTGGGCTCGCGAAAGAAATAGGTTTCGTTGGTGGTGAGCAGGTCCAGCGCGGTCTGCAATTCCGCTGGTTCCTTGCCGCTGGTCAGCAGGCGCAAATAGTCGCGGTAGGAGTCGAGCGAATAATGCTTCAGCCGCTTCGCCAGACGTCCGCATACCAGCGCCTTTTTGGCCGGGGAAAGGCTGATCCCGGCGAGCCGGTAGATCAGCCGCTGGAATTCGCCGAACTCCTGATCGGACAGCGTGGACGCTTGCATGCTCCGCTCCTATTGGCTCGGTCCGCTCGGCATGAAACCTCTGCCCATGCCTTGTTTGATCCCGATCATCCCGCCGCTGCCTCGTTCGCGGATTGCATGCCCTGCGCATTCGCCTGCTCCAGCAATGCCAGATCGTCGATCGACAGCACATTGTCCACGTTCAGGATGATCACGAACTTGCTGTCCACCTTGCCCATGCCGCGGATGAAGTCGGTGCGAATCTTCGCGCCGAAGGCCGGCGGCGGTTCGATCTGGTCCTGCGGTATTTCCAGCACCTCGTTCACCGCATCCACCACCACGCCCACCACCTGCGTCTCCTGATCGGACGCCACTTCGATGATGACGATGCAGGTGCGGCGGCTGAGTTCCGTGCGTTTGCGGCCGAAGCGCGTGGAGAGATCCACCACCGGCACCACGCTGCCGCGCAGGTTGATCACCCCGCGGATGTAGTCCGGCATCATCGGCACCTCGGTGAGGTTGCCGTACTCGATGATTTCCTTGATGGCGAGGATGCCGATGGCGAACGTCTCGCCCCCCAGCATGAAGGTCAGGTACTGCTGCTGATCCTGCGGCGCAGCCAGTCCCGTCCGTCCGTCCACTTTGACTAGCGCACTCATGTCGCCCCCTCAGAACTTGACGAACTCAAGTTCGTCGCTGATGCCTGCCATGGCTTTCGGCGCCGGCTTGCTGCCGGCGCTCTTGGCGTGCGCCACCTGGATGTGCTTCTGGGTGGCCGGCTTACTGGCGCTCGATACCGTCCCGCCGGTGCCGCTCTCGAGTTTGAAGAAACTCATGGACTGCTGCAGCTGCTCGGCCTGGCTGCTCATTTCCTCGGCGGTGGCGGCCAGCTCTTCCGAGCTGGAGGCGTTCTGCTGAGTGATCTGGTTGAGCTGGGTCATGGCCGTGTTGATCTGCCCGACGCCGGAGGATTGCTCCTCCGAGGCGGCGGTGATTTCCTGCACCAGGTCGGAGGTCTTGTTGATGGACGGCACCATCTCGTCCAGCAGCTTGCCGGCCCGCTCCGCCAGATCCACCGAGCCGCCCGCCAGTTCGCCGATCTCCTGCGCCGCCACCTGGCTGCGTTCCGCCAGCTTGCGCACTTCCGCTGCCACCACCGCGAAGCCCTTGCCGTGCTCGCCGGCGCGCGCCGCCTCGATGGCGGCATTCAGCGCCAGCAGGTTGGTCTGGTAGGCAATGTCGTCGATGATGCCGATCTTGCCGGCGATGCTCTTCATGGCGGTCACCGTCTGCTTCACCGCCTCGCCGCCTTCGGTGGCCTCCTTCGCCGCCTTAGACGCCATGCCGTCGGTGACCTTGGCGTTCTCGGTGTTCTGGCCGATCGAGGCGGACATCTGCTCGATGCTGGCGGACGTCTCTTCCACGCTGGCCGCCTGTTCGCTGGAAGCCTGGCTCAGGGATTGCGCCGTTGCGGACACTTCCTCGGACGCGCTGGAAAGGTTGTCAGCCGCGCCGCGCACCTCGGTGATTATCTGCGAAAGCTTTTCCACCATGTTCTTCATCGCGGTGAGCAGCATGCCGGTCTCGTCCCTGGACTGCACATCGATCGTCACGCTGAAATCGCCCTCGGAAAGGCTGTTGGCCACGCCCACGGCCTGGCCGAGCGGACGGGTGATGGAACGGGTGACCCAGAAGGCGATCCCTACCGCGAGCAGGAAGGCCGCCGCGCCCATGCCGAGCATCAACGTCCGCGCCTGGCTGTATTGCTCGCTCGCCGTTTTCCCCAGCTCGTTCATGAGATCGCCCTGGAACTGGACGAGGTCGTTGACGCGCTTGCGGTACTCGTTCGCCGCCGGGCGGAACTCGGATTCCATGAATGCCCGGCCGTCTTCCACCTTGCCTTCCTCGGCCAGCTTGATGATCTGGTTTTGCGCCGCAATGAATCGCTCGCGCGATTCGAGGATCAGCTGGAACATCTCGATTCCCTTGGGCTGAATCAGCGTCGGCTTGAGCTTCTCCCAGGCCTTGCCGATGTTGCCGCGCCCCTCGAGAATGCGCTCCTTCGCAGCCTGGATACCCGGCTTGTCCGTCGCCATCAGGATGTCGCGCGCGCCGAGGCCGATCGCGTTGACGCCGGCGAGCCCATCCTGCAGCAGCAGGACTTTCGGCCACTTGTCATGGTTGACGTTTTCCAGCGACTCGTTGAGGACGGCCATGCGGGTGATTCCGATGATGGCGATCGCCATCATCAGCACCACAACCAGGCCAAAGCCCACCCCCAACCGCATCCCGATCTTCATGTTCTTGAACATTGCCGTGCCTCCCTGTATGTCTCTTAAAAAAAGTAAAAACCCTAAGAATCCGCCCGATCAGGCGCCATGCATGGCCATTTGCTCGTCCCGCGCGACTGCGAGCTGCACCAGCGTCGGCACGTCCAGAATCAGCGCCACCTCGCCCGTTCCCAGAATCGTGGAACCGGAAATACCCCGCAAATTTCTGAATACATTGCCCAGCGGCTTGATGACGGTCTGGAATTCGCCCATCAGTTCATCCACCACGAACCCGGCCTTCTGCCCGCCGTATTGCACGACCACGATGTTTTCGCGCTTGCCCGCGGCCGCCTTGACTTCGAATTGATCGCGCAGGCGAACGAAGGGCAGCACCTCGCCGCGCAGATTGACGTAGTTGCGCGTATCGGCGGCCTTTCTGTCCGCTTCGGACAGCTCGATGCATTCCAGCACCATGTCGAGCGGCACCACGAAAGCCGACTTGCCCACGCCGACCAGGAAACCGTCGATGATCGCCAGGGTGAGCGGCAGCCGGATGCGCACCGTGGTGCCGCGCCCCTCCGCGCTTTCGATGTCGACGCTGCCGCGCAGCGCCTGGATGTTGCGCTTGACCACGTCCATGCCGACGCCGCGGCCGGAGAGATTGGTGACCTGGTCGGCAGTGGAAAACCCCGCCTCGAAAACGAGGTTGTAAATCTCACTGTCCGTCAGGCTCTGGCCGGGACTGACGATGCCGCGCTCGATCGCCTTCCTGAGGATTCTTTCCTTCTTGAGGCCGCCGCCGTCGTCCGCCACTTCGATCACGATGCTGCCGGAGTCGTGGTAGGCGTTCAGCCGCAGGGTGCCCTTCGCCGGCTTGCCGGCCGCGACGCGCGCCGCGGCCGGTTCGATGCCGTGATCCATGGCGTTGCGCACGAGATGCATGAGCGGGTCGCCGATTTTCTCGACCACCGTCTTGTCCAGTTCGGTTTCCGCGCCGCCGATCTCCAGGCCGATGTCCTTGCCGAGTTCCTTGCTCACGTCGCGCACCACGCGCTGGAAACGGTTGAAGGTCTCGCCGATTTCCACCATGCGCAGCTTGAGCGCGCCGTCGCGGATTTCCTCGACCAGGCCTGAAACGACGGAGGTGGACTCGTGCAGCGCCGCGTCGCCGGAACGCTGGGCCAGCAGCGAGGCGCCGGCGCCGGCAATGACGAGTTCGCCGACGAGATTGATGAGTTCGTCGAGCTTTTCCGCGCTCACGCGAACGAACTTGGCTTCCTGGGCCTTATGGTCGCGAATCTGGCGCTGCTTCTCCAGCGCCACATCCATCACCTCTTTCTGCACCACGCCTTCGTTGACCAGGACTTCGCCGATGGGCGGCTTGGCGCCGCCGCCGGCCGCCGCCATGCTTTCCTGGGATGCCAGCGCATCCTCCAGCTCATGTCCGGTGAGAATGCCGGCCTCGATCAGCAACTGGCCGAGCATGTCGGTATTGCCGCTCGCGTGCTCGAGCCGGTCGACGAAAGCGGCGAGATGGCTCGGCGGCGGGAAGATGCGCAGCTTGCAGTCCTCCCGCACGAACTCGAAGACATCCTCGATGGTTTTCTTGTCCGCCTCGCTCTTGAATTCGATCGAGAAACTCAAATAGCAGGACTCCGGGTCTATCGCATTCAGTTCCGGCAGCGCGCTGTCGTCTATCCTGAGCGAGACGATGTCGCCGATGGTCGAGAGGTAGCGGATGAAGGAGATGGGGTCCATGCCGTTTTTCAGCACCTCGCGCCCGAAGACCAGCGACAGGTGCCAATAGTCCCCCTCGATCAGCCCGCCGCCGCTCGCGGCAAGCCGGGCCTCGTGAACCGCGGGCATGGCGGCATCTGCTGCGGCCGCCTCCCCCAGCAAGGATCTCAGCGCCGCGGCAATGGCCTCGCCCGCAGCCGCCTGTTCCGCATCGAGCGCTTCCCCGGTTTCCGCCACCACGGTGATCAGCAGGCCGATATGGTCGCAGCATTTGAGCAGCAGCTCGACGAGTTCGCCGTTGACGGCCAGTGCGCCTTCGCGCACCTCGTCGAGGGCATTTTCGACAACATGGGTAAACGCCACGATCGCATCGAGCCCGAACAAACCCGCGGAGCCCTTGATGGTGTGCGCGGCGCGAAACATGGCGTTGACCGTTTCCTCTTCCTGCGGCTCGCTTTCGAGCCGCAGCAGGATGCTCTCCATTTCCTCGAGCAGCCCGCGGCTTTCCTCGATATAGGTCTGCAATGCCTGATCCATGCCCACTCTCGTCTCCTTGGTATCTATGACGGCTGTTACTGCCGAGCTGAAAGCAGCAGGGGATCGCCGAACTGGGCTGCCATGTTGTAGAGATCGATCACCTCCAGAGCGGCCTGGCTATGGGAGACGAAACGCACGGCCTTGCCCAATCGGGTGCCTTCGCGCTTGGCCGCCAGCAGCAGCTGAAATCCGGCGGTATCCATCTCGGTGACGCCGCCGAGGTCAAGCTCGATCTCGGCGTTGGCGGCCAGATGCTCCATCAATCCATCCCTGATTTCCAGGCTGTGGTAGATGGTGAGTTCGCCTTCCATTTGCAGCCTGCAAATGCCGTTTTCCTGCTGCGCGTCGATGTGCATGGTGTGCTCCCCGTCGTCGGCTTCAGGGCATGATCAGCTTCGACACGGCAGCCAGCATCTGCGCCGGCTGGAAGGGCTTGACCACCCAGGCCTTGGCGCCTGCCGCCTGCCCTGCCTGCTTTTTCGCCTCCTGCGATTCGGTGGTGAGCATGATGATGGGCGTGAACTTGTAGTTCGCCAGCTTCTTGACCTCCTGCACGAAGGTGATGCCGTCCATGTTCGGCATGTTGACGTCGCTGATGATGAGATGGATCTTCTGTCCGTTGATCTTGGACAGGCCGTCCTTGCCGTCGCACGCTTCGATGACGTCGAATCCGGCGCCCTTGAGCGCGATGCTGACGACCTGGCGCAGCGAAGCCGAGTCGTCGACGACCATGATGGTTTTTGCCATAGTTTTCTCCCTAAAAGAAGGTGATTTCCGAACTGCTCGACTGGCTGGCGCTGGCGCCGCCGTGCATCTCCCGCTGTTCGGTCGTGGTGTAGGTTTTCGACAATTCGTCCAGCCATGCCTCGGCATCGATCGGCGCGCATTGCCCGGTGTTGAGGCATTCGTTGACATGCGCTTCGAACTTGCGGATGTCGTCGCGGATATGCGAGAGAATCTGGCTCACGCGATCCTGAAACTGCAGCGAGACCAGGACATCGGAAATCTCGTCCCGAATGCCCATGCTGGCCTCGTTCAGAATGCTCGAAGACGCCGTCAAGCGGCTCGCCACGCCGTGAAAACGCTCGACCACCTGCCCGATGACCGCTTCGGAATGCGTCACCGACTCGGTATCCCGCGTCACCGACTGCTCGGACGCGGCCACGGCGGAGGCGATCGCAGCATTGACCTGTTCCGCTCCCTGGCTGATTCGCTTGCCCGTTTCAGCGGACAGCGTGGAAAGCTTGCGCACCTCGTCGGCGACCACGGCGAATCCCCGCCCTGCCTCGCCTGCACGCGCCGCTTCGATGGCGGCGTTGAGCGCGAGCAGGTTGGTCTGCATGGCAATGCTGCCGACCTCGGCCGCCATCTGCTTCAATTCACCCGTAAACAACGCCAGTTGATCCACCTCCCGCAGCAGGCTTTGCTTGGAGATGGTGGACTCGCGTAGCGAATCGATGATCGAGCCAAGATCCCGCTGGCTTGTCTCAAGCAGATCCACCAGGCCATCCTGCCCCTGTTTCGCGCCGTTGCCGCCCGCCGTCGATTGCGAGGCGGACACCGCCGTCTCCAGTTTTTCCACCAGGCCGGAAAAGCGGACGGCGAGCGCGGTTACCGCGTCCTCGGTCTGCGCGCGCCCCGTCTCCACCTGCAGCGACCAGATCGGCAGCACGCTGGCGCATACCGTGTCGAGATGGGGGCTGCAATTGCCCGCACCCCGCATCATGGACGTCTCGCGTACCCGCTCATGCATGGCGGCCCGCCTGGATTCCCTGAATCGATGTGCGACCCATCCGCACGCCGTGCCGCAGACGAAAATCAATATGCCGAGCACCGCAAGCTCCACGCTGCCAATGCCGATCACTGCATCCGTCGTCAGGCCTTCACTCGCATTGAATTCCATACCACCTTCCACTTGTCGATATTCATGTCATGGCGCCGCGCGCAGATGCGCCTGGCTGTGACGCCGCACCACATTCAGCAGCAGATCGATCTGGGCGGACAGATCGAAAAAGTGATCCGCCCCTGCTTGCAGCCAGCGTTTTCTGTATGGCTCCGACGAGTAGGAACTCATCACGATCAGGCATGCCGCAGGACATGCGTACCTCGCCCGGGCAAGCGCCTCGCGGCCGTTTTCATCTGGCAGCCTGGCGTCCATGACCACAATTTCCGGCTGCATGAGGCGCATGATCCGATTGGTATCTTCAACCGCAGTGCTTTCCACGATCTCGGCGCACCCAAGGCTGGACAGCATGGCAGCCAGGCGTTCCCGCAGCAGAATCGATGGCTCGACCAGCAATAATTTCATTCCCCTCAGTCCCACATTAAGCCGGGCAATCCGGGCAAGCGGATACAAGCCTGACATCCAGTTCGAGATTCATTATCGAAAGCGACCAGCGGTAAATGAAGTCGGCGTAATCTGCTTTTGCGTCAGCTATCGCTCACAGCGGGGTAGGAATAATCCTAGGGGACGACCGGGCAAGATTTGAACCCGGCAGCATTTTTCGCGCCGTCCCGGGTGGGGCGGCTGCTTGCGCCGCCTCGATGGAACGCTGTTTTTTTATGTGGGTGGGTGACTGACGAGGCGGCGACGGTTGATGCGTCGCACAGGAAAAATCAGCCGTCGATCAATCGATGGCGGATGGCATAGCGAACCAGGTCGGTCGATGTCTGGGGATTCATTTTCCGCATGAGGCGGAATTTGTGCGTGCTGACCGTCTTGATGCTCAGGAACAAGTCGCCCGCGATCTCGCTTATCGTCCTGCCGGAAGCGAGCATGAGGAACACCTGGAGTTCCCGTTCCGACAATGCCTCATGAGGGGTGCTGCTTTCCGCCGCATGATCGAACACGAGTTTTTCGACCAGTGCGGCATCGATGAATTTCCCTCCGCCGGAGACCTTGCGAATGGCCCCGACGAGGATTTCCGGCTCGCTGTCCTTGGTCAGATAACCGCTGGCGCCAGCCTTGAGCGCGCGACTGGCGATCGGCCCCTCGACATGCATGCTCAATATCAGAATCGGCAGATCCCGATATTCCGCGTGCATCCATTCGATCAGTTCAACGCCCGCCAGACCCGGCATGTTCATGTCGAGCAGGACAAGATCGCAGGCGGTTCGCGCGAGCACGGCCTGAAGCTCCTTGCCTCCGCCGGCCTCGCCGACGACGCTTATGTCGGGCGCCAGCGCAAGTATCTGTTTGAGTCCGTGACGCACAATGGCATGGTCGTCGACAATGATGAGCCTGATCATCCTGGAAGCCTCGGTTGGACGGGGTGGGTCGCGGTTGGGGTAAACGCTGCGGTCATGCCGCGGGGACGCACACGCGAATGCGCGTACCCCGTTCCGGTTCGCTGTCCAGCTCAAAATCGCCTTCCATCATCGCCACCCGCTCGCGAATGCCGACCAGGCCGAACGACTTGCGGCTTGCCGCGGCATGCGGATCGAACCCCTTGCCATTGTCGCTCACTTCGAAGCAGAGCTGGCCATCGGTCCGGGTCACGACGATTTCGACCTGGGTCGCTTCGGCATGGCGCGCGATATTGGTCAGCGACTCCTGAACGATACGGAATACGGCGGTTGCGGTGAACTCGTCCAGGGCGATGTCGCCATCGCCCAGCACGAGTTCGCAGGGGATGCCCGCATACTCGATGAATTCCTCGACCAGCCATTCCAGCGCGGCGACGATGCCGAGATCCAGCGCCCCCGGCCGCAGGCTCGACGTGACATGCCGTGCGGTCTCGATGGTGCGGTCCACCAGCTGCTTCATCGATTGCAGGCGCGCCATGAGTTGCGGATTGGCTTCGCCGAAGCCGAGACGCGCCAGCGAAACATCCATCCGCAGCGCGGTGAGCGTCTGCCCAAGTTCGTCGTGAATTTCGCGTGCAATGCGCTTGCGCTCCTCCTCGCGCACACTTTCAAGGTGAGCGGAAAGCTCGCGCAGCATGTTTTTCGAATCGACGAGTTTTTCCTCGCTGGTTTTGCTTTCGGTAATGTTGATCGCAACGCCGTCCCACATGCATACGTTTTCGCCGTGGCGGCGCGGGGTGGCGCGCAGGTTGATCCAGCTCGTCTCGCCATCCGCCGTGACGATGCGCCCTTCCCAGTTCCAGAACGACAGTTCCTCCTGCGACTGCGCCATGCTGTCCTGGAAGGAGCGCTCGTCGTCCGGGACGATGAAGCCGGTGAACGCGCGTCCGTTCCGCAGGATCGCTGCCGCATCCAGGCCCAGCAGCCATTTCGCTCCATTGCTGATGTAGGTGAATTGCAGTTCTTCGTCGCCGCCATGCCGGTAGCACTGAAACACCATGCCCGGCACGTTGGAGGTGATGCCGTGAAGGCGTTCCTCGCTTTCGCGCAGTACCGCTTCGGCGCCCTTGAGGGTGGAAATGTCGCGCGCGATGGTCAGTACCGATACAACCTTTCCCGATGCATCGCATTCCGGCACGGCTCGGGTGTGGTAATACTTGACCACACCGCACTGCGTCGTGAATTTGAATTCGAACACTTCCGGCTCGCCGGTGAAAAAAACCCGGCGCAAGGCGTTGGTCCATATTTCCACCTCTTTGTCCGGCACGCCGAGCTCGGCATAGGTCTTGCCCAGCAGGGTTTGCCGCGACATGCCGGTGGCTTTCTCGATCTCGGGATTGACATACACACGGCGCAATTCGCTGTCGAAACGGGAAACGATGTCCGGCAGGTTCTCGGCCAGGGAGTGAAACTCGCGCTCCAGACGCCGAATCTCCGCATCCGCCCGCATCTGTTCGGTGATGTCCTTGCAGACCATCACGGCTCCGGCGACGGCGCCCTTTTCATCGTGCAGCGGCAAGGCCGAATTGCTGATGACTTTGCGGCTGCCGTCGAAACACTCGATGTCGATGACTTCATCAAGGGATGTTTCACCGCGCTCGATGGCGCGGGCAAGCGCCCAGTCGTGCGCTTCGATGCGCTTGCCCGTGTCGTGCCGCCAGCCCTTGAATTCACCCGGCCGCTCGGTGGCAATCTCGCGTTCGCCTGCCCAGATACGGTTGCCGGCAGGATTGTTCAAGATGAAATGCCCGGAGGCATCCGTCAGCCACACCCCGACCGGCAGCGCTTCCAGCACGCCGCGCAACTGCCGTCCGGTGTCGACGGCGCGCCGCACCACAAAGCGGACCCGCAGATGGATCAGCAACGCAGCGATCATGCCAATGCCCGCCATGATCGCAATAGCCCGCCACACAGCGGTGCGGATCGGCTGGTACATCTTCTCGACGTCCACTTTGCGCACCATGCCGAGACCGAGTTCCGCCACCGGTACGTAGGCGGCCACCACCATCACCCCCCGATAATCCGGCGCAACCGCGACGCCGCGCTGTCCCTGGAGAGCGTGCCACATCGGGACAGGCTCATCCTTGTAGCGCATCGGCGCCAGCAACGGGCGCGGCATGAATGCTGAAGGAAGGCAGACCATATGCTCGCTGCCGGCACGTCCGCACAGGCGCGTTTCCACCCCGCCCTGCGTATCCGACAGCGCCTCCGTAAACAGGCGTTCAAGCTCGGGCAACGGCTCCTGCACCACGATGGTTCCCTGTCCCTGCGCGGCTGGCAAATGAATTTCCAGCATCAAGCCGCGATTCCAGGTCAGCCAGGCGGAGCGCGTGTTGTCAAGGCGCAGGCGGAATCGCCGATCGGCCGGAGACAGGCCTGCACGCAGCCTGGCGGCGCCGTCGCTGCCTGCCAGCCACGCCGAGCCGTTCGAACCGGCCATCTCCCGCAACGCGGCTGGCAGATCCGCGCGCGACGCAAGCCCGCCCGTCCGGGCATGCAGGCTGTGCAATGCCGATGACAGCACCAGCGGAAAGATGGTTGCCTGCGTCCGCACCGAGCTGGACAACTCCTCCTCCACCGTCGCCTGCATCTGTCTGCCGAGCACCGCGACGGAAGCCGCGCTGCCGAGCAACAGCGCGGCGGTGAATCCAATCAGGCCAATTGCCAGGGCTTGCCGCTCCTCGCGCGCGGCGTAAAAACGGCGAAACCAGGGGGTTTCGGCCATTGCCGCAAGATAACCGGAGATCCATACGCACAAAGCCGCCATGGTGGGCAAACTCATGACGGCATGGCGATCGAGGGTAGCCACAAACAGCAGGCCATCGAGGCTGCGATTGAGCGCGCCGCCCACTACGGCCGCCAGGATGAGCCCAGGCGCGGCCTGCAACAGGATCTGCCCGGGCAGCTTCCGCGGCCGATCCAGGGTGGCCAGCGCCAAACCCGCGCAGAGCAGGGAAAACGCGGCGAGGGGAGACATACGCCCAGGCCAGGGCAGGCCGTGTCCGTCGACATTGAGCGCAATGCGCCAGACACCGTCGGGCGGCATCCAGGCAAAAAAATATTGCCCGATTACCGCTGCACTGATCGCTGCGATGAGCCCTCCCAGCCAACGGCGGTAGCGCGGCAGAAACAACGCCAGGCCCGCCAGCAGCAGCGCGATGGAAGTATTGAGCCCCATTCCAGCCAGTATCGGTAGGCGCGCGCGGACGACATCCGGCGCCGACCAGACGCCGGCAAAAATCGCCGCCATGGCAACGGCGAGCGCCATCCCCGCCATCCTGCGGACGGCGGCACAGGCACGACAAGGAGCAGGTTCGGTCAGGTGGGGGTCGATATCGCTCAAGGCACGACTATTTGCATGATTGTTTTCGCGGTCCAGGCTCAATCTTGCCCGTTTCAAATTCGCTCGCCGATTCCCGTCGGCAGATCAGGGGATGGGTCAAAAAAGCAAGGTTTTAAGCTTGCCGCCGGCCCGAATTAACGCAAGGCACGGCTTCGATGTTTTGTCGACACAAGGGGGCAGGGCATACGGCAGCGCCGCCGCAATCCCCTTGTCGCGTATCATCCGGCTATTCATTACGACGTATCCCATACAAGTTTTTCTAGCGGCATCTTAACTACATTTCGTTCGCACCCGGGTGCAATCACCGGGTAAAGCCTGTAGTTTATGCATCGAAAATTCGGTATAACCGTTTGTTTTAACTGGACAATACTTTGCTGGACAAGGCAATAGACAAGCATACGCCGATGATGCAGCAGTACCTGGGCATCAAGGCGCAGCATCCCGACATGCTGCTGTTCTACCGCATGGGCGATTTTTACGAACTGTTTTTCGACGACGCCGAAAAAGCCGCGCGACTGCTGAACATCACGCTCACCACACGCGGTGCCTCGGCCGGCACGCCGATCAAGATGGCCGGCGTGCCCTACCACAGCGCCGAGCAGTACCTGGCGCGGCTGCTGAAGCTGGGCGAATCGGTGGCGATCGCCGAGCAGGTGGGCGACCCCGCCGCCAGCAAGGGGCCGGTGGAACGGCAGGTATCGCGCATCGTGACGCCGGGCACCCTGACGGATTCGGGCCTGCTGGACGAGACGCGCGACACGCTGATTCTGGCGCTCGCCCCCGGCATGGTTGATACAGCGAGGCTCGGCGTCGCCTGGCTCAACCTTGCCGCCGGCCGCTTCCAGGTCCACCCTCCGACAGGGACTGGAAATGGGCGACCATGTCCTCGAGGGCGAATTGCCGTTCCGCTATCGCCCAGTCGTAGGTCTCGCGTACGGTGGTCGAACAGGCGGGGAACGACCTGCCCGTGGTCCGGTACAGGGTGACGGGCTTGCGTTCCGGCAGGGTGAAGGATGGCGGCCGGGGGGTCATCCGGGTCTGGGATCTGGCGACCTCCTCGCTGAACGCCGGGGAAGCCGCGATACGCGCCAGGATCTGACCGTAATCGGCGAGGTGGGCCGCCAGAGCCGCGCCGCCATCTTCCGTCGCCGGCGGCGCGAAGGCGCGATAGGCCGGGTCCTTCATCGCCTCGATGTTCAGC
>DAOMWT010000016.1:0-33122 GCA_035436705.1 Thiobacillus sp. | reverse complement strand
GGGCGCGGCGCCGCCGGCGTCGGGCGCGGCGGCAAGCTCGGCGCGCTTGGCCTGGGCCTTGGCGGCAAGCTTCTCGGCTTTTTCCTTTTTCTCGCGCTCCTGCCGGAACTGGCGGAACGCGTGGCGTTCGCGCGCGAGGTCGGCGGCGCGCTTGTCCTTTTCGCGGGTCCAGATTTCGCCCTTGGCGTAGCGGTAGAAGTCGACCAGCGGGATGTGGCTGGGGCAGACGTAGCTGCAGCAGCCGCACTCGATGCAGTCGAACAGATGGTATTCCTGTGCGTGGCCGAAATCGCTCGCCTTGGCGAAACGGAACAGCTCCTGCGGCTGCAGTTCCGCCGGGCAGACATCGGCGCAGCGAGTGCAGCGGATGCACGGCAAAGCCTGGGGCAGCGGCGGGAACAGCTCGGCCGATTGCACCAGGATGCAGTTGGTGGCCTTGACCACCGGCACATCGAGATTCGGCATCGGCATGCCCATCATCGGCCCGCCCATCAGCACGCCGGTGGTGCCGTCGCGGTCGCCCGCCAGGGTGATCAGCGCATGCATCGGCGTGCCGATCAGCACCTCGAAGTTCTGCGGGCGCAGCACATGGCCGGTGACGGTGACCAGCCGCGAGATCAGCGGTTCGCCATGATGCACCGCGCGTGCCAGCGCATAGGCGGTGCCGACGTTGAACACTTGGATGCCGATGTCGGTGGACAGCTTGCCGGATGGGACTTCCCTGCCGGTGAGCACCTGGATCATCTGCTTGGCGCCGCCGCCGGGGTAATGCGCCGGCACGGTCACGATTTCCACTGCAAAATCCATCCGGGCCGCGGCCGCCTGCATCGCGGCAATCGCTTGCGGCTTGTTGTCCTCGATGCCGACGAGGATTTCCGTACTGCCCAGCAGGTGGCGCATGATCGCCACGCCCTGCAGGATCTCGTCGGCACGGGTGCGCATCAGCACGTCGTCGCAGGTGATCCACGGCTCGCATTCGCCGCCGTTGATGATGAGGGTGGGGCAGTGCTGCGTCGCGCCGGGGTCGAGCTTGACTGCACTGGGGAATACCGCGCCGCCGAGGCCGGCCAGCCCCAGGTCGCGCAGCCGTATGCGCAGGTCGGCCGGCGCCAGCGCCCGGTAATCGAGCGGGCCATGTTCTATCCACTCGTCGCGGCCGTCGGTTTCGATGCTGATGCACAGGTCGGGCAGGCCGGAGATATGCGGTACCGGCTGCAGGTCGATGGCGGTGACGATGCCCGAGCTAGAGGCGTGCACCGCCGCCGAGATGGTGCCGTCGGCTTCCCCGATCATCTGGCCCTTCAACACCCGGTCGCCCACGCTTACCAGCGGTTTGGCCGGGTTGCCGATGTGCTGGCGCAGCGGGATGACCAGTTTCGCCGACAGCGGCGCAGCGTGGATCGGCCGTGCGTTCGACTCAGTCTTGTGCTCGGGTGGATGCACGCCGCCCTTGAATTTGAAGAGTTCGCGACTCATGCGTTCCAGTCTCCGGAAACCTGCTTCAGCATCACCACCGGATGCTTCCACTTCCAGTGCGGCAGATCCTCGGCGATCGGCACCATGGTGATGCAGTCGACCGGGCACGGCGGCAGGCACAGCTCGCAGCCGGTGCACTCGGCCGCAATGATGGTGTGCATCTGCTTGGCGGCGCCGGAAATGGCGTCGACCGGGCAGGCCTGGATGCACAGGGTGCAGCCGATGCAGGTCTGCTCGTCGATGAAGGCCACCGATTTTGGCTTGGGCGCGCCATGGGTTTCGTCGAGCGGCTTGGGTTCCACGCCGAGCAGGTCGGCCAGTTTCTTCACCCCTTCCTCGCCGCCCGGCGGGCACAGGTTGATATCCGCTTCGCCCTTGGCGATCGCCTCGGCATAGGGCCGGCAGCCGAGAAATCCGCACTGCCCGCACTGCGTCTGCGGCAGGATGGCATCGATCTTTTCCGCCAGCGGGTTGCCTTCCACCTTGAAGCGGATGGCCGACCAGCCGAGCGCCAGCCCGATCGCCACCGCGATGCCGGACATCACCAGAATGGCGGCAAGCATTACTTGACCAGCCCGGAGAAACCCATGAATGCCAGTGACATCAAGCCTGCGGTGATCATTGCAATGCTGGTACCCTTGAACGGCGAAGGGACGTCACACGTCTCCATCCGTTCGCGGATGCCGGCAAACAGGATCAGCACCATGGTGAAGCCGAGCGCACCGCCGGCACCGAAAAACAGCGATTCGACGAAGTCGTGCTGTTCCTGCGCATTGAGCAGCGGGATCCCCAGCACGGCGCAGTTGGTGGTGATGAGCGGCAGGTAGATCCCCAGCACCTGGTACAGCACCGGGCTGGATTTATGGATGAACATCTCGGTGAACTGCACGATCCCGGCGATCACCACGATGAACGACAGCGTGCGCAGATAGAATAATTCGGGGCCAAGCAGGTATTCGTTGACGAGATAGCTCGCCCCGGACGCCAGTGTCAGCACGAAGGCCGTCGCCAGCCCCATGCCGATCGCCGCTTCCAGCTTCTTCGATACGCCCATGAACGGGCACAGGCCGAGTATCTTGGCCATCACGATGTTGTTCACGAACACCGTGGAAATAATGATGAGGATATAGGTTTCCAAAACAGGCAGCCCGTCGCAATGGCACATTATCCGCCTTTAGGGGCGTGGGATTCAAGCAGTTGCAGGCAGGGATATTGTTCGGTGCACGGCCGGTCAGCCGAGGGTTTTCCCGCTGGCCCAGAAATCGTAGCCTTTGATCAAAAACTCGTCCCACGGGAGATAGTGCGAACCGTCGCACGAGAAGGTGAGGCCGATCATGCCGTTGAAGATGTTGAGCGACCCCCCGCGCAGATAGAAGGTCTCGTCCATGAAGCGCAGCGCGCGCAGGGTGTCGAGCACCGGACGGATCTTGTCCCTGGGCACCGCGGCCGTGCTCGGGTAGGGGCGGCGCGGGTAGGTAAGGCAGGTGTCGGGGTCGGTCAGCGCGTCGATATCGAGCAGCCGGTAGTAATACGGATCATCGACCAGCCAGATGGTGGCACGGCTGCTGGAAAAGTGCAGCTTGCCGTGGAACACGCCGCGATCGGTCATCAGCTCTTCCATCACGCCGAGTACGGTGTCGATGTTGAGGTCCATCTGGCTGTCGCTGCGGGTCTGGTGGAATACCGCGCCGCGGATTGCCGGGTCGCCCTTGATCTGCCGCCAGTTGGTGGGTTCGTCGTACAGCTGGCCGGTGATCGGCAGGTCGCGCAGGTCGAAATCGGCGCCGACGAAGCCGAGCACCTCGCCACCGTCGTTGCGCACGATCTGGATCGCGGTGAGCGATGGCCGCTTCATGCGCAGGCTGATATAGGCCTGTGACAGCAGAAAGCCCTGGTTTGGTACCGCTTCGTTCATGTAGGGTCGGTCGGAACGATCGCGCCCGAAATCCGTCTCGATCAGGCCTGTGCGGCTGATGTTGTCGGAGAGCTGGATCGCATGGGTATCCAGTGCATACAGGTATTTGCACGCGGGCAGGGTCGTCAGCGCATGGCTCAGCGCGGCGTTGAGCCCGGCACGGCTCGGCCATGCCCGGCTGCACGCCTGCGCGGCCAGTGCCAGCGGCTCGCGCAGCATATTGGCGAGAGCGTCGCGCTGGCGGGCGACGCTCTCGGCGAGCGTGGTGGGGGACGGGGTGGAGCGGTTCGGGACGATGGGCTGCATGGTGTGCGGCCTAGCCATGACGCAGCGAAATCACCGGCCAGCCCTTGTCCTCGGCGTGAGCGCGCAGGGTGGGGTCGGGGTCGACGGCGACAGGATGGCGGACTTTTTCCAGCAGCGGCAGGTCGTTGTGCGAGTCGCTGTAGAACCAGCTGGTAGTGAGGCAGTCGAGGCGGGTGCCCTGGGTTTCGAGGAAGTGTTCGAGGCGGGTGACCTTGCCTTCGCGGAAGCAGGGGGTGCCGGCGACTTCACCGGTGAAGCGGCCGTCGCGCTGCTCGGGCTCGGTGGCGATCAGGTGGGGGATGCCCAACTCGCGCGCAATCGGCGCGGTGACGAAGCTGTTGGTGGCGGTGATGACGGCGACCAGGTCGGCTTCGTCGAGGTGTCTGTCGACCAGGTCGCGCGCAGCCTGGGTAATCATCGGCTTGATGCGCGTCTCCATGTATTCGGCGTGCCAGGCGTCGAGCTGTTCGCGCGTGTGGGTGGCGAGCGGACGCAGGGCGAACGCGAGGAAGGCGTGAATATCCAGCCGTCCGGCCTTGTAGTCTTCGTAGAACGCGCGGTTCTTGGCTTCGTAGTGGGCGCCGTCGACCGCGCCCTTGGCGATGAGGAATTGGCCCCATTCGTAGTCGGAGTCGCCGGCGAGCAGGGTGTTGTCGAGGTCGAACAGGACGAGATTCATGGCGGGAGGCAATCTAAACGATTCAAGTTACAGGAATTCAGGCGCGCGGGGCCTGGCCGCGGTCGCGCCAGAAGTCGCGCAGTTCATAGCAGCTCCAGATCGCCATCGCCACGTAATCGTTGCGGCTGGTCTGGCGCTCTGCTTCCGTCCATTCTTCGGGCGGCGTCATCAGCACATACAGCGGGTCGAGCATTTCGTCGACGAAGGCTTCGTCCTTGCTGTCCGGCGGTAGTTCCCAGTCGGCTTCCCAGTGTTCCACCACCTGCAGGAATCCGGCTGCCCAGAGGCTGGCATAAGGCGGGACGCCTTCGGCCCTGAGTGCGGCGGCCTCGTTTTTCGGCAGGTCGGCCAGCAGGCCTTCCCAGTCCATGATGAGCGGGGACAGCGCGCGCGGGTCGGCCAGGTTGTCGATCGGGACGGCGAGCGCGCGCGCGATCTCGTTCCAGCGGCGGCCGAGCAGCGCTTCGAAGCGGCCGTATTGCGCGGCATCGGCGAACAGCGTTGCGGGAGCGTCATGCTCGAACAGCACCGGCAGATAGCTTTCCGCTGCGATCGTGCGCGGCGCGCATTGCAGGGCCGTGACGAAGCCATCGACACCTTCGAGTGACAGCGGCGCGTCGGTGCGCGCGGCGGCATCGTCGATCAGGTCGGCCAGTTCGGCGATGTCGTCGTCGTTGAGCGGCGCGTTCTGGTTTTTGCTGGACATGGCAGACTCGATGCGAAGGGCGCGGCAGCGCACTGGGGCTTCGCGTAAAATTGATGGATGAATTTTACCGCGCTTGTGCTGCCGCAATCATTACATCTGTTCGGCTGGCTGGGGCTCGCCTTTCTGGGCTGGCGCTGGCTGATGTCGGGCGACTGGCGCAGGCTTGCGGAACCGGCGCGCCTGAACCTGTTTCTGGGCGCTACGGTGGCGCTGCTGGCGCTGTGGCAGATCCGCACCGGGGTGAAGCCGGGGCTGGCCTTCCATCTGTACGGTATTTCGGCCATGACGCTGATGTTCGGCTTCTGGCGCGCGAGCTTTGCCGGGGTGCTGGTTCTGCTGGCCAATGCGCTGTTCGGGCGCGGCAATCCGGTTGCGCTGGGGATCGATGCGCTGTTGCAGGCGGCGCTGCCTGCGGCGGTGAGCTGGGGCGTGTTCCGCCTGCTGGAACGCCGCCTGCCGAATCATTTTTTCATTTACGTGCTGGGCAACGGCTTTTTCGGTGCGGCGCTGGCGGTGGCGGCCGTCGGGCTGGCCACCACGGCGGTGATGGCGCTGGCCGGCGCCTATCCGCTCGATTACCTGCTGACGCAGTACACGCCGTATGCCGCGCTGCTGATCGCCTGGGCCGAGGCATTTTCCACCGGCATGGCGATTACCATGATGGCGGTATACCGTCCGGCCTGGCTGGAAACCTTCGATGACGCGCGGTATATCCAGAACAAATGAACATTTTTTGTCCGCGCACTGCGCGGATGGTTCTTGAATTTTGACCGACAACATTTCCATCCATTACCCCGATCTGCCGGTTTCCGCGCGCCGCGACGACATCCTCGCCGCGCTGCGCGCCCACCGCGTGCTGATCCTGTGCGGCGAGACCGGCTCCGGCAAGACCACGCAGATCCCCAAGATGTGCCTGGAAGCGCGGCTGGAATCGGTTACGGCACGCTCCGGCAAGCTGATCGGCTGCACCCAGCCGCGCCGCATCGCCGCGCGTTCGGTGGCGGCGCGCATTGCGCAGGAACTCGGCGGCGAACTCGGCGGCGTGGTCGGCTACAAGGTGCGCTTCACCGACAAGGTGCGCCACGACACCGCGATCAAGGTGATGACCGACGGCATCCTGCTGGCCGAAAGCCAGGGTGACCCGCTGCTCTCACGCTACGACACGATCATCATCGACGAGGCGCACGAGCGCAGCCTCAACATCGATTTCCTGCTGGGCTATCTGAAAACCTTGGTGGAGAAGCGCGCCGACCTGCGCGTCGTCATCACCTCCGCCACCATCGACGCCGAGCGTTTCTCGAAACATTTCAACGACGCGCCGGTGATCGAGGTGTCGGGGCGCACCTACCCGGTGGGAATCCGCTGGCGGCCGATCGAACGCGACGAGCCTGCCACCCCGGCCAAGGGCGAGCGCGAGAAGAAGGACAAGGACGCGCCCGACCAGATCGCCGCCATCCTCGACGCCACCGACGAACTGGCGCGCGTGGGCCCCGGCGACATCCTGGTGTTCCTGCCGGGCGAGCGCGAGATCCGCGACACTGCCGAGGCGCTCAGGAAGCACCATCCGCCCGGCACCGAAATCCTGCCGCTGTTTTCCCGCCTGTCGGTGGCCGAGCAGGACGCGATCTTCAAGCCGACCAGTGCGCTGCGGCGCATCGTGCTCGCCACCAACGTCGCCGAGACCTCGCTCACCGTGCCCGGCATCCGCTACGTGATCGACCCCGGCACCGCGCGGGTGAAGCGCTATTCGGCGCGCAACAAGGTCGAGCAGTTGCTGATCGAGAAGGTCTCGCAGGCCTCGGCCAACCAGCGCGCCGGGCGTTGCGGACGCGTCGCCGACGGCGTCTGCATCCGCCTCTACGACGAGGCCGATTTTGCCAACCGGCCACGCTTTACCGATCCCGAACTGCTGCGCTCCTCATTGGCCGGCGTCATCCTGCGCATGAAGTCGCTCGGGCTGGGCGACGTGGTCGGCTTCCCCTTCATCGACCCGCCGAGTTCGCGTCTGGTCACCGACGGTTATCAGCTGCTCGCCGAGCTGCACGCGCTCGACGAGCAGGGGCAATTGACCAAGATCGGCACCAAGCTCGCCAAGCTGCCGCTCGACCCGCGCATCGCGCGAATGCTGCTGGCGGCCGAGCAGCAGCGCTGCGTGCGCGAGGTGCTGATCATCGCCAGCGCGCTGTCGGTGCAGGACCCGCGCGACCGCCCGATGGAGCGCGCGCAGGCGGCGGACGAAAAGCACAAGTTGTTTGCCGACGAGCGCTCCGACTTCATGGGCTGGCTCAAGCTGTGGCGCTGGTACGAGGAGCAGGTGCAGCACAAGAAGACCAACCGCCAGCTGCAGACGCTGTTGCAGGACCATTTCCTGTCGCCGCGGCGGATGCGCGAGTGGCGCGACATCCACGGCCAGCTGCATGCGCAGGTCGCCGAACTCGGCCTGCGCGAGAACGACAAGGACGCCGGCTACGACGCGATCCATCAGGCGCTCCTGACCGGCCTGCTTGGCAACATCGGCTTCAAGTCCGACGACGCCAAGGCGCGCGCCAAGCCGGGCGAAGGCAACTACCAGGGCGCGCGCGGCATCAAGCTCTCCATCCATCCCGGCTCTGCGCTGGCGAAGAAGGGCCCGAAGTGGATCATGGCGGCCGAGCTGACCGACACCGGGCGGCTGCTCGCGCGTACCGTCGCCGAGGTGCGGCCGGAATGGATCGAGGCGGCAGGCCACCATCTACTCACGCGCATGTTCATCGAGCCGCACTGGGAGAAGGACGGCGCGCGCGTGGTGGCGTTCGAGCGCGTCAGCCTGTACGGCATCACCCTGGTGGCGCGGCGCAAGATCCACTACGGCCCCATCGATGCGGCGCTGTCGCGCGAGCTGTTCATCCGCGGCGCGCTGGTGGCGGGCGAATACGACACGCGTGCGCCGTGGTTCGCGCACAACCGCGCGCTGGTCAAGGAAATCGAGGACCTTGAGCACAAGGCGAGGAAGTCCGGCGTGTGGCTGGACGAGGAGCGCATTTTCCGCGTGTTCGATGCGCGCATCCCCGCTGGCATCCACAACGGCGCCGCGTTCGAGACCTGGCGTGCCGAAGCCGAGGCCGCCGATCCGAAAATCCTGTTCCTGCGGCGCGAGGACATTCTCGGCGAGGGGCTCGGCGCCGACCATGCGCTGTTTCCCGAGACGATGGCGATCGACGGCGCGGCGTGCCAGCTCAAGTACCGCTTCGAACCCGGCCACCCGCTCGACGGCGTGACGCTGCGCCTGCCGCTGTATCTGCTCAACCGGATCGAGGCCGCGCAGATCGACTGGCTGGTGCCCGGTCTCATCCGCGAAAAGCTCACTGCGCTCTTGAAATTCCTGTCCAAGGACAAGCGCCGTCCGCTGATTCCGCTGCCCGACACGGTGACCGCCTTCCTCTCGGTGACGAAGCCGGGCGAGGCCATGCTCACCGACGCGCTCGCCGGTTTCATCCGCAGGAAAACCGGCGCCGACGTCCACCCCGACGAGTGGAAGGGCGAATTGCCGGCGCACCTGAAGATGAATCTCAGCGTGACCGACGACAGCGGGCAGGAACTCGCCAGCGGCCGCGATCTCGCGAGCCTGCGCCAGCAGCTCGGTGGCGCGGCCCGCATCACCTATGGCGGCGGCGCCGAGGACAGCGGGTTCGAGCGCACCGGCCTCGCCGAATGGAATTTCGGCGATCTGCCCGAGCAGGTGAAATTCAGGCGCAGCGGACGCGAGCTGATCGGCTACCCGGCGCTGGTCGACAATGGCGAGAGCGTCGACTTGCGCCTGCTCGATGCGGCCGAGGCGGCGGAGATGGAGACCCGCCGCGGGATCGTGCGGCTGCTGCGCATCCCGCTGGCCGCGCAGTTCAAGCAGCTCGACAAGGATCTTTCACGCGAGACCGCGCTGGCGCTGAAATACCGCAGCTTTGGCAGCGCCGAGCAACTGCGCGCAGCGCTGATCGATGCGATTGCCGCGCGTGCGCTTCTGGGCGACGACGACACGCCGCGCGACGAGAAGCGCTTCGGCAAGCAGAAGGAGCGCGCCAAGCCCAGGATCTCCGTGGTGAAGCAGGCGCTCGTGCGCGATGTGGCGGAGATACTCGACCTGCATGCGCAGGTGGCGGCGCGCCTCAACGCCAAGCCGCAGTTCACCGCGGTGATGCGCGACGAGCACGCGCATCTGGCGGCGCTGGTACCGGCGGATTTCATCACCGCCACACCGTGGGCGCGGCTGAAGGAGTTGCCGCGCTACCTGCGCGGCATCCTCAAGCGGCTGGAGAAGCTGCCCGCTGCCGAACAGCGCGATGCGCGCGCCATGGCGGGCGTGCTGACGCTGCAGAACAAGTATGTGGCGCGGCGTGACCAGGTGAAGGGCGCAGTCCCCGCAAAGGGTACGCCGCCAGACGTTTATGCCCTTCAGGGTGCTCGCCTTTCAGGTGGTCTTGGCGCCGCCGCCGCGCTTGACGACTTCCGCTGGCAACTGGAGGAACTGCGCATCTCGCTGTTCGCCCAGGAACTGAAAACGCCATATCCAGTGTCGGTCAAGCGGCTCGACAAAGTGTGGGACGAGCTTGCCAGACAGCCCCTGGGTTGAGTACGGTACGCCTATGCGTGAACGCGTCTTCAACCTGCCCAACGTCATCACCCTGGCGCGCCTGGCGGCAGTGCCGGTCGTCGCCTGGCTGATTCTGCAGCAGCGCTGGGAGGCGGCCTGCTGGCTGTTCCTCGCCGCTGCGGTGTCGGACGGCATTGATGGCCTGCTGGCGCGCTGGCTCCGGCAGATGACGCCGCTGGGCGCCGCGCTCGATACCGTCGCCGACAAGGCGCTGGGCCTGGTGACGCTGGTGATGCTGACGCTCGAAGAAGCGATCCCGATGTGGGTGGCGCTGGCGATCCTGCTGCGCGACAGCGTCATCGTGCTGGGCGCGCTAAGCTACCGCGGGTTGGCCGGCCATCTGGAAATCCATCCCACCTGGCTCGGCAAGACGCATACGTTTGCCGAGTTTGCGCTGCTGACGCTGGTGCTGGCGGGCCTGGCCGGTCTGTTGGCGCTGGAGGGCTGGCTACTGCCGTTGTTCGGCATCGTGTTCGTCATTGCCGTGCTCTCCGGGGCGCAGTATGTCTGGATCTGGAGTGCCAAGGCGCGCGCGGCAGCCCGCTTCAAACCTCGTTGAGACGTTATTGAAAGGCAAGGCAGCGCTGGCGTTCCGACTCGCAGCCGGATTTGACCCGGTACATGGCGGCGTCGGCGGCGCGAATCAGCGCATCTTCGTCACTTCCGTCGTCGGGATACACCGCCTGGCCGATGCTGGCGTCGATGCCCAGATGGAGGTCGTCAAAGCGGGTGCTGTGGGCCAGGTTATGTTCGATCTTGAGCGCAGCGGCGACGCAGTCGTGCCGTCCCTGCACGCCTTCCAGCAGTACCACGAATTCGTCACCGCCCAGGCGCGCAACCGAGTCGGATTCGCGCACGCAATCCCGTAGCTGCTGCGCGACTTCCATCAGCACGGCGTCGCCGATGTGGTGGCCATGCCGGTCGTTGATGTCCTTGAAGCGGTCCATATCCACATACAGGATACCCACCTTGCCGCCATAGCGATGGGCGTGGCGGATCGCCTGCTGCAGGCGGTCATAGAACAGCCGCCGGTTGGCCAGTCCGGTAAGCGGGTCATGCGTGGCCTCTTCGCGCAGCGTTGCCCGCGAGCGCTCGAGCTCCATCATCTGCGCGTCTATCTGCCGCGATTTCTGGCTGATTTTTCGTAGTGCATGCCTGGCGATCAGCAGGGCCAGGGCGACCGCCGCAATACCGAAGGCCAGCGTGAGCAGAAAAGTGCGCCGGTAGGTTTGCTGCGCCTGTTGCTGGGCAACCAGGTTGGCCTGCTGATACAGATTGCGCATATTGGCCAGTTGCAGGTTGAAGGCTTCCTGGACAGGGATGGCCTCCTGCACCAGTACCTGGCGCGCGTCGGTGCCCAGTTCGGAGTTGAGCAGATCAACCACGCGATTCTGCACCGATTCGATGTCGTTGATCAGGAGGGTCTGGGTATTGAAGCTGCGTTGCTCGGCGGTGGAAAATCCCATCTGGCGCAGGGCGTTGCGCCCACTTCCGACCAGGAAACCGGCACGGTTGAATTCCATGAAATGGGTATCGCGTTCGAACGGGTCGTCGGTAAGTGCCATGCGGAACAGGCTGTCGGTACGGATATGCGCCGCCACCTGGGTTTGCGTGATGAGGTCGATCTTGCGGTTATGGTTCTCGACCACCGTGCGCATCTGCTCGCCCAGCGTTTGTAATTGCAGCAGGCCGTTCAATGCCAGCCCGCAGATCAGGACGATCAGCGTGACGAAGGCCGCTCCGGTAGTGAGGGAGAATCCGCGTTGCATAGGCTATAGACGCTTGTGCTCAGGCCATATATCGATGTTTAGTCCATTATTGGCCGGGTTGCAGCGTTGGCTGCGGCATATCGGCCTGCTGAAGGACCTGCAAGGCATGGGCCACCTGCTGTGCGTGGCGTGCCGGGTCAACTTTGCTGAAGCGTGCCGCGATATGGCCGTTGGGCGCGATGATGAAGGTATGGCGGCGGGCGAATCGCACGAGCCCAAGATTCAGCAGGCTGTCGTATGCTGCGGCCGTCCGTCCGTCCGGGTCTGACAGCAGGGGAAACGGCAGCTGGTATTTGCGTGCAAAACCGGCGTGCGACCGAGTGTCGTCGACGCTGACTCCGACCACCGCCGCGTTGAATTTGCCCAGCACTCCGATGTCGTCGCGAAAGTGGCATGCCTCCTGGGTGCAGCCGGGCGTATCGTCCCTGGGATAGAAATACAGCACTAGCCAGCGCCCGGCATAATCGCCCAAACGATGAATGCGGCCATCCTGGTCCTGCAGGGCAAAATCGGGCGCAGCGCTGCCTTCCGTCCGCTGTGGGCCCGGCCGCAGCATCCACAAAACCGCGCTGGCCAGCAGTAACAGCAACGCCAGTCCACCCAGCATGTATTTATTCATCGGTGCCTCCCGTTTGCATCATAGCCGGGTTGTGCGCCAATCGAGTGTGTCTGATAGGGTTCGGCAATCCACGCTGGATTCGGTAGAATGCGCGCCACGCCCCGGTAGCTCAGTGGATAGAGCAACCCCCTCCTAAGGGGTAGGTCGGACGTTCGATTCGTCTTCGGGGCGCCAGAAAACCCAATAAATACGCGGCTTTCAGAGACATTCACTATCTTTCGATTTCTTTCGGTTTCTTTCGATGTCACCCGCCCAGGGTGACAGCAGGGTGACAAACCCAGCATCCACGAAGCATTTAAAAGAAACTGTTTGTCACCCTTTTCATTGACAGCAGGATGGCGGGCTTGATATATTTTTCTCAGCCGCCCGAAAAGGGCAGCGCGCCAGGAACGAGACACGGCATAACTGGTGCGTGAATACGCCAACATCTATCTCTGATGGTGATAGGTGAGCCAAGGCGGATATGGCAAAGGCTGACAGGGCAAGAAGGACTCAATGTAGTGGCGGCAACCGCGACAATCCGCCGAAGTCTTAACCCCATCCTGCGCCGTGCACCATCCCTGCGTTTTTGAGGGATGGCTTGAAACCCATCTTTTGATTTCTCCTTTTCCCTGCCGGATCGCGGCCTGGCGGGGTAAGGGGAAATCATGTCCGAATTTTCTTCTTTAGCTGCCACCGCCGCCACGTCTGGCAGTGCGTTCCCGCCGATCATTGGCGTCGATGCACTTTCGCTGCTGATCAATAAATCGCCGGCTACGATCATCATGGATCGGTGCCGCGCCCCGCACAAGATTCCACCGGCTTGCATGCCGCCAGGCTCGAAACAGCCACTATGGATTACCACGGACGTGCTGGAATGGCTTGCCTCACATCGTGAGGCGCCGGGACGGACAAAGCGCAAACCGAAATCCCCAAAGCTTGGGGCGCCGACCAAAGTGGAGCGCGCAGAGGCTGAACGTTTGGGCCTGTCAGTGCGCGAGCTGCGCGCACAGCGAGCGCTCGAGCTCGGGGAAGGGGGTGTGTTCTGAGTGCCGCTGCCACGGCCTGGGCATGGCGGGTGATCGCAGCTGGGCTCGTCCCGACGTCCACGGCGCGGGTTGTGCTGCTGAAACTAGCAGATAGAGCAGACGACCAAGGAAAATGCTGGCCCGGCCATGAGCGTACCGCGAGGGACTGCGACATTTCGCTTCGTGGCGCGCGTGACGCCCACGCCGCGTTGGAAAAGGCAAGGATACTGCTGGTAGAGAGGCGCCAAGACACGGCGGGGCGGGACCTGCCGAACGTCTACCGCCTGCCGATTTTCGGTGCTGCGGGGGAGGGTGCAAATTTTGCACTCCCCCCGGCAAGTCCTGCACCGGGGGGTGAACAAAACGCCCCCGAATCTAACAAAACTAATCTAACAAGAGATAGCAGCAGCACCGCCTCCACCGCCACCGATGGTGCTGCTGCCCCTCCAGCAATTCGTACAACCAGCGCCGCCGGCAAGCGGCGGCGCGTCCGGCCGTCTGGCATTGTTACTTGGACCGACGACGACGACCTTGAAGCCGAGCGCATCGAGCGGGACCACAGCGAGAACGAGATCGGCGCGGCGATCATGGCGCTCGCCGGCACAGGCAAACAGCCTGTACCAGGCCTAATTACAGGCGAGATCGAGCGGCAAAGGCGCACCCGCTTGGCTGATGCGCAGGCTGACCGTCGGCGTGCGGATGTAGTGGCAGCTGCTCGCCAGCATGCCGTGCTGGATCCCAAAACGCTGGAAAGCGGGAAAAAGCTTCTGCCGCCGGGTATTCGCTCGCGGCTCGATCAATCCTGATGCGCCATGGATAACTTGCTTGTCCACAGGCCCGCTAAGAGGCTCAGCTTATACTGGCACTTTGCTTAACCAATATTCTCACTCATGGCTCTGCCGCCAACCTATTACGATTTCGTGCGCAAGCTGCGCCCTTACCTGGTTGAGATGGCTGAGCAGGACGCCAAGGACTTGCTGGACAGCCCCAGCCCGCCCCAGTCCATCCATAGCGTGGACGACTACGACAGTCGATTTCAGCAGTGTATCGAGCGGCTAAATGCCGAGTTTCTTGGGTATGGGGCCGATCATCCCGGTGTCAGCGTGGAGGAAATGTCCCCCATCCTTTCGAGCGCGCCACCAAACGCAAAGGCTTTCTTTGCCAGCCTCTTCGGGACAGTGAACAACGAGTATCACAGCGTGGTGAACTTCGCCTTGGCAGGCAAGAAGACCTTCCATTTCAGCAACAACCTGGCAGAGCACCTGGCGAATACAGAAATCAATCTGAAGGGCGCCCTGATCCAGTTGCCGTTTCAGACATGCCTATTCACCTTCACGTCCCGCACCGTCATCAACGCGATGCACAACATTCGGGGCGACGCTGGCCGCTGGGCCATGAATGTCTCCGGGCTGGATTACTCAGCGCCCGTATCCGTGTTCCTCACCGTTCACCCTGCCGGCGCAGGCATGCCTGGCCGCAAATTGCTGATGTGCGCCTGGCACGCCAGATTGCCGAATGCCAGCTACCTCGGCCTCAAGCGTGAGTTGTACCTCGGCGATGACTGGACGCTGGAACAGGCGCTGCGTACGGACTGGGAAACGCTCACCCCAGACGACCTCGGCATCGGCCTGCACGTCGACATGGGTGATGGCACGATTGCCCACCAGGACGACGACGCCTTCTATACCGACGGGCTTTCGTTCTATCGGATCATCCTCAATGCCGTGCTGTACCTGTCGTCAGATCAAGCGGAACTGACCGCCAAGGAAAGCCCGCGCCGAGAAATCGAAGCCAGGGCGAAGGACATCGCATCGCTAGCGAAACGGCGGAAGCTGCTCCAGACCACGGGCCGCTATACCGCCCTCGATTATGAGGAAGTGGGGGCATCCGTTGCCCCCATCGTGATCCAGAAAGGCGAGGCGGAAAGCAGCGTAACCGGGGTGGGGGGCGGCAAGCTGCAGGTCAGGTTCATGGTGCGCGGCCACTGGCGCCAGCAGCCGCACGGCCCAGGGAGCCGGGAACGCAAACTGCTCTGGATTCGCCCGCACTACAAGGGGCCGGACCTCGCCACCGTCATCAACAAGCCTTACTTAGTCAGGTGAAAGCCGGCTGCCAGCTTGGTGTGGGGCCTTATCGTTAATGATAACGTTATCTTTAGCGATAACACCCAAGCGTAGGCGGCAGCATTTTCCTGGAAGCGGGCTCAATGGATGAGAGCGAAATGTCCCTGGCAGTTCAGGCCCCCGAGATAACGGAGGTACAGAACATGGAGACGGGCGATCTGATTCCCGCCCATGTGGCCATCGGCGCCGACTACGGTAACGCCATGGCATTGAGGATGGCGCTTAAGCAGTCCATTGCCGAAGGCTCGCCGCTCTATACCTGCCCCATCTGCGGTGTCCCGGTATACCTCGTCTCCCGCAAGGAAGAGCGCAGGTTCTTCTTCCGCCACCAGGTCGAAGACGGGCGATGCCCGGCTCGCACCCGAGGGGATATGAGCGAGGAGGAGATCAACGCCCGCAAATACAACGGCGCCAAGGAGAGCCAGGCGCACATCCGCATGAAGGAGATCATCGCCGAGAGCTTGCGTTGCGACCCTCGATTCTCCGATGTGAAAGAAGAGACTGTCCTAAAGAGCCGAGATCGGGCGAGTTGGCGCAAGCCCGATGTTCAAGCGATCTATGAGGGGAGGCCGGTTGCCTTCGAGATCCAGCTATCCACGACGTTTCTGCGCGTGATTGCTGAGCGCCGGGCGTTCTATCAAAGGGAAGGCGGGCTACTGGTTTGGATATTCAAGTCCTTTGATGCGGATAAGGCGCGCCTCACTCAGGAGGATATTTTCTACAGCAACAACCGTAACCTATTTCTCGCCAGCGAGGAGACGCTCAAAGCGTCCCGGGCAGCAGGCGGTCTCATTCTCGACTGCCGTTGGGCCGAACCTTTCCTTGATGCTGGGAAGATCGACACTCGTTGGGCAGGACGACTCGCTGCCTTCGGGGAAATGGAGATCGATCGAGAGTGCCAGCGCGTTTTTCTTTACGATTACGATCGGCAGGCGGAAGCACTTCGGGGCGGTGCCGTAGATCAATCCCTTCGCCTGGAATTTGAAGAATTCTGGCTCCCTCGGTCCACATTTGATCCGTACGATCAGGACGCGTGGGGGCAGTTGCAGACGAGGTTCAGGGAGCGTGGAATCATCCTACCCAGCGAGCCCAACAGGCGCCCGGTCCTGCTGCTCAATGCACTCTATTCAGCGAGGGCAGGCCATCCGGTAGGTTGGCGTTATCGCAAGCTAGTCGAAGTCGCCCATTGCATCGCGGATCGCCACAAGGAGTTCTTGAGGGCCTTCCGACATGCGTTGGCGGTGTATGGACGAGCCGAGCAGATCAGGGCGGAGGACAAAGAGGAAAAGTGGCGCAAAAAAGCGCAAGCCTACAAACCTCTCCTGGCGAACAACAGCCCGGAATACAAACCGGACCGGAGCTTTGATGACCTCGTCGATATTCTGTTTCCAGAACTAGGCTGGTCGGAAACACAGGACCCAGCTGCCTCCTCCGGTTCACCCTGAAACTCAAACCCCACCCCTCGCCCTTGGCTCGGGGCAAAGCAAAGTCAAGAGCAAAAGGATTTATCACACCCGACTCCCAGCGGAGCCGGGTGTTCTTGCAAGCCTGACGGCTTGCCCGCTGGCTTGCAGCCAGCGCCAACCAATGCGCTTGCCATGCTTTCACGTTATGCAATCCATGGGCCGTGCCGCATGGAGGGTGCAAGCGGATTGCAAGCAATCCGCGCTTGCATGGCAAGCCTCTTTCCCCGCGCCACTTTGCCGCCGTCTATGCCTCATAGATAAAGCGCCGCAAGCAGTTTGCAAGCTGCGCACGCATGTTTTGCAAGCGAACTTGCAAGCAATCATCCAGTCGGCCCGGCTTGTATTTGCGCTTTTGCATGCATCCGCGCCAGCGCAGCAAGCGCAAGTGTTTGCATCGCGTTGCCCGGCTTCTCAATGGCCTGAAAAAGCGCCGCCAGCAATAAAAATCGGTGCAATCAAAAAATTATTTTCAGGTGCGTTGCGTTTTTACCACGCGGCTTGCAATGCAAGCACTGGCGCGGGTTTCTGGATTTTCGTCCGATTTTAGCCTGGAAAAAAGTTTCGTACCTTACGTAAGGTACGAAATCAACTTATTGATTTGTAAGGAGATTAGTTGCATTCGGCTATGGCAAGCGCAGAATGGAATCGTGCCGCAAGGGAAAGCGGTGAAATAAAACGAAAGGCGAGAAATGCAAGCAAAATCCATCACAATCCGTGTAAGTTCGCCGGAGTTCCAGACGCTTGCGGCGCAAGCGGACGAACAAAAAACCACCGTCACGGCTTTGTGTACGGGCATGGTTCGAGCAGGGCTGCAAGCCAAAATCGAGGACGACCGCTTGACAGCCCTTGAAAACAGGGTGCTGGCGGTGCTGGCGGAAATCAAGAAAAAGGTTGAGGCATTGGAGGTGGACGAATGAGCATCCCTCCTATCCCCACACGCCACGACGACGGCCTCGATAAACGCAATCTGCTCTTGGAAATTTTTCCGACCGTCGCCCGCGTCCTGATCGAGCTCCCCCGCGAGGACCAGCGGCTGGTCAACTGGCAGCCCATGTCGTGCCCCGCCAGGATGGAGATTGAAAGAATTGTCGGGCAAAAGGTCGAGCGGATTACCACGCTCGAAATGCACGAGCAGTTTGTCTGGCTGGCCAGGCTGACGGGATATGCACTTGAACTCGCTGATGAGGTCCACCAGCTCGACGGCAAAGCCGCGCTTGATTTCGCCGGCGGCTACATCGCAGGCGAAACCTCTACCCACGACCTTTTCGGCGGACCGGAAACCGAGAAGCAGGCGCTGGCCGCCGCGATCGAGCAATCCCCACTGCGCTCAAGCCAGGCCTCGCCCTTCACCAACGGTTTCCAGGCCCGGCGCGACCAACGCCGCGCGGCCGCAGCGGACGGGAAGGAAAGCGCATGAGGCGACTGACCTTCCTTGTCTGCGCGGCACTGATCTTCCCCCACCTGGCCTTTGCCGACGCCTGTAGCACCACCGGCCAAGCCATGCAGCAAAGCGCCAGCAATGGGCTCAACAAGGCCCTGAATGAGATTTACGCAAAGGGCGACCAGCAATCCAAATCGGTGAGCGATGCCCAATCCTGCCTGGAGAAATATTCCCAGTACCAGATCGGAGCCACCGTGAATATTCCCGATCTGGACCTCGGCAAGATGGGTGAGGCCTTGAAAAAGCAGGCCGAAAGCAAGGCCTGTCAGGTGATCGACAACACCATCGCCGGGGCTACTCGCCAAACACAAGTGAGCCTGCCGGGCGGATACGGCGGTGGGGTCACCGCTGGGCAGAACGCGCCGAGTAGCGTGAAGCAGACCGCACCCACTTCATTGATCGACCGCGTTATGGGGATTTTCCGCTAATGAAAAACAAAACGTTACTAATTCGCTGCCTCGCTGTTGCCGGCCTGCTGTCTACATCGACGGCAGCAAATGCGATTGTCCCCGTGACCGACGTTGCCTTGATCAACGTGGTGAACACGGCAGTGAATACGGCTCGAACCGACATCGTGAGGATGTTGAAGTCGATCAATGACACCATCCAAAAGACCGCCAAAAACATTCAGGACAACGCGATTCAGGTTGAACGCGACTCCAATGCCCTCAAAGCGGAGCAGCAGCGCGGTGAAAAATCCCTTCCCGAGAACGGCTGCGCCACAGGTGGCGTGGCCGAGGTCGTGGGGGCGGCGACGAGTTCCGTAGTCAGTAACACCCGCGCCTATGGCGGTGCCGGCGCCTACGGTGGCCGCAACGCCAGGAATCCACTCGGCGGCGACAAGGGGCTGGAGGCCCGTGTGAACGAAGCCCCGCACTCGCAGGCCGCGGCTGCAGCCTCAGTGCTCGAAACTCACGCCAGCTACTGCAACTCGCGTGACGCCAGCGAATACCCGAACCTATGCAGGGGCGCAGCCGCACTGCCGGATGCCGACGTGCAGGCCGCCAGCCTGTTCTATGGGGCCGGGAGCAAGAAAGACGAACGGAGCTACACGTTCAACGCCAAGCAGATCGACGCGGCGATGGCGTACCTGAAAAACGCGAACGACAGCATTCCCCCTAACCGCCTGACCGCGGCCGACGCCCGGAAGCCTGCCGGCCGCGCGTACCTGGCGCTGCAAGCAGGCCTGGCGGCAAGCACCTCGATGGCCTATTTCCCGAGCGAGCTGGCGCTGGCCGAGCGCACCCCGCTGAAGGGCACGCAGGACGTTCTGAAACTGCTGGAAAAGTCGAGCGCCTACCCGGCCGGCGGCCGTGGATTCGTTGACGCAAACGATTACCCGGACGGCGTGTCGCGGATGGATCTACTGCGCCTCGATGTGGCCCGCCGCTATGAAAACCCGAAGTGGTACGTCGATGTGGCCGGCAACGTGGACTCCATCCCCAAAGAGCAGGCCTTTATGCAGGCCCTCGCGCTGAACATGCAGTTCCGTCAAATCGAGCAGCTGGAGCGGATCGAAGTGCTGTTGGGCCAGCTTGTAGCGCGCGATGTGAATCGCGACCTCAAGCCGCGCCTGCAAGCGCAGTACCAGGCGGTCAAGGCCACCAAATGACCGGCCAGGCTACCCGCAAAAGCAACCAGCCCCAAGGCGCCGATAAATGGGGTGCACCGCTATTTTTGGGTGGCGTGGCCGGTGCACTGGCCGCGGCCGGGTTTTACCTGGGCGGATGGGGGTGGGTGTTGCAGTCCCAAGGACTGGGCTTCCATGCGGAGCCGGCGCTGCATCATCTTGCACCTGGCAGACAAGCCGGCGACCGTCTGCACGAAAAAGCCGTGGCCTTCATGGAGGCCGAGCATCCTGCCATCCTGAAAACCCTCGAAGTCGGGCCGCAGATCGCCGGCCTGCTGGTGGGTGGACTGATTTTCCGGATGGTGCTCGGCGATGTTGCCATTGCCACCCAAGATCGCCACATCCGCGGCCGCCGCCGCTTGCAGGGCGAGGCGGCACTTACGGCATGGGTGAGGGATGAGGGGAAGGATGCGGACGGATTGCATATCCATCCCGAACTGCCCCCTATCGCGCAATCCCGCGAGACCCGTCACATCCTGATCTTCGGCGGCGTCGGCAGCGGCAAAACACAGACCCTGCTCCCCCTCATGCGGGCCGCGCGTGAGCGGGGCGACCGGATGATCGTGTTCGACTTCAAGGGCGACTTTACCCCGGACTTTCCATCGCAGACGGCCATGCACGACGGACAGGAGGTGGAGATCAGGGACATGATCTTTGCGCCATGGGACGCTCGTTCCGCGCCATGGGCAGTTGCCCAGGACGTGGACACTCTAGCCGCCGCACGCGAATTTGCCGCGCGAATGATTACCGAGCCAGCAGGAGGCGGCTCGCCCATGTGGGCGAATGCTTCCAGGCAGGCGCTGGTTGCCTGCCTGGTCGAGTTGCAGGTTACAAAGCCGGGCCGCTGGGGATTCGCCGACTTGGTTGCTGGGCTCACCCGACCGGTTGACGAGCTAGCCGAGGCCGCGCGGATCTATTTTCCTGAGGCCGTGAAGGCGCTTGGCGACGGCGGGCAACGGAACGTGACGACCGACGGCATCCAGATCAACCTGATGTCTTATCTCTCCGTCGTCTTTGACCTGGCGCGAGCCTGGCCCACGCCTGGGATTTTTTCGATCCGCGACTGGCTCACCGAGACCGGGTCACGACGTGTAAAAACCGTGCTCCTTCAGCACGACGGACAGTTTGAATCGCTCGCCCGTGCCTTTAATGGCACCGTGATCGGACTTGCCGCTCAATTGATCAAGTCAAATAGATTGGTTGGAGAATCAAAGAAAAGAAAACTTTGGTTTTTCCTCGACGAGTTCCCGGAGCTCGGCAAGGTTGAGCCAGTTTTCTCGATGGCAGCGGTCGGCAGGAGTAAGGGGATCCGTATAGTGATCTGCCTGCAAGACCTCGCGCAGAGCAGGAAGATCAACGGCGCGGAGCTCACCGACTCACTGCTCAGCATGGTTGGCACCCACATTGTGACGCGGGTGTCGCCCGGCGAAACCGCAAACTTCATTTGCGAAAAGCTCATCGGTGAGCGCGAGATCGAACGGCTGAATGTATCCATCACTAGCGGCGCGGGCCGCGCCCCTGGCATTTTCACTTCCGGTGGTTCCCGAACATCAGGTTTCCAACCTGTGCCCGAGCAGCTGGTGCTGCCGAGCGAGCTACTGCAACTTGGCCCAGTCCCGGGCCAAGGCGTCAAAGTATGGATGTCTGGGATTGGCGAGAACGTGCTTGAGGTCTTAATCCCGTTTTCTGATCCGCGCGAACTCCGTCCGGCCAGCGTGATCGCCGACTGGACACGCTGGCCGAGCCAGCCGATTGCGCCTCCCGTTGCCACCCCAGCGCAGGAACCACCTCAGCCCATGCCCTCGTGGGCTGAGGAAGCAGCAGGGGCAGAGGCGGCGCCAGCCTCACCGTTACCAGTAACGCCAATCCCACCAGCAGTAACGCCAGTCGCGAATCCCTGGGCGGACGACATCGACGGCGACGAAGCCGGCGAGGGCGAAGAATCGGCGCCTATCCAGGAGACCAAGCCCGCCAATGATCCGCTGTCCTTCCTGGATGATGACGAAGCCTCAGAAAAAGCACCAGCCGCTGAGCTCGAAACCCGCATGCTCCCCATTTCCACCCCGCTCGTCAGCCAACTTGCCGACCAGGCCAAGGAAGAAGCGGTGGAAAGCATTGGCGGCGAGCTCGCTCAACAGGTTGGCATCGCTGCGCTGCCCGCAGGAATCGCCGAAATCGCTCACGCCGTGGAAATCGCAGAGACGATCTTCGATCTTGGTGCCGGTGCGGCCATGCCGCCGGCCGAAGTGTTACCAGTAACACAGACCGGCGAGCAGCGCCCCAAACCAAAGAAAAAGTTCCGCCTGAAAAAATCCGCCGCAGCGCAGCTTGAGGAGAGCATCTGATGATGTCGATCGATCCAATCGGCGCGGGCGGAGAGGCCAGCGGCAAGGCAGATTACTTGGAAAGCGGAGACGCGGCGACCAAGTCTAAAGAGGACTACTACGCCGCAGAAGGCGACGTGGGCCGCTGGATCGGCCGTGCAGCCCAGGAAATGGGCCTGACGGGTGATCTCAAGCCTGGCCAGCTGCGGGCAGGCCTACAGGGGTTCCATCCCGAAACCGGCGAGGCGCTGTCGAAAAACGCAGGCGAGAAACACAAAGGCGGCTGGGACGGAACATTCTCCGCGCCGAAGTCCGTCTCATGCGTTTGGGCTGTGGCGGATCCCGAACTCCGTGCCGCCATTGAAGCCGCGCAGCAGGCCGCCGCTGAGCGAGCCCTGGGCTTCCTCGAGGATGCCGGCGCATTCTCCAGCCGCAGCCGCACCGACCCCGGCCCAGTTTCGGGAGTCGCAGCGGCGACATACCTGCACGGCACCAGCCGAGAAGCGGATCCGCAACTACACAACCACTGCGCCATCCTCAACCTCCAGCCCGACGGCAGCGCGATTGAGCTCGATACCCGCTGGAAAAAACCAGCCGGTGCGGTCTACCGTGCCGAGCTGGCTGCTGGAATGCAGAAGCTCGGCTTCCAGGTCGAAGCTGATGGCTGGAGTTTCCGCCTGGCGGGCGTACCGGAGTCCGTCGAGAAGGAATTTTCCCGCCGCCGCGCGCAAATCGAAGAGCGCCTGGCAGAAACCGGCTACAGCAGCGCCAAGGCCGCCGCCGTCGCCGCGACTCAGACGCGCAAGGGTAAAGAGCCAACCACACGCGAAGAGCTCTTTGCTGACTGGGAAACCCGCGCCGCAGCTCACGGTTTCAGCCGTGAGTCAATCCAGGCCATGCGGGACCAGGCCAAACAAGAATTGCAGCACGCCCCCAGCCCGGAAATCGGGCTCGATACAGATGCAAGAGACCAGGCCCGCATCCAAGCCGGTGGTAATGCCATGCCAGCGATCCTCGCGGCTGTGCCAATGCCGCAGCATGGGATCCTGAACTTTGTATCGCAACTCATACGCCAGTCCGGCCCGAAGCACACCACCAGCCCGAAGAGCGGGCTGGATTTCATCGACCTCAAAAAGGAGCAAGCCAATGAACAACCCGACCGATATGCAGCAGATCCAGGACGCATCCGAGCAGCCCAGCTGGAGCTCGGATTACGTCAGTCCGACCCTGCAAAAATTGGAATCGACCCGCCGCCCCAAGCCCTCAACCATCTGCGAGGGCTGCCCGAACTCGGTATGGTTCAGCTCGCCGACGGAGGTGCAGTGCTACTGCCGCGTGATGTACCTGATCACGTGGACCAGCAAACAGCCGAGCGTGATGACCCGATGCGACGGGGAAGTGATGGCCAGCGCGAGGGCGTTGACCTCGCCGCGATCCTGAGGGAGGTCACTCAACAGGCTTCCACTGTCACGCCGATGCAGCTGACTAATGCCGTGGCCGTGGCGATGCAGGGCAAGGGTGACGCCGACGCAATCGATAAAGCGTTACGCGACCTGAAAAAACACCCCGACCTCATCCGTCTTGAAGCCGACAAGCCCTATAAACTGCGGCGCGGCGACGAACCCGAAATCCGTTACACCACCCGCGAAATGCTCCAAATCGAGCAAGGCATTCTCGACAAATCCCAGGCGCGACAGGCCGAGAAAAAGCATTGGGTCGATGCCTCCGCCGCCATCGCGGCACGGCCGACCATCACGCAGGAGCAGATCGAGGCGCTCCGGCACGTGTGCGAGGCACCGGGCGCCGTCAAGGTCGTCGAGGGCGGGGCCGGCACCGGAAAATCTTACATGTTGGGCGCAGCACGCGAGGCGTGGGAGGCCGCGGGATTCGAGGTGATCGGCACATCATTCCAAGGCAAGGCGGCGGAAGAATTGCAGCTAAGCGCTGACATTACATCGAAAACCACCCACTCGTTGCTGTGGGAGCTGGATCGTGGTGAGCGCGAGCTGACATCCAAATCAATCGTAGTCATCGATGAGGCCGGGATGCTGGGCAGCCGACAAACAGCGCGGCTCTTGGATTACATCCACAAAGCTGGCGCCAAGGTCGTGCTGGTCGGCGACCGCGCCCAGCTGCCACCAATCGATGCAGGCGGTGCGTTTCGCCTGCTCTCCCAACGGCTGGGCGCGGCCTGGATGAAAGACATCGTTCGCCAGAAGAATGAAGCCGACAAGCAAATTGTGCGGCAATTCGCTGATGGAAAGGCCGCTGAAGCGCTGGGCGCCATGCGCGAGCGCGGCTTGCTCAGGCTCACAGAAACCCATGCGCAGGCCATGCAGGAAATGGTGCACGACTGGGCGCAGGCTCGTGATCCGTCCAAGCCTGGCGAGTCTTTGATGCTCGCCGCCACGCGTGCTGAAGTCGCCCAACTCAACGCAATGGCGCGGCAAACCCTGAAGGCCGAAGGCCACCTGGCGGGCGGGTTGCAGGTACCCACTGCAAAGGGGATGAAGGAGTTCGCTCCCGGCGATCGGATCATGTTCCTGGAAAACAATTCGGCGCTGGGCGTTAAAAACGGCCGCGCGGCCACCATTCAGAACGTCAAGTTCGACAAGGCCGGGCAGGTCGAAATTACCGCGCTGCGCGACAAAGGTAAGCAAGTCAAATTCACAGTCGGGGACGGGAAAGGACAGTACAACTCGTTCGATCACGGGTACGCCATGACCGCCCATAAGTCGCAGGCTGTCACGGTGGACCGCGTGTTTGCTCTTCCATCGGAGTCGATGAGTTTCGCGGAGTGGGCATACGTCACTATGTCCCGGCACCGGTTCGAGGCGAGGTTGTACGCAACCCACGATTCGATCGAAGCCATCACCAAAACCATGAGCCGCGCTCAAGGCAAAGACACGTCCCTGGATTACAAGCTCGCCGCTGAAAAACCCGCCACCCCGGAAAAATCCGCCGCGGTCGAAAAAACCGCCCCGCCAGAATCGGCTACAAGCCACGATCGCGAGGCGACCGAGGCCAGCCCCTCGACCAAGAAAGAGAACGCCCCCGAAGCCCTCGATACCGTCTCAGTCTCGCGCCACGTCGCGGACAAGGCTGTCGATGCAGTCGGCCTCACCGACAAGCAGAAACACCAGGTCAAAAAAGTCATGGACGTTGCCGAGCTCGCCGCCCACATCAAAACCGGCAACCTTTCCGGCGCCGTCAGGAAGGCTGAAGACCTTCAACAACACATCCACGAAGAGGGACTTGCACCATGAAAAAATCCGCTGCGCTTCTCCATCTTCTCGCCGGCCTGGCCGTCTCCGGCTTGGCGCTGGCCACGCCCGATCCAGCCTCGATACTGGCTGCCGCCGAGGGTGGCGATGAGAGCCTGAAACTCATCCAGACTGTCTTCGGCAATCCGGGAGGCTTGTTCCCTTCCGCCGGCGGCCCCATGCCGGGCGGCGAGATCTTCTCCTCGATTTTCACGAACCTCAACGTCATCCTGCTCACCCTCGGCCTGGCCTGGCTGACTTACGGCGTGGTGGCCGGGCTGGTACAGACTGCCCACGAGGGCGAGTTCCTGGGCAAGCGCATGAGCACCACCTGGATGCCGATTCGCCTGACCATCGGCATCGTCACGCTCGTTCCCTTCGTGAAGGGTTGGTCGATCGCCCAATTGTTTATCTACTTGATGGCCGTACTGGGCATCGGCGCCGCCAATCTCACCGTCCAGGGGTTCGCCGGCAGCGTCAACCAGCTATCTGCCAGCGCCACGCCGTATACGGCTCCGGCGTCGAAGGCCGTTGATCCGAAGACCCGCGAGGCCGTGGAAAAAATGCTGAAGGTCGCGGCCTGCGTCGAGAGCCACAATTTCGAGCTCGCCGCTGGCGAGGCGAACGGCGCGCTGCAATACGAGCCGCAGCAATACGCCACCTGCCAGAAAGTGGCAGGCCGTGTGGTGTGCGGCATCGCGGCCGAACTGCCGGATGAGTTCGCCTGCGGATCCATTTCCTTCCCCACCGCGAAGGCCGACGCAGGCAGCAATAAGAGCGATCCTGCGATGGCAGCCATCGCCACATCCGTGGCCATGGCCCAAGAATCGGCCGGGCTTGAGGCCTTCAAAGAGGCGCGGACGCTGGCCCATGAGCTGGCCCAGGCTGCCGCCACCGGCGCGGATTTCTCGGGTGTCGGCAAGCGTGTCGACGACATCGCCCGGTCCTATCAGGCGGGCCTTGTCCAGGCCGTCGCCGTGCACGAATCGCAAATCCAGCAGCGCGCGTCAGAAGCGCTTGCCAAGGCCGGCAGCATGGAAAAAGGCGGATGGGTCACGCTGGGTTCCAGCTACAAAACCCTCTCCTCCGACCTGTCCGCGTTCTCGCAGATGGGGCAGGGCGTCGCCGAGGTGCAGATCGAGGAAGGTCGCGCGCAGGGCGAATTCATGTCCCGCCTGTCCGGTGCATGGGCCGGCATGAAGGACTTCTCTGAGAGGCTCACCAGTGAGGGCGAGGTGTGGCGCTGGCTCTCGAACAAGATCAACAGCGGCATCGCAGGCATCGGTAATGACAGCGGCCTGGTGAATCCTCTCGTGGTCGCGCAGAAGCTCGGCGATACGACCATCGGTGCAGGCCAGGCCGTCTTCCTGGTGTCGAAGATCCCCCTCGTGTCCACGGTGCTGTCGAAGGTTCCAGGGCTCGACAGCCTCACCACCATCGGCCAGGTGCTTTTCTGGACTGGCGCCTTCCTCTCCATCTATGTCCCGATGATCCCGTTCATTGCTTTCTGGTCAGGGATCGTCACGTGGCTGGGCACTCTTGCCGAAGGCCTGGTGGCCGCGCCGCTATGGAGTATCGCGCACCTGGACACTGATGGCGAAGGCCTCGGCCGGCGCACAGAGTACGGCTACATCTTCGCCGCGCAGGTGTTTCTTCGCCCCGTGCTGATGGTGATCGGTTTCGTCGCCGCTTCCCTGGCCATGCTGGCCCTCGGCACGCTGCTTCTCAAGCTCTACACGCTCGCGTGGGAGACGGCTGGCTATCAAAACTTCGATGTCGGCGCGGTGGTGCTGGTGGTCGGCGGCGTGGTGCTGTTCGCCGTGCTGCTGGTCGGCCTCGTGCAGGGCGCGTTCAACCTGGTCAACTTCATCCCGGACCGGGTGCTCGGCTGGCTCGGCGGCTATGTCGGCGAAGGGCTGGGACGGCAGCAAGAGGCCCAGCACGAGGGCAAATTCCAGTCCGCTGTCATTGCCGGAAAGACCGCGGCCAAGCTTTAAAACCAACGAAAAGGAGTCGGAAAAATGGATCAACAAACGGCTGAATCGTTTATGTACGTTGCCCGCTTGCACTTCGAGGCGATGGCACGGCAGCGCAAAGCGACCGCGCTTGAGCACATCAGGCGGCAGCGGTTTTTCTCGCCGATCGCCGCGCCGATCGACGAAGCTGCGGCCGCATTCATCCACCACATCACCACGCCTGAGATCGATCCTCATCAATCAGCCAGCGCAGAGGAACGGGCCTGGCTGATTGATGCGCTGGATCCAATCGCCTGCCAGCCTGATGAGCTTGATCGACTGTTTCACGAGTGCCAGCGGGCCGGCGATGGCGAGCGCGCCGCATACCTGCTCGGATGCCGCGACGTTCGCATGCGCTTGAGCTTGCTCGAAGGCACCGACGAATGGCGCGCTCTGGAATCAGTCAGAAATAAGTCGGAAATCAGTCGCACGCAACAAGCCAAGGAGAGGGAGGCAATGGAATAAGTCGGAAATCAGTCGCAAATCAGTTGTTGTGCCCGATCCTGCCGGCCGCGCCGGTCAGGATCAGTCGCAGAGAAGTCGCAAATCAGTTTTCTTACGCGAAAGGAAGGACTATGGAAAAAATGCAGCGCATCAAAATCGCCGTGACTAGTAACGAAGACCATCAAATCGACGGCGTGTACATGCACGTGGCCGACGGAACACTCCAAGCGTCAGAGGACGGGGATTGCATCGAGGTATGGAGCTGGCCTGGCCCCTGGAATGACACGTCCGGCCGAGAGTTGCGAGGCAGGTATGAGCTGGACCTCGGCCGCTATCTGCAGCTGCTTGAAGACATGAAATCGCGCGGCGTTAACTCCTGTCGCGGGGTGCTGGCGGCCATCGCCGACAAGGCGATACAGGTTACTGCGTAAACGATCGAATCCTTGACGATCTATGCATCCCTGCGCCGGTTACGCCTTGGTTTTTCCGAATGCACGCTTTCCCCTAAAAGGCCGGACTGGCTTGGGTTGCTAGCGTTTCATCGTGATTTTTTCGGGTACTCGTATTTTGTGATTGGAATGCGGTGACACACCGCACAAACGTGGAGGTTTTTGAAAATGATTGAAGTCACAGAAGAAATGCGGAAGGCCGCTTGTGCGCTGATGGATGGTCGTTGCCCTACATGCAGCGCTTCACTTGAGGTGAAGGGAGAGGGCCTTGTTGAGGAGGAGGGGGATCTATTCTGGTTTTGCCCTGTCTGCGGCTGGTCTAATGAGCCAGACACTCCGTGTTGCGATGCGGTATGAATTGGCCTTCTCAATCACAAAATGCGCCGGTGGCGCCTTGGCTTTTCCGCGCTCACGCTTTCCCCTGAAAGGCTTGGCGGCCTAGGGAAGTTAGTGTTTCAGCGCGCTTCTGGAAACTCAGATCCGCGCGCGGCCGGCTAGCGTTTCATCGCACTTTTTTAGTGTGGTGGACAGTTTTTACCTTGGGTTGGGGGTGCGGTCTCAGCATACTGAATTCATGCAGATCTCTGCCAACCAGGGGCCTGCCCTGCGGGCACCGCGTGCTGCCAGGGTAGCCGGGACAAGCCCGTCTATCCCCTGCGGGGACCAGCCCTTCTGCCCGCTGGCCTCTCCGCGCTTCGCTTGGTCTTCGCGTGCCTCATGCCCGTGCCTGCGGCACCGGCGCACGCTGCGCGCCTGGCGGCTTGCCGGGTATGTCATCGCCACGGCTCCGCCGACGCGATGTCCGAAAACCTTCAAATCTGCACCGTCGCAGCCGGTGCGGCCCGCGCAAACCACACCGTCTTTCGTGAGCCCCTTCTCCCTTATTCGCGACCATAGCCAAGTCAAGTCAGGAGCGCCTACGGCTTGCAAGGGTGCGCTTCGCCGGGTGCTCACCCGTTCGGTGCTCGCCTTCGGCTCCGCTCCGCATGCGGCTTCCGCGCCCGCCCCTGCATCCTGCCTCGCCTCGGCTAAACCCGTCGCAAGGGCGAAGGAACTCACGAAAGACGGCAGCGCGGGCAAGCAGGGCACCAGCCAGCGCCGGAGCAGAAAGCCGGGGCTCCAGAATCTTCGAATCCGGCAGTTTTGACAACCAACCAAGGAGAAACACATGAGCAACCCCAACCGCATTTTTACCGACCGCGCCGAAGGCCAAAACATGATGCTGGCGGGAGAAGAGTGGGAGTACAGGATATGGAAGAGCGGACGCGACGAGTTCAGGCGCTACTCGCACGACTCAGGATGCAGCGGTCAAATCCGAACGCTTATCCGCTCGGATGCTGGATATCGCTGGGAATTTGCATGGGTGGTTCACCTCACGCCAAGCGACCAGAAATCCCCCTGCATCGTGGCGCGCAACCAGGGGACGGCGGCCACGCTCGAAGAGGCCGCGAAGGCGGCGCTGGATTATCAACCAGCACCCGTTGAAATCGCAGGAATGGTCTGGTATCCGGACTACAGAAATAGTTATCTGGCAATGACGCCTGACGGGAAGGAGGCGCTGATTCGCGTCAATGAAGGTGGCTTCCGCTGGGAATTGGACTTCCACCCCATGGCCAAGCTATCCGGCCTTGATCACCGGATCGACGGTACGCGACTGAAAGGCACCGCGATTTCGCTGGAGGACGCTGCGCTGGCCGTCCAGGACGCGCCAGCAGCCTTTAGGGCCTCACTCCGCGCATTGCTCGCAGAGATGGCGACGGCATGAATAAACAGAAGAATCCCGCAGACGTTCTACAAGCCCTACGCGACCTCATGCACGCCGTTGAGCTGGCCGAGGACAACGACTATTCGGAGGCCTCCAAAAAGCTCCTGGCGGCCGCAGCGGATCGCGCCAGTGCGTTGACCTGGAACATGCCCCGCCAGACCCATGGCGGGGCTTCTACGGCGGCTTGATGAACGATCGGCAAGCCGCCGCCTTGCTCGCCGCCGGCCGGTTGTTGCAATCGAGAACCTGGCCAGGTGGATCCCGCAAGATAGACCCGGCGCCAGGCGAGACCTATCCGCAAGCAGTCGCCCGCGTCATTGCTACGCTCGACGACGGCGACCGAGGCCATTTACGTGAGCTGGTGGCATGGGTGTTGGCCTACGACCGCACCCCGCCGACAGGCGGAACGGGCCAACCGCCCGCCTAAAGACCTGACGGTCTTCGCCATCCCTCAATCCCTTGAAAGGCCCGGCAGGTGGGGATCGTTAGTGTTTCAGCGCACTTTCTAAGACTGCCTGAGCTGGATGGATGCATCGGCCGCCAGAAGGCTCAGTTCGTCCCTTAGCTGCGCGACACGTTCGCGGATGTCCGCGTGCCGTGCGTTACCTAACAGTTCATTAGTCAAAATCTCATTCATGAGATTATTTCTAGCGGTTTCCAGGGTCGCCGTAAGGCGTTCCGCGCAGTCGTGAGACATAGCTTTCCTCAAAAAATTAGGTTGGCAGCAAAGGTTTCACAAAGACTTCCAAGTCGCTCCAGAGCGATCGGCAAAGCCTGTTAATTCTTCTTCCCTTGGTTATCGCTCGATATAGCAGGAATGCTATGGCGGCATAGAGGCCCCATTCCATGCCGTTGCCCCCGCTACTGTGATATCCATCGATCAAGATAGTGGCGAAGTAATCGTGTGCGAAAAATACCGCGGCATAAATCGCTAAGGCGATGAGCACGGATTTCCCAGTAATAACGCCAATTCTGAGTTCATTGGTAATCTCAACGCTGTTCTTGACATGCCAATGCTCTTTAGAAGAGTGATTGATTATTGTTGTAACGGTTTCCGTGTTCTTCTCGGGCCGCGCGGCATAAATGACCGTTATTTCCTGCCCGTCTCGCAGTGAGACGTTTTTTGTCCCTCTGCCTTTTGTTTTGATTTTAATTTCTTTGCCATACTGTTCTTTAAGCCAGAACTCAAGCCAGTGTTCAGTCTTGACGACGCGTGTTGTAGGACCGCTGATGTAGCCTGTCCCTTTGTGGACATATCCGCCGCCACCTGTGGTCACTTTATGTTCTTGGACGTATTGCTGGTGATCCATAACTATGCCTGTTATGGATTTGAATTGGACCTGGTTTTTTTCTTGGCCTTTCATTGCGCTCCCTCCCTTATTTTGGGCAAGTATAGCCAGAATCACCCAAGCTTCTTCGCCAGATCCTCAGCCCGCAGGTGGGTGTAACGCTTAAGCATCTGTAGGGTCTTGTGTCCGGTGATGCTGGCTACTTCCATGCTGTCGAACACGTTTTTCTCAAACAGGCGCGAGGTGGCTTCGTGCCGTAAATCGTGGAAGCGCATATCCGACAGAAAACCGTCCACGTGCCGGTCTATATCCGCCTGGCTGTACTCCATAGGGATGAGGTGCCACTTACCCTCATCCTTCAGGTATTGAATCTGCGCGCGGGTTTTCGCCCTCGTCCACGACTTGTTGAACGAGTCGGCAGCCTTCCATTGATAGAACACGCGGCCGTCCTTGATTGAACGGGGAATGGCCTTCAGGACCTCTATGGCAGCGCTGGACAATGGAACAGCACGGAATGCATCATCGTTTTTGGTGCCGCGTTCATCGATACCGCGGACGATCATTACCCGCCTTTTCAGATCAACATCAACCCACTTCACCGACAGCAGTTCGCCTAGGCGCGCTGCGGTTTCAATTGCAAACTGAATCAACGCCTGCATGTGCGGCTCGCACTTGGCCAGCAGTCGCTCGAGCTCATCGCCTTCAAGTCTGCGCTCCCGCGCTTTCCCCGCTGCCGGTCGGCTCACCATGGCACAAGGGTTCGATGGCAGCGGCATCCCCCATTCCTTGCCGGCCAGGTCGATGAGCTTCGACAGAAGGTTGATTTCCTTCCTGACAGTATCGGCTGACACTGATACCAGCCGTTTCTTTCTGTAGTCGGTTATGAGCTTGCTTGACAGCGCGGCCAGCGAGTACTTGCCGAGCCTTGATTCCAGCGCATTGAGGGCGGGACCGAAGCCCTTGCCGCGTTTCTTCGGCAATTCGTCTTCACGGTAGCGTTCGATGATCTCGGCCAGGGTGACGCGCTCGGACTCCACTCGGCTGACGAACACGCCACGATCCATTTCACTTTCAATCTGCCGCGCCCAAGCCTCTGCCTCCTTACGCGTGTTCCAGGTCTTCGACTGGCCAGGGAAGCCCTTGCGTTTTACAATGGCCTGCCACTGTAATTCGCCGCGCTTTCGGATTGTTGCCATTTCAAAATCCCGGGTGACAGGAGGGTGACGACAACTATACAGAAACGGTGGATGCCTTGCAAATAAAGGGTTTCAGGATGATGGTTTACCCCCTCCTAAGGGGTAGGTCGGACGTTCGATTCGTCTTCGGCGCCAGCTTGGATTCAGGGCGCAACGCGCAATAAAAATAGCGGCACCCGGCCGCTTTATTAATTTCTCAAGTACTCGATTTGTGTCACAACCCGGGAAGGATTGTGGCGTCCCCACGGGGATTCGAACCCCGGTTACCGCCGTGAAAGGGCGATGTCCTAGGCCTCTAGACGATGGGGACCCGGACGACGGTGTGAACCGCCAACTTTGCTGCCACGACTTGCGTCGTCATTACTTCCTGGAAAGCTGCGTCAAGGTGACGCCGAGTAGTAAACCGACGAAACCCAATGGTACCAGCCCCAGCCAGATTTCGGCGTGCCCGCTACCATTCAACATCTTCCAGAATCCAACAATCAGACCGGCTACGCTCAGTATCAACCCCAGCAGGGTGGTGATGACTCCAAGCCTGTGCATCGGACTTCCTGTTAGTTGGTGGAGGTAAGCGGGATCGAACCGCTGACCTCTTGCATGCCATGCAAGCGCT
>DAOMWT010000015.1:0-33753 GCA_035436705.1 Thiobacillus sp. | reverse complement strand
GAGTCAACGGCCTGCACTTAAACCAAATGGCCTCCACGGAACCCGGGGCGATTCAACCAGCCTGACGTCCTGCCTGTTTGAAGATGGACGTTTAGCGTCGGGGCCGAAAGGCGAGAAGGTTGGACGCGGAGAAACGACTATGGAAAAACGGCACACCGGGTTCTGAAAGGAGAGACCTCAAGCAAATCCGGGGCTCTAACGCCAGCGTCTACTGAAAACGGAGTGCCGTGTATCCCACCGAGCTGAATAGGCAGAGCAGCAATAACTGTACAGTTATTTTTAAACGATATTTAAGGAGCAAATCATGAACGCCGACAGGATTACCGTTGAGGAGTTGGTTTATCAGACGTGTACAGCACTGGATCGGAACGACTATCCGGAGTTCCTTGGGTTGTGCGATAAGCAATTCGAATACAAAGTCACCACTTTCAGCCCGGAAATCAAGAGGGACATGACGTGGCTGGACCATAACAGGGCCGAGATGGAGGAACTTTTCCATACTTTACCCAAGCACAACAGCGACCACGCACCGCTTACGCGCAATGCGGTCGTATATAAGGTCAGCTACGACGAAGGCAAGAAGCAGGCAAACGTAGTGACTGCCCTGCAGATATTCAGAACCAGTTTGGACGGGGGCGCGACCCAGCTGTTCGCAGTTGGAAAATATTACGACACGGTTTCGCTTGATAGTGAAAAACCCATCCTGGTGAAGCGGCACGTCAAGCTCGATACCCGCGACCTGGGCTGGGGAAACCACATCCCGTTATAACTTCCCAGGAGTTCACCCTACGTGTTGATGATTTCAACCAGACCCGCGAGCCGCAGGCTTTGCGGGTCTTTTTACGCCCAGGAATTTCTAGGGCAAGAAAAAACCCACGAGAGCCAGGCTCTACATAGGTTTCGCTCCAGGCCGTCAACACGCCAAGTGAATGGCTGGTTATAACTTCCCGTGCGTTTGTCCAGGTCGTCACGTGCATTCTCAGTACACGCATCCTGGTCCATAGCCCTCGCCATCGAGTACGGTGTCGAGGGCGTTCACATGGACCCTAATCTCAAGTTCATTGCCTCCCCCTGCCCGACTGGGCGTAGCGTCTTTCATGCATGGCCGCATTGGAAGGCGCGAAATCATGCCACATGAAGTGAATACGCGGCATGCCGACAGCGCAAGGGATGCCTGAGTGAGCCGCAGCCTCAGGTAACGGCCCGCCGGTGCGCCCCTCAAGACGCGCGTCGGGCATTGCAACTAACCGGGCAGCCTCCGAAAAGATGAGCTAACCTTCGGAACGCAAAACTGTCGGCAAATGGTGGACGATGAATGCTGAACGGCAAACGCCAAGGATCGCCTGCCTGCTCAACGAGGCGACACCAACTGCAGTGCCCAATTTGCGCCGTCCGAACGGCGAGTCGTGTTTCACCGTTCGAGGGATAACGGAGCGGTTATCCACTTTTGAGGAGACGGCATCATGAACAAGACCACCCACCACGCTCACGGCCACGGAGCCGAGTCGAGCGCGGGCCATGAGGCACATGGCGGGCACGGGAAAACAGCCGCCAGCCATGCGGGCCACGACCGGCACGCCGGCCACACCCCGGAGATGTTCCGCGACAGGTTCTGGCTCTCCCTGATCCTCACCATTCCGGTCGTCATCTGGGCAGAGCACATCCAGATGCTTTTTGGCTACGTCGCCCCCGTGTTTCCCGGATCGGCCTGGATATCCCCGGTGCTCGCCACCACCGTCTTTCTCTATGGTGGACTGGTCTTTCTGAAAGGGGCGTGGCACGAGCTGAACGTGCGGTTGCCGGGGATGATGACCCTGATATCCCTGGCAATCACAGTGGCGCTGGTTTTCTCGTGGATCGTACAGCTCGGCCTGATCCAGGCGGACCCGATCTGGTGGGAGCTGGCCACCCTGGTCACCATCATGCTGCTGGGCCACTGGATCGAAATGCGCTCGATCTCGCGGGCGCAGGGTGCGCTGCAGGAGCTCGCGAAGCTGCTTCCGGACACCGCGACCCGGGTCACCGATCAGGGCGAAGAGACGGTTCCGGTCAGCGCGCTGCGCGAGGGTGACATCGTGCTGGTCCGCCCTGGCGAGAGTGTGCCCGCCGACGGCGTGATCCGGAAAGGCACGAGCGACCTCAACGAGGCCATGATCACCGGCGAGTCCAGGCCGGTGAAAAAGCAGGAAGGTGATGGTGTCATCGCTGCAACGATCAACGGCGAGGGGTCGCTGCGCATCGAGGTCACGGGCACGGGTGAGAAGACCAAGCTGTCCGGAATCATGCGGCTCGTGGCCGATGCGCAAACGTCCAAATCCAGGGCACAGCATCTGGCCGATCGCGCAGCCCGGGTGCTGACCGGGGTGGCCATTGCCGCGGGGGTGCTCACGCTGGTTGTCTGGCAGGTGCTGGGGGCGTCCCTCGATTTCTCGATTATCCGGGTGGTGACCGTCCTGGTGATTGCCTGTCCGCATGCTCTCGGCCTGGCGGTGCCGCTGGTCGTCGCCATCTCAACGACCCTGGGCGCACGCAATGGCCTGCTGGTGCGGGATCGGCGCGGCCTGGAGGAAGCCCGCAACCTGGACACCGTGATTTTCGACAAGACCGGCACGCTCACGCTGGGGGCATTCCGCGTGGTTGAAATGGCGGTTGACGAAAGCGTGTCGAGGCAGGACGCACTCCGGATCGCGGCCGGGGTGGAGTCCGAATCCGAGCATCCCATCGCCCGCGGGATCGTCAAGACGGCAGAGGAGCAAAAGCTCGATCTGCCCCCGGCGGATGGCTTCCGGGCGGTGACGGGGAAAGGGGTCGCCGCCTCGATCGAGGGGGTCGAATATCACATGGGCGGCCCCGCGCTGCTGACGGCAGAAGACGCGCAGGTGCCGGAAGCACTCCGCACGGCAGCCGAAGCAGCTGCCCGTCGCGGGCAGGCGGCCATCTATCTGCTGCGGGACGGCCAGGCGCTGGCGGTTTTCGCGGTGGCCGATGCCATCCGCGAGGAGAGTCGCGAGGCGATACGCGCACTGCACGAGCGGGGAATCGAAGTGGCGATGCTCACTGGCGACGCACAGGCGGTGGCGGACGCCGTCGCCGCAGAGCTGGGGATCGATCGGGTGTTCGCCCAGGTCCTGCCCGAGGACAAGGCCTCGAAGGTGCGCGAACTGCAAGGTCAGGGCAAGAAAGTTGCGATGGTGGGTGACGGAGTGAACGATGCCCCTGCCCTGGCCACCGCCGATGTCGGGATCGCAATCGGCGCGGGGACCGACGTCGCGGTGGAAGCCGGACACATCGTGCTCGTGCGCTCCGACCCGCGCGACATCCCGAAAATCGTCGAACTGTCGCGTGTGACCTACCGGAAAATGGTGCAGAACCTGTGGTGGGCTGCAGGTTACAACATCTTCGCCATTCCCCTGGCCGCAGGCGTGCTTCATGGGCTGGGCATCGTGCTCACGCCTGCTGTGGGTGCGGTGCTGATGTCGGCAAGCACCGTGGTCGTGGCGATCAATGCCCAGCTTCTCAAGCGCGTACAACTGTGACGAGGCAGTTACTTCAATGCCTCGATGCCGGCGCCGAAATTGATATGGAATACCGCTCCATCCAGCACGAGGGCGGGCACCGATCTGACACCGGCAGCCTCCGCTTCGTCCAGGCGCGATTTGTCGTCGCCGAGATGGACGATCTCAACGTCGTATTTCGCAGGGTCAAGTGCGTTGGCGACGTTCCGTTCGGCGGCGACGCAGACAGGGCAGCCAGCATGGTAGAAAATGGCTTTGGTTTTCATGACTGTTCTCCTATGGTCGTAGTGTCACTGGCACACGTGCATGGTAGAAACGACGCCAGTCGCTGCCTAGAAGGCACTTATCGGTGCCCCGGTCACCTTTTGGTGTAACTTGTTGAAAATGGAGGAAATAAAAAGATGCCGCCAGCAGCAAAGCCGGCCTATTCGCAACTTGAAGATGTGGTGGGTTGCAAATGGTCTGTCTCGGTTCTGCAGGCCGTCGCCGAGGGGGTCTCGCGTCCTGGCGCATTGGAGCGTCACGTACAGGGAATTTCAACCAAAGTCCTGTCCGAGCGGCTGCGCAAGCTGACCGCTTACGGTTTGCTGGCCAGGCATGCTTACGCAGAAGTGCCGCTCAGGACAGAATATTCGCTGACCCGGAATGGCCGGAAGCTGATCAGCATCATTGATCAGATCAAGCTCCTGGATGACGAAATCAGGAGCAGCGAACAAGGCGCGCCGGCAGGCACTGAAAAGCACCGCAGTTGAGCCGGGGCGCCGGGCTCGATACGGCATTGCACCGGACGGGGTAATCCATGAAGCGCATCAAAGTTTCATTCCTGGCCATACTGCTGCTGCTTACAGCCCTATGGCTGATCGCCGACACACTGGCGCCGGAACCATTCACGTATTTTTCGTTCCGCGAGGTGTTCGTGCAATACAGCGGTGTGATCGGCATCGGGTTAATGAGCGTCGCCATGCTGCTGGCGCTGCGCCCGAAGTGGCTGGAACCGCATCTGGACGGGCTGGACAAGATGTACCGTCTGCACAAGTGGCTGGGCATCAGCGCGCTGGTGGTCGCCATCGTTCACTGGTGGTGGGGAAAAGGCACCAAATGGATGGTGGGCTGGGGATGGCTGGAAAAGCCGCAGCGCGGACCCGCCGCTGGAGCGCCGCCCGGTGGCATCGAAGGCTGGCTGCTCGGCCAGCGGGGGCTTGCCGAATCCATTGGCGAATGGGCGTTCTACGCGGCCGTGGTACTGATCGCTCTCGCCCTGGTCAAGCGCTTCCCCTACCATTTGTTCGTCAAGACCCACAAGTTGCTCGCGGTCGCCTACCTTGCCCTGGCCTATCATTCCGCGGTGCTCACCAAGATGGCGTACTGGACACAGCCTGTAGGCTGGCTGCTGGGTGGTTTGCTGCTGGGCGGCAGCGTGGCTGCACTGCTGGCCATGACGGGCCGGATCGGCGCTGGCCGCAAGGCCCAGGGCACGATCGATGCCCTGACCTACTACTCCGCACTGCGTGTACTCGAAACCTCCGTGGTGTTGCGGGAAGGCTGGCGCGGCCATGCCGCCGGACAGTTCGCTTTCGTCACCTCGGACAACAGCGAAGGCGCGCACCCGTATACCATCGCCTCGGCCTGGAACCCCGATGACCGCCGCATCGTTTTCATTACCAAGGCCCTGGGTGACCATACCGGCCGTTTGCGGGAACGCTTGCAGATCGGCATGCCGGTGACGGTGGAAGGCCCTTACGGCTGCTTCGATTTTAACGATGCACAGCCGCGTCAGATCTGGGTCGGTGCGGGCATCGGCATCACGCCCTTCATCGCCCGCCTCAAGCAACGTGCCGCCGTGCCGGAAGTGAAGACCATCGATCTCTTCCATCCGACCGGCGAGTTCGACCAGGCGGCCATTGACCGTCTCACCGCAGATGCCGAAGCCGCTGGCGTGCGCATGCACCTGCTTGTCAGTCCGAAAGACGGGCGGTTGAATGGCGAACGCATCCGCGCCGCTGTGCCGGAATGGCGATCAGCCAGTCTCTGGTTCTGCGGCCCGCCGGGGTTCGGCCAGGCACTGCGTAAGGACTTCCTCGCCCATGGCCTGCCGCCGGAGCGCTTCCATCAAGAACTGTTTCAGATGCGTTGATGGCAGCCCATCGTTGCCTCTCTTCTTCTTTTGGCTGTAAAAACCCGATCCCCCGCCGCACCCTGGTAGAGCGCCGGAAAATCGCTCAGGCTGGCTAGCGCCGCTTCGATCTGCGTCTGGCTGTAGCGGCCTTCATACGGCTGGATGGCGTTGAAACCGCAGCGGATCATGAAGAAAAACTGGTCGCGCAGTACCTCACCGATTGCACGCAATTCGCCGGTGTAGCCATAGCGGGAACGCAGCAGCACGGCTATCGAGTAACCGCGGCCATCGGTGAACGCCGGGAAGTCGATCGCGACCAGCTGAAGCAGGGGCAGATCGCCGGCGAATTCGGACGGTTCCGCGTCCCCTGCAAGCCACACCCCGAGCACGCCCGCTTCAGCACGGCCTTTCAGGTACGGGCGCTGCGCGCGCCACACTGCCAACGGTACAATCACACGACCGGCAGGCACCTTTAGCGTCACCGCATCGTCGTTTTCGCCCAGACGCAGCACTTTCCATGCGTCATCCTGAATACGGCCGTCCTTGATGATTTGAGGCATTAGCAGACTTCCATGGCTTCGAGACGTTCGAGACGTTCGGCATATACGTGCGTTTTGAAAGATTCGGTGCCAATCCGGCGGACGGTGTCGATGAAACGTTCATCCGCATGACGGCGGTCGATATAGTGGCCAAGCAGCGAGCCGATCACGTCCGGCATTTCCGCGGCAGTAAACGACGGGCCGATGACCTTGCCGAGCGCGGCTTCGTTACCCTGGTCGCCGCCTATCGTCACCTGGTACCACTCCTCGCCATGCTTGTCGACGCCGAGCACGCCGATGTGTCCGACGTGGTGGTGGCCACAGGCATTCATGCAGCCGGAGATATTGAGTTCGATCTCGCCAATGTCATGCAAGTAGTCAAGATCGTCGAAACGTTGCTGGATGGCTTTAGCGATAGGGATCGACTTGGCATTGGCAAGCACGCAGAAGTCGCCGCCGGGGCAAACGATCATATCGGTAAGCAGGCCGATGTTGGGGGTTGCCAAGCCGAGGTCGCGTGCCTTTTGCCACACGGCAAACAGGTCGGCCTGGCGCACACTGGCGAGCACCAGATTCTGTTCATGCGTACTACGCACCTCGCCGAAAGCGTATTGGTCGGCCAGATCGGCTATGGCGTCGAACTGATCGGCGGTAACGTCTCCCGGGGCGACGCCGGACTTCTTCAGGGACAGAACCACATTGGCGTAACCTTGCACCTTGTGCGCACGCACGTTGCGTTTAACCCAGTTAGCAAAGGCTTTGTTGCCTGCCAAATGCGTCATATGGCCAGCCTCGTTTACTGGCAGCTCAGGCAGTAGCGGGTCGCTGAAACGGCTGGCTACACGTTCTATTTTCGCCTGCGTCAGTGTCGAAGGACCGTCTTTCATAGGTGCGAATTCAGCTTCCACCTGGCGCGCGAACTCCGCTACGCCGAGCGATTTCACCAAAATCTTGATGCGCGCCTTGTAGATGTTGTCGCGGCGGCCATGAAGGTTGTAGACCCGCAGGATGGCCTCGCAGTAGTTGAGAATCTGCTGCCAGGGCACGAAGGAGGACACTTCCTCGCCAAGGATCGGCGTGCGACCGAGGCCGCCACCCACCAGTACGCGGAAACCGGTATTGCCATCGGCGTCACGGACGAGATCGAGGCCGATGTCGTGGGCCTGGATGATGGCGCGATCCTGCGCGGCGCCATTGACAGCGAGCTTGAACTTGCGCGGCAAAAATGCGAACTCGGGGTGAAAGGTGCTCCACTGGCGCACGATTTCGCACCACGGCCGAGGGTCGATATGCTCATCGGCAGCGACACCGGCGAAGGGATCGGAGGTGACGTTGCGAATGCAGTTGCCCGAAGTCTGGATGGCATGCATCTGTACCGTGGCGAGCAGGCCCAGAATTTCCGGTACGCACTCCAGCCTCGGCCAGTTGAACTGCAAATTCTGGCGCGTACTGAAGTGGCCGTAACCGCGGTCATAGGTACGCGCAATATGGCCGAACATGCGGAGCTGATCCGAACGCAGGTTGCCGTAAGGAACGGCGACGCGCAACATCGGCGCATGACGCTGAATGTACAGGCCGTTTTGCAGGCGCAGCGGGCGATACTCGTCTTCACTCAGTTCGCCGGCAAGAAAACGGGCGGTCTGATCGGCAAACTGCACGACGCGCTCGTCAACGATACGCTGGTCGTATTCGTCATATTGGTACATTGGACTTCTCTCATTGGGCCTGAAAATGCTTTATCGGGTTTGGCGATCAGGCTCAGCCGCCGGCCAGAAGGTGGGTCAGTTCATATAGGCGGAGGCTTCCGCTCCGGGATTGGGCAGACCGGCTACGCGCCATAGGCTCTTGCAACCCAGAAACAGCTTGTGGGCCTTGTGGCGATCCAGCCCGGTTGAACGGCACACCAGGCGCATTACCGGCAAGCTGCCCAGCTCGAAATAGCGGTTGCGTACGTGGTTGATGACTTGCCAGTGTTGCGGGGTAAGCGCAGGAATGCCCTCCTCCAGTGCGATGCGCTCCGCCAATTGACTTGTCCACAAATGAGGTCTCACAAAATAACCATCTGTGTCGAACCATTCGGAAATATCGTCTGCAAAGGGCTGCAGCAGGGTCAGGACGGCATTCATGGCGCAATTCCTTGTCGGTGAATCGGATTTGCAGGTTAACGAGCCAGCGTGGCGCAGTAAAATCACCATTGATCATGGCTTCATGACTGAAAGCTATGGCCGCAAAAAAGCCTTGTGCCATGTTTCAATCCCGCCGCCAGCGCATATCAATCACGCATGGTCAGACGGCGCGATGGTGGCGCCGGAAGTCGCCAGACCGTTGAGAACTTCCTCCTGAAGCCTGGGAGTACCCAGACAGGAACGCCCACGACAGGCAATTTTTTTCGTCCCCATCCTGGGCCAAAAGCCATCGCCGACAGCGGCCCGCGCTGCGTCGAAGCCGGCATTAAACTTGCGTGTCAAACCGATTGACAAGCGATCAGCCGGGCCTGCGACTGGGCAGTCCACGATCCGGCCAAAGACATCGGCAGGCGCCAAATCAGATGTGCTCGATCCGGGCGGAAAGCGTCCGCGCCGACTCATCCACGATCACGCCCCAAATGACTGACGCTATCCGCTACCGTTCCGGGCACTGGCTCATGGTGAAGAATGACCCTCGCCCGGCTGACGCATTGCGAACTTTTCCCCGGCGCCAGGCGTATTCATGCGGGGCCGGCTTACCATAGTCATTCAGAGGAATGTTCTTATGCAGCTACAGCAACTGCGCTATCTTCTAGCCCTGGCTCGCAGCGGGTTCAATGTCACCAGCGCGGCCGAGCGGCTTTTCAAGTCGCAGCCCAGCTTGAGCAAACAACTCCGTTTGCTTGAGGAAGAGCTGGGCGTGCCCCTGTTCGAGCGCTCAGGACGCCAGCTTACCGGGTTTACCACAGCAGGACGGGCGGTCATGGAACTGGCGGAATGCACCCTCGCCAACGTGGAGGCTATCCGGCGGGTGTCACTCGAATTCAGTAATCCGGGCAGCGGTGAACTGTCCATCGCCACGACCCACACCCAGGCACGCTACGTGCTGCCGCCTGTCATCCGCGCCTTCCGGCGCACCTATCCGGAACTGAGCTTGCATCTGCATCAGGGTAGTCCGGCCCAGATCGCAGAAATGGCGGCGAGTGGCGGGGTCGACTTTGCCATCGCCACGGAATCCCTGCATCTCTTCGACGAACTGATCATGTTGCCCTGTTATCGCTGGAACCGCGCTGTAGTGGTACCGAGGGGGCACGCCCTGGAGAAGGTTGCGCCATTGACGCTGGAGGCAGTGGCCGAATACCCCATTCTTACTTATGTGTTCGGTTTCACCGACCGCTCCCACATCAACGATGCCTTCCAGCAACGCGGGCTTGCGCCCCGTGTGGCACTGACCGCCACCGATGCGGATGTGATCAAGACCTACATCCGTCTGGGGCTGGGGGTGGGTATCCTGGCCGAGATGGCGCAGGATGAAAGCCTTGATAGCGACCTCAGTTTTCTGGATGCCGGCTTCCTGTTCGAGCCCAGTATCACCCGCATCGGTTTCCGCAAAGGCCTGTTCCTGCGCGCCTGTCATTACGACTTCATCAGGATTTTTTCCGGCCACCTGTCACGCGAAGTGGTAGACCAGGCCACGAAGGCCAGTACGCCAGCCGAGCGGGACGAGTTGTTCGCGACTTTGGCCATTCGGGATTATTAGTCTACGTTACCGCCATGGTTTCATGGGCCTGCCCTGATAGACGCATTGCCGTCGGATCGCCATAGCCGGATTTTGAATCTTCGCACCAACGGCCGCAGGCGATGCCGTGAAGACGTCGCGTTTTGCTGTAGTCCAAGGCACAGAAACCAGAGGTGATTTGGCGGCTTCAAGCACTCGGGCACGATTCATTTCCTATTGTCAGCTAAAGGTCTGACTGCAGTGTGGCCTGAATGTGCGACACATTGTCACATTGTCACGAATCGTTCAGCTCAACCCGACCGAGGGTTAACCCCTACCCCCCCACGTAACATGATCATTCATCGGTAAATGAATATAGGGTAAACCCTTAAAAAAACGCGGAACATTCTGATTGTATACAAAATAATTTCTGGAACGCATGTTGCTTTATGCAGGCTGCGAACTTCACTCCAGCCGCCCGATGATGGGCCAAGGAGCGTTGCGCTTGTACGTTTTCCAGTTCAAAGGTTTAGGTTTAAGGAGACTGACATGTCCAAATGTAACAACCGCTTCTCTCTGCAGGCCCTGGTGGCCGCCGTTTCTGCCACTGTCGCTTTGGGCGTTGTCGCCCTGCCCAGCCTCTCGCATGCCGACGAGACCTGCAACTCGCCCTTCACCCCGCTGATCAAGGGGCAGGAAGACCTCGTCTACGTGTGGACACTGGGCGTGGAAGGCATCGGCGACGGTTCCGACAAGCTCGTCACCGTCGACGTCCGCCCCGGTTCCAAAACCTTCGGCAAAGTCATTGCCTCTCTCTCCACGGGCGACCGCGGCGAAGCGCACCACATGGGCTTCACCGACGACCGCCGCTACATGTGGGCGGGTGCGCTCGATTCGAACAAAATCTTCATCTTCGATATTCACAGCACCCCTGCCAAGCCGAAGCTGGTCAAGACGATCACCGACTTCGCCGAGAAGACCGGTTTCGTCGGCCCGCACACCTTCTACGCCCTGCCGGGCCGCATGCTGATCCAGGCGCTGTCCAACACCAAGGACCACGGCGGCCGCACCGGTCTGGTCGTCTACAACAACGACGGCGAGCTGATCAACACGATCGACATGCCGACCGGCACCTTCAATGGCGTGTACGCCGACGGCTACGGCTACGATCTGGGCATCAACCCGCAGCAGAACGTGCTGTTGACCTCCAGCTTCACCGGCTGGAACAACTACATGATGGACATGGGCAAACTGGTCAAGGACCCCGAGGCGATGAAGCATTTCGGCAAGACCATGGCGATCTGGGACGCCAAGACCCTGAAGCCGAAGAAGGTCTTCGAAGTACCGGGTGCGCCGCTGGAAATCCGCTGGTCGCTGAAGGAGGGCGACAACTGGGCCGTTACCGCGGCTGCGCTGACCGGCAAGCTGTGGGTCGTCAAGCAGGACAGCAGCAAGGAATGGCAGGCCTACGACGTGGGCACCATCCAGACCGAAAGCCCCGTTCCATTGCCCGTCGACATCTCGCTCAGTGCCGACGGCAAGGGCTTGTGGGCCAACACCTTCCTGGATGGCGTGGCACAGTACTGGGATTTCTCCGATCCCATGAAACCGAAGATGACCTACAAGAAAAAAATTGCCTCGCAGGTCAACATGGTGTCGCAATCCTTCGACGGCAAGCGTGTGTATTTCACCACTTCGCTGCTCGGCAACTGGGACAAGAAGGGCAAGGGCGACGACCAGCTCCTGAAGTTGTATAACTGGGATGGCAAGGAACTTGCCGAAGTGTTCTCGATCGATTTCTACAAGGAAAAGCTCGGTCGTGCTCACCACATGAAGTTCCAGGCGATCAACCTGAAAGAGCTGCAGCCTCTCCAGGCCAGGCTCGACGGTGCGAGCACGCAGGACAAGCTCGCATTGACCGATCTGTTGAGCAAATAAACACCAAGAGGTTGTCATGTCATACCAGAGTGCCAATATCGTGATACGGGCACTCCCCCCCCCCTCGCGGGGGGGGGGAGTTTTCAAGTCTCTTTTGTCTCTGCTGTTTCCGCTTTCCCTGGCCTGCGCCTCTCTTCCTGGCCATGCGGCCGCCGTCCCGGTCAAAGACCCCGATGCAAGCGGCGAACTGATTTTCGATTACGAAACCCATCCGCCGGGAACCTATACCCTGCAAAAAATCCAGCGCGCCGCCAGCGGCCAGGTTCTGGATACCGAAGGCCGCGTCCGCGCACTCGCCGATTCCTTTGGCGGCGGCAAGGTCACCCTGTTGTCTTTCATTTACTCCAGTTGCGCCGATCCCAACGGCTGCCCCTACGCCTATACGGTGTTCCACCTGCTCAAGAGCCGGATGGAACGCGAGCAACCCCAGCTCACCGGCAAAACCCGGCTCGTCAGTCTCTCGTTCGATCCCGAGCGGGATACGCCCGAAGTGCTCAAGCTCTATGCCGGCGCGGATGCGAACGCCGCGAAGGGTATACAGTGGGATTTTCTGACGACGGCCTCGCTGCGCGAACTGATTCCCATCCTGGACGCATACCGGCAGGATGTGTATTTCGATCTCGATCCCAAAACCGGGCAACCGCTTGGGACCATGAGCCACGTATTGAAGGTCTTCCTGATAGATCGCGCCGGAGATGTGCGCGAAATCTATACAGCTTCATACTTGAACCCGGACGTCGTTTACAACGACATTCTGACTCTCCTTCTCGAAGACGGGGCAGCACTGAAATGAAGAACATCCTTTTGATCGGACTCGCGGCCGCGGGTCTATTGCTCCCGCTCGCCATCTCGGCCGGCACCCCCGTCAACCCGACGCCTCCGCTGGGCCTGCCCCCGCTGTTCATTCCCGAGGCCAACCCGCTGACCCAGGAAAAGATCGATCTGGGCCGGAAACTCTTCATGGATCGCCGCCTGTCGCACAACAACGTCATGTCGTGCGCCATGTGCCATGTCCCCGAACAGGGTTTCACCTCGCACGAACTGGGAGCCGCCATCGGTCTGCAGGGACGCAGCCTTCGCCGGAACTCGCCCGCCATATACAACGTCGGCTACCAGCGCAGCCTGTTCCATGAAGGCCGCGAACTCCATCTCGAGGATCAGGTCTGGGCACCGCTGCTCGCCAAGAACGAGATGAACATGCCGTCCATCGGCTACGTCGTCGAGAAGATCAAGATGATGCCCGAATACAAAGGGCGGTTCGAGGCCGCTTTCGGCGGCGAAGCAACGGCCGAGCGCATCGGGTTCGCCCTGGCGAGCTACCAGCGTGCCATGGTGTCGGGAAATTCCCGCTTCGACCGCTGGTATTACGGCGGCGAGAAGAATGCGCTCAACGCCAGGGAGCAGCGAGGATTCGAGGTATTCCGCGGCAAGGGAAGCTGCATCGCCTGCCATACCGTCGGAGAGAAGCACGCCCTCTTCACCGACCACAAGTTCTACAACACGGGACACGGCTGGCAACGCAGCATGGCCCCGGTAAAGACCACTTACAAAGTACAGCTTGCGCCGGGGGTGTTCGTGGACGTAAGCGACGAACAACTGGACGACTTCGAGAAACCGCTGCCCGACGTCGGACGCTACGAGGTCACGCTCGACCCCAAGGATCGCTGGGCGTACAAGACCCCCTCCCTGCGCAACGTCGCCATCACCGCGCCCTACATGCACGATGGCGCTTTCTCCACCCTGGAGGCGGTCGTCGAGTTCTACAACAAGGGCGGCGTGGACAACCCCGACAAATCTCCCCTGATCTTTCCGCTCAATCTGACGGAAGAAGAAAAGGCGGATCTCGTCGCGTTCATGAAGACCCTGACCGGAGACAATATCAACGCGCTGGCGCGCGACGCTCGCCGGGCGCGCGAGAACTATCCCGTACCGAAGCAGGATCCGGGCGATTTCTACATGGAGAGCATCGGCAACAGCCGTCCCTGAACGGCGGCAACCGGCCCGGCTAACCCAGAAGCCTTTGCGCCTCGCGCCCGAACCGCACCGCGTCCGCCGCCCCAATGGGCGCGGCCCATTTTCTTCGATGACCCACCCATTTTGAAAGGGAACCCAATGAACAAAATCGTTTTCAAGACCGGCGAAGCCACCGTCCTGGCCAGCGAGGGCCAGTACACCGACGCCATGCCTGAAATCCTGATCGGCAGTGTGGATGGCCCCGTAGGGCACGCCTTCGCCAACATGATGGGGCAGACCGCCGGCCATACCCGCATGTTCGCCATCCGCGCCTGCAACCAGCAGGTTCGCCCCGCCACGCTGATGGTGCCCAAGGTCACCATGAAAAGCATGGCCTACGTGGATCTGTTCGGCGGTACCGTGCAGGCCGCCACCGCCGACGCCGTGCTGGACTGCGTCATCGACGGCATTCTGCCGCGGGATCAGGTCAACGAGTTGTGCATCGTCAGCCTGGTGTGGATCGACCCCCGCTGTGCCAGCGACCCCAATCTGGACCACAAGGATCTCTACCGCACCAACTACGAGGCCACCAAGCTGGCTATCAAACGTGCCCTTGGCGACGAGCCCTCCATCGACGAACTCATCGCCAACCGCCACACGATTACTCACGACATGTACGACCCGACCGCCTGAGCTTCGCGCCCTCCACGTAGAACCCCGTGGAGGGCCAGGTACTTCCCCCACTAGGCATTCCCCCGCCCAGAATCAAGAATGCAAGCGGTACCCGACGATGGTCGGGCTCCCTTCCATTCACCCGAGAAAGAGGCAAACATCATGAAAGTTATCTGGGACGACCAGGCCTGCTGCCACAGCGGCAATTGCGTAAAAACCCTGCCTGAAGTATTCAAGGTGGAAAACGGCCAATTCCTGATTCAGCCGCAAAACGCCAGCGAGCAGCAGGTGCGGCAGGTGGTGGCCGCCTGCCCGGCCAAGGCGCTGCGCGTCGAGGCTGGCTGATCCTGGAGACACACCGGCCATGCGTAATTGTACGCATGGCCGGGCGTAGACATTCGGCTTATCTTGAGCGCGCGAGGCCGGTAAAGTCTTTTCCATATCCCCGCAACCCGGGGATTGCCGCATCGGGTTCGCCCGCGCGGACGGGATCGGGCCTGCAGGATCAAAGGGGCTCGGTGGCACTGTAAATCCAGGGTACACAGGAGATCGATATGCTCAAAACCGCGATGGAACGGGACCAGTTGGCCCGTCCGTTCGAACAATCCATCAAGCAGTTTGGCGAGGTCGTGATGAACGACCAGAGCCTGTTGGCCAGGCTCGATCAGGCGCCGGACAAGGAGAGCTTCATACAGCTCTATCGCAGCCTCGCCGCGGACCGGGACATCCACTTCACACGGGACGATTTGCTCGTTGCCGTCCAGGAACAGAAGCAGGGCAGCAACTGGGTCATCCCCAGGGCAGTGCTGCTCATGATCGCAGACCGATTCTAAGGGGAAGAAACATGAGCGACGAAATCAAGACCAATACCGGCCGCGTGGTGGGCCACTGGGACGGCCAGCAAGCCACCCAGCTGATGTCCGAACTGGCCAACATCCGCCAGCAGATGCTCAAGGAAGGCAGCGGGGACAAACTCATTGCCCGGGAAATGCCGCACCGCGATCAACTTCCGGAAGACTTGCACAGTTTCAAGGCTTATCATATCTGGGGTTGCGACGCCGGCGGCAACTGCGTAGTGGGTACCAATGCAAATCGTATCGAGTCGATACAAAAAGTACGAAGCTTCTCGCTCATCGAGCATCATTGATCGCGAGCGGCATCTTCACCTCGCCCCCTTGAACGGGCCGGAGTGAAGACATTGGACCAGCAACCCCAATTCGCCGCCCGGCGCGGCCTCATGCAGGAGGACTGCCCATGCAGGTGAAATCGACACGTAATCGGGTTGCCGACAGGGCGTCGACTGGCGTCGGACAAAATCTGGAAGCCCTGCTGCACAAGGCTCAGGAGATTGCCCGGGAGGTCGTCGCACCGGCTACCGAAGCGGTGGATCGGGATGCGCGCTGGCCGGAGGCCGGTATTCGCGCGCTGCAGCAGGCGGGGCTTGGCGGCCTGGTTGTGCCTGCGGCCTATGGCGGCAAGGGCCACGGCCTGCTGGCACTGGCCCGGGTGTGCGAAGTACTAGGTCAGGAATGCGCCTCCACCGCCATCTGTTTCGGCATGCACAGCGTGGGTGCATCGGTGATCTCGGCCCATGCCACCCCGGACCAGCAGACCCGTTTTCTGGCTCCCATTTGCGAAGGCAGGCACATCACCACCCTGTCCCTGAGCGAGGCGGGCACCGGCGCCCATTTCTACCTGCCCCAGACCAGCCTGGAATCCCTGAATGCCGAACGCTACAGCCTGACCGGGACCAAGACTTTCGTCACCAACGGCGGCCACGCGGATTCCTATGTGGTGTCGGCGGTGGCGGCAGATCCGGACGCGCCGGCGGGGCAGTTCTCCTGCATCGTGGTACCCGCCGACGCATCCGGCCTGAAATGGGGGCAGCCCTGGGATGGCCTCGGGATGCGCGGCAATTCCTCGCGCTCCATGGAGTTGCACGGAGTGGAGGTGCCGCACAGCAACCTGCTGGGCAAGGAAGGCGACCAGATCTGGTACATCTTCAACGTGGTGACGCCCTACTTCCTGATGGCCATGGCGGGCACCTTCCTGGGCGTGGCCACCACCGCCCTGGAGGAGGCACGCAAGCATCTCATGCGCCGCTATCACGCCCATACCGGTTCCAGCCTGGCCCAGACCCCGGTACTGCAGCATCGCCTCGGCACCCTGTGGGGCATGCTCGAACGCACCCGCAGGCTCACCTACCATGCTGCTGCCAACTTCGATGCCGGCGAGCCCGACGCCCTGATGGCGGTGATGGCGGCCAAGGTGGAGGTGGCCGACTGCGCCGTGGCGATGGTCAATGATGCCATGACCCTGTGCGGCGGCATCGGATACCGTAGCGGCTCGCGTCTGCACCGGCTGCTACGGGATGCCCGCGCCGCCCATCTCATGTCCCCCACCACCGATATCCTGCGCGTATGGATCGGTCGTGCGCTGATGGGCCAGCCTCTACTCACGGACTGAGTCCGACAAGCCATGACCGCGTCGCTGCCCGAGATTCCCGGACTGGTCAGCCTGGTAGGAGTGGATCGGGCGTTGGCCCGGCTGCTGAAAAGCCGGCTGCGCCCGGCACTGACGGTGGAGGACCTGGACGACCAGAACAACCTGTTCCTCCACATGGAAGGCGGCGGCCTGCCGGTGGACGCAGTGGTCCTGGGAATGACCCTGGAAGACCCGGTGCGGGTAGCCCAGCGCATCCACGTGCACGACAAACATATCCCCATCCTCATCCTCAGCCGCCCCGGTGATTGCGATCAGCTCAAGCGCACCCTCATGTTCAGCCCGTTTCTAGGCAACGAGGTGACGCCCTGGCCCACCGACGAATTGGACGGCCTGCCGGCGATCCTGCGCCAGGCGGCCGAGCGGCGGCGCCTGCGCATCCGCTATCAGAACGCCCTGTCTTCCTCCCAGATCCGTCTGGAAAAGCTGCCCCTGCTGCAGCCCGAGGCATCCCACTATCTGGATCAGCTGCTCGATCACGCGCCCATCGGCGTGGTTACGGTGGACCAGGCCGGCGCAATCCTCACCCTCAACCGGCAGGCACAGGACACGCTGCGCGTTGCGGAACGTGGCGCGCTGGGGCGGTTGCTGAGTGATCTATTCCCGACCGTCGAACGGGAACGGCTGTGTGCCCTGCTGACCCGCTGCAAGCCGCACACCCCCCGCCCCGGAGCCGAGGTATTCGAGTTCCATGCCGCCAACGGCACGCCGCGCTTCGTGGAAACAGGCTGTACCCCCCTGACTTACCGTACCGGCCAGCGCGGCATCATGCTCATCATGCAGGACGTCACCGACCGCATACGCGCAGAGCAGGAGCGCCGCCGGGCCGAGGATGAGTTGCGCCTGCATGCCACCGTGCTGCGCGGTTTTCACGAGATCAGCTCGGACCGCTCCCTGACCCTGGAAGAAAAGCTCAACCGCCTGCTCAAGCTGGGATGCGAGCAGTTCGGCCTGCCCATCGGCATTCTCTCCCAGGTCAACGGCGATATATTCAGAGTGCTGGATTCGGTGGGTGGAGAAGACCTGTTTCCCGTGGGCAGCGCCCGCGAACTAAAACAGACCTATTGCGGCGGCACTGTGCTCTCTAACGAGCCGGTGGCCCTGGAACATGCCGGGACCAGCGAATGGCGCGACCACCCCAACTATACCCAGAGCGGGCTGGAGGCCTACATCGGGGTGCGCGTCCAGGTCGAGAACGAAGTCTACGGCACCCTCTGTTTCGCCAGCCTCAGCCCGCGCCCCAAACCCTTCAGTTCCGCCGACCGCGAGATCCTCAAGCTCATGTCCCAATGGGTGGGCAGCGAGTTGCGCCGGGAACGGGCCGATGCCCACATGCGCAAGCTGTCGGGGGCCCTGGAGCAGGCCGCCGACGCGGTCATCATCACCGACCGCGGGCGCTTCATCGAGTATGTGAACCCCGCTTTCGAAACCCTCACCGGCTACCGGAAGGAAGAGGTGATCGGGCAGAAAACCTATTTCCTGCGTTCGGGCCTGCACGACGACAAGTTCTACGACGAGTTGTGGCAGGTCATCGGCACGGGCGGCGTATACCGGGGCACGCTCGTCAACCGCAAGAAGGACGGGAGCCTGTACCATGAATCGAAAACCATCAGCCCCCTCAAGGATGATCAGGGACGTATCACCCATTTCATTTCCACCGGGCACGACATCAGCGAACTGGTCAGAGCCGAGGAGCAAGATCGCCTGCACCGTGCCGAACTGGCCCATGTGGCGCGCCTGAGCACCCTGGGTGAAATGACCTCGGGCCTGGCCCACGAATTGAATCAGCCCCTGTGCGCCATCACGACCTATGCCCAGACCGCCCTGCGTGTCCTCACGGATGCGGACGGCAGTGCGGAGCGGGCACGCTACGGCCTGGAGCAGGTGGTGCGCCAGGCCGAACTGGCCAGCGAGATTTTCCGGCGCCTGCGTCATTTTGCCCGCAAGGGCGACATGAACCGCCGTCGAGTCTGCCTGAAGGAAGTGATACAGGAGGTGGCCGGATTCATCCATGCCGATGCCCAGCAAAGTGGCGTGCGGATCGAGCTGGCGGTGGCCCGCAACCTGCCCAGGATACTGGCCGACCCGATCCAGATCGAGCAGGTGCTGCTCAATCTGGCGCGTAACGCCATGGACGCCATGGCCGGCGTCGAGGAGCCACGCCGGCAGCTCCTGATCAAGGCCCGCCGCCAAGGCAAGCGGGGGGTGCGGATGGAAATTCACGACCGCGGACGGGGCTGCACACAGGAGGTGGCGGACCGTTTGTTCGAGCCCTTCTTCACCACCAAACCCAACGGCCTGGGCATCGGTCTCGGCATCAGCCAAAGCATCATCGAGGCCCACAACGGCCGGCTCTGGCTCGAAGGCAATTCCGACCAGGGCGCCACCTTCTGTTTCACACTGCCTGGCGATGAGGATCAAGCGCATGCAACCCATTCCTGCGATTAAGCCCGTGGTTCACGTGGTGGACGACAATCCCGCGGTACGCGACGCCATCCGCTGGCTGGTGGAGCAGGTCGGCCTGATCGCCCGCACCTACGCCACAGCCCAGGAATTTCTGTCGGCCTGCAATCCCGGCATGCGCGGCTGTCTGGTACTGGATATCCGCATGCCCGGCATCAGCGGCCTGGACCTGCAGGATCGGCTGCAGGAGCAAGGTGTCCATCTGCCGGTGATCATCATCACCGGGCACGGCGACGTGCCCGTCGCCGTGCGGGCCATGAAGGCCGGCGCACTGGAGTTCCTGCAGAAACCTTTCAACGACCAGACCCTGCTGGATGCCATCCATGCCGCGCTAAAAAAATATCATGCGATCTGGGAGCAACAGGACCAGTGCGACCACACCACCCGCAACCTGTCCACGCTGACCCCGCGCGAACAGGAAGTACTGGATCTGCTGCGCCATGGCAAGCCCAACAAGATCATCGCCTACAAACTGGGATTGTCGGTACGCACCGTGGAAGGCTATCGCGCCCGCATCATGGAAAAAATGGGCGCGCATTCCCTTGGGCAACTCATCGAGATGGTCGTGCAGGCCGTGCCAAAAGCTGAGAAGCATTGACATCTCCCGCACGGCCTGACCGTCGCATCCAGCGCTGCGAATCCCACTTCCCCGCAACCGGGCGGCTTTCCGAATAACCCGTAAAACCACGTATCCACGCGTAGTACTGCGGATTTTCCCGCCTGTTGTTTCGCCTTATAAATACGCCACAGACGAACTGTGCCATCCCATCGGGACAGTGCGGGCCGTCTCGATTCCAACCGCTTTCAAAAACGAAAAGGAGCAAGAGCATGCGCAATTTGATTCTTGGACATCTTGTCTATCTCTACACCCCATTGGGCATCCTTGCCTGCCTCCTGGGCGTACTCATGGGTGGGGACTGGGTTTGGCTGGGTGTGGGTATTTTCGGCATGAACATCATGCTGGACACCCTGAGTTCGGCTTTCCACACCAAGGGTGCGGCCACCAACGGAAAAGGCCAGCCCGTCGGTTCGCCCGCTTTCCTTAATCTGATGATGTACACCCAGTTGTTCAGCTTCATCGCCTTGCAGATCGCGATCGCCTGGCGCGTATACCAGTACGCGTCCGGCGCCCCCGTCGAGACCATGACGTGGAACGGGTACGAATATCAGAGCGGTCTCACCGGCCTGCAACTGATCGGCGCCACCCTGTCCGTGGGCATGCACCAGGGCCTGGGCATCATCTTCGGGCACGAGCTAGCCCATACCAAGGGTTTCAGCTTCCTCATCTCGCGCGCGATGATGGCACTGTCGGGCACCGCCCACTTCTGCTTCGCCCACGTCTACAACCATCACCTGGAACTGGGGCGCGCCTGGATGGGGCCCGAGGACAACAAGATGGGAGACGACACCGACCCCGCCACCGCGCCCCGCGGCCGCAGCCTGTACAAGCACTTCGTGATTTCCCATATCGGCCAGTCCTACTTCGGCATCATGACCGAGAAGAAGCGTCTCAAGCGGATGGGCAAATCCTTCTTCTCGCTTTCCAATCGCTGGATCCGCGGCTATCTCCTGAGCCTGCCCACCGTGGCCCTGTTCCTCGGCGCCGGCTATCTGGCGGGAGGCCAGAACGGCCTGCTGATCGGTCTGGCCGTCATGCTGGTGGTGTGGGTGATCTCCAACTTCGAGCTGGAGGCCCTCAACTACATGGAGCACTACGGCCTGATCCGGGTCAAGGGCGAGCCCATCGAATACCGCCATTCCTGGGATAACGACAACGCCTTCACCAGTTGGGCCTTCATTGAAATCGGCCGCCAGGCGGATCACCATGACCGCGGCGAAACCCATTTCTGGGAACTGACCAGCGTGGGCAATCCGTCCACCCCGAGCGGCGCCCCCAATGCCCGCATCGGCTACTACACCGAGTTCGTCCTGGCCCTGATCCCGCCCCTGTGGCATGCGGTCTACAAGAAGAAGCTGGCCATCTGGGACCGCGACTTCGCCAGCCCCGAGGAGCGCAAGATCGCCGCCGCGATCAACCGCAAGGTGGGCTACGAAGTGCTCCCCGAAACGATCAGCGGCCAGAAGCTGGAAGTCAGCTACGCCATGTAATCCCCCGCGCCGCCAGGCGCGACCTCGGGCGGCCGGAATGGTCCGGCCGCCCAGCCACCCAAGGAGATCGAGATGAACGCACCCACCGAAACCGCCCTGCAACAGGACACCGCCACCCTCTACGAGCGCCTGGGCAGCCGCCCCGGAATCGAGGCCATCGTCGAGGACATCTGGAACAACCACGTGAGCAATCCGCTGGTCAACAAGCGCTACGCCAACAGCGACCCGGCCACGGTCAAGCGCCTGGTCACCGAAATGTGCTGCGCCGGATTCGGCGGTCCCGAGACCTACACCGGCAGGGACATGCTCGCCACCCACAAGGGCATGAACATCAACGACACCGAGTTCGTGGCCGTTTGCGACGACGTGCTCAAGGCCCTCGACAAGCACAACGTGGGCAAGCGGGAACGCGACGAAATCCTGTGCATCCTGTACTCCCTCAAGGGCGACATAGTTTATCAGTGAGGCAACCCGGCATCGCCCGGCGGCACGCCAGGCGATGCCCACTTATGCAGAAGGAGTCGTGACGTGTTCGGACTGTTCGCCCGCAAAGGGCCCTTTACCGCCAAGCTGTCGCCCAGTGGCAAGAGTGTCGAGGTCAAGGCCGGCGACAACCTCCTCAAGGCCGCGCTGGACGCCGGCCTGCCCTGGCCCCACAACTGCCGCGTGGGTTCCTGCGGCCAGTGCCGCGCCCGCCTGGTCAGCGGCAAGATCAAAGCCCTCAACGACTTCAGCTACGTGCTGGACGGGAAGGAACTGGATGCGGGCATGATCCTGGCCTGCCAGGCCTGCCTGCGCAGCGACGTCGAGATCGAGGTATGCATGGAGGAGAATCAGGCCCTGTCGCCCGCCAGGAGCGTGGCCGGCGACATCGCCCTGTCGCACCCCCTGACCCACGACATCCTCGAAATCCGGGTGCGCCTGGATGAACCGCTGCCCGCCTATTTGCCGGGCCAGTACGCCGAGCTTTCCATTCCCGGCGTGATCGAGAAGGCGCGTTCCTATTCCTTCGCAAGCGCGCCCGGGGATGCCCCGGTGGATCAGGTCAGCTTTTTCATTCGCCATGTCCCCGGCGGACAGATGTCCTCCTGGCTGCACGAGGCAAACCGCGAAGGCGCCCGAGTCGCCGTCAACGGCCCATTCGGCAGCTTCTGGCTGCGCGAATCGGAAGCGCCCATGCTGTGCATCGCCGGCGGCAGCGGCCTGGCGCCCGTCAAAGCCCTGCTGGAGCAGGTTGCCATGCAAGGATTCGAGCGCCGGGTAACGTTCGTGTTCGGTGCCCGCACCCAGAACGACTTGTATTGCCTGGACGATATTCAACACATCAAGGCCAGGGGCAACGGCCATTTCAATTTCATCCCGGTACTGTCGCAGGAGCCGGAGGACAGCGACTGGCAAGGCCTGCGCGGACGCTGCACCGACATCCTCCTGCCCGCGGTCCCCGATCTGGCCAGCAGCCACGCCTACCTGTGCGGTCCGCCCGGCATGATCGACAGCGCCATAACCCGCCTTACCGAGGCCGGCGTGCGCAGCGAACACATCTATTACGACAAATTCCTGGACGCCTCCCATATGCCTGGCGGCCGGGCCTGAATGCCATGCGCGGCCGGACAGGCGGCCGAATGCGCGTGATTCCCTACCCGAAACAGGTAGTTTCCCGAATGGCAATTTTTCCGCCGGCGTCCACAATGAAGCCCTCTTCCAGCGCTTCTTTCCGTGCCGGTTTCGGCGGATGAAGCGATTGTCTGTTTAGCTTTGACGGGCCACGTCTCTTCGCATATCTCCTCCCGGCCCGTTAAATTTTGGCGGGCCCATTCCGGGCCCGCATTTTTTTGCAGGGCGCTCTCCGACCGTCGGCCACGCCATGCGCCACTACGGCGCCATGTTCGGCTTCATCGCCGTCTCGCAATCCCGCACCACCCAGACCCAATCCTCCAGCGGCGGCTTCTTCAAGAAAACCATCACCACCACGGTCAAGGGATAGGTCAAGCCCGAGTGGTACGTCGCCACCCCGGTCGAACTCCAGCAGGAAAACGCCCAGACCGCTGCGATCTGCGTCTCAGCCACGCAAACCGCCAGCGAAACCACCAGCTGCGACGACCCTGCACACATCGCCATTTCCGGGGTATCCGTCTCGCCGTGGAAAGGCGGCAACATGCCCATGGACGAGGAAATGGTCTACAAGTGGGTCCACAAGCAGTCGTCGTGGTCGATCGCGTTTTTTGCGGTGGTGCTGGCGGTGGTGACGTGGGGAATTGCAGCGGTCTTGGTGCAAGGACTACCGGCCCTTGCCGGGGGGTGTTTTGGGGATGCCCTCGGCGCCGTCGCCGGCGTCGCCTATGGCGTCGCCTCCACCGCCATGTACTCCGGTGGCGGCATCGCACAGGCGCAGAAAGGCTTCTTCGGCTCCACAGGAAACGGGGTGTTCAAGGTCGACCTCGGCAGCATGTCGGTGCAGTCGAAAGGCCTTGCCGGGGCGATTCAACAAGCTCATTTAGGGCGTTGCATGAGACGGGCAGCGCGCTGGCTGGCCCATTCTTCAAGATGGTGCAGGAGATCCGCGGAAGAACGTCCTTCATGGTCCAGCACAAAGCCCTCTAGATCCAGATCGAACCCCTCGGTCTCGGGCGAAAGATTCCGGCGCTCGAACCAGCCAAGAACAAGCCGCCGGGACTCATCCGGGCCGGGCAAGCCAGCTTCCACATGAAAGCCAAGACGGCCGCCACGAATGGCCGCGGTATCCAGCGCATCGGGATGATTGGTCGCACCGATGACCTCGGAATCGACAGCAGGACTTATCCTCACGAGGTAGACGACTCTCATCCAATCCATAAACCCTGCGTGGCGAGCGGTGCTAACTATTGCGTCGTTTGGCACAGGGAGGACTTCCCGGTATAAGTCTTCATGTGCCTGCTGTACGAATTGAATCACCCCGGGTTTCGCCGCCGGGCCACTCGTTCTGCTGGCCCGGCGGCGCCAGCGCAGACAGGCGCGGGATTATGCTGCCAGTTTTGCGCTTGCCAGACGGTTGAGGCTGACGCCCTGTTCGGCCGCCTGAATTGCCAGGGCGCGATGCACTTCGGGCGGAATGCGTACGCGAAACTCTCCGCTGTAGTGCTTCTCGGCGAACGGCACAGGAATCGGTTCGCCAGATGCCCGCATATCGGCGACCACTTCGGCCACGAGCTTGCGAATTCCCTTCAAGGCGGACTCGGGAGTACCGGCCAACCACGACAGGGATGGGAATTCGGCGCACAAGCCGACATGCTCGCCATCCTCGGGTAGCCAGGTGACGCGGAATGTATAGTGGTCAATGCTCATTGCGCATACCCTCCAGTTTATCGATTGCCAAAAGAACCTGCCGAACCTGATACGCCTTGGCCTTGCCTTTGTCGTCCTGAATATTGATCCGGGGATCGCCGATCCAAGGAGTTTTGAAGATCGCATGACTGGTTCCCGCTTGGCGCGGCTTTCCGAAATGCTCCTCACATACTTTCTTGAGATCGCTGAAGCGGACGTTTGCCGGCTCGCGCTTCATTTGATCAAGTATTTTCCGGGAATCGACCATATTTATATGGTATCAATATTGGAACCACTTTTCAAACAGAATCAGCCCATCTTCTTCGCCAAATCCTCGGCCCGCAGGTGGGTGTAGCGCTTGAGCATCTGAAGGGTCTTGTGGCCGGTGATACTGGCAATCTCCATGCTGTCGAACACGCCTTTCTCGAACAGGCGCGAGGTGGCTTCGTGGCGCGCATCCAGCTTTGCTTGATTGCACTGGTCGTCGTCGGGAAAACTCTGCCACTGACGGCGCGGGCACGGTTTCTTCCTTGGCGGGCTGAAGCCCTGTTTTGATCCCAAATTGTCCATTGGGCATCATGCTTGGCGCATAGGCTGGTTTTCTCCCTCCCCCACCTGCGGGAGAGGGGCTATTGGACAATCCGGGTTGAATGGCGACGAAACCGGCTGTGCCGCCTCCCGGGCCTTCGCCTCTCCGAAAGGGCCGCAGGCCTACATCGAGGGGGCACTCGAACGCGCAACCGTGCTCCCGGGCGGTGGCTGCGCCGTCACGCGCGCACCGGAGTCACGTCGAAGCCAGCGCTCTTCCAGGCCTCGATCCCGCCCGCCAGGGAGGTCACGTTAAGGTAGCCCAGCTGTTTCAGGGTATGGGCGGCGAAGGCGCTGCGCCCGCCTGTCTTGCAGTACACCAGGATTTCCAGCTGGCGATCGAGCAGCGTTTTCTCGCAGGCCGGATAGGTCGGGTCGACCTTGAACTCAAGCACGCCGCGCGGAATGTTGCAGGCGCTGCCGATGCACCCCTCGCCGAATTCCGCGGGCTCGCGCACGTCCAGAAGGACGATGTCTTTTCGCGCCGCCAGCTCGCGCGCGGCGGTAGCGGCATCCCATTCGGTGATCTGGGATCTGGCCTGGGCGATGAGGTCTTGCGTGGTAAAGCTCATGGGGGGTCTCCTGAAAATGGAAAACCGGCCTTCATGCTGTCAGGCCGATGTGTTTGAGATAGCCGCCGGCCTCCAGCAGATGGCCGGTTTCCGCCGCTGCGGCCAGGCGGATGCGCAGCACCCAGCCCTCGCCGTAGGGGTCGCTGTTGACTAGTCCGGGTTCGCCGCGCAGGCGCGGATTGACCGCCAGCACGCTGCCGTCCACGGGAGCGATCATGTCGGACACGGCCTTGTGGGATTCGATGGTCCCGAGGGGGGTATCCCGGCGAATGGCAGCGCCCACCCGCGGCAGGTCCAGGAATACGACCTCGCCCAGGCTTTGCTGCGCGAAATAGTTGATCCCCAGCAGAGCCTCGTCCCCTTCCTGGCGCTGCAGCCAGAGGGCGTCACGGTGATAGAGGCAGTCTTCAGGGTAATGTGCTGACATGATGGGTCTTCTCGCGTTTCATGGGTTTGTGCACGGCCTGACCGAGCGCATCCTCGGCGGCTTCCAGTAGCGCTTCCGACAGTGTGGGATGGGCGTGCACGGTTTGGGTGATGGCGTGCACGGTGGCGCCCTGGCGGATCAGCACCGCAGCCTCATGCACCATGTCGGAAGCGTGTGCGCCGACGATGTGGACGCCGAGCAGGCGCCCGGTGACGCGGTCCGCCACTACCTTGGCCAGACCGGTCAATTCGCCCATGGCCTGGGCCTTGCCGAGGCCGCGCAGGTCGAAGCGACCGCAACTGACGACATGGCCTTTGTCGACGGCGTCCTGTTCGGTGAGGCCGACGCATCCGATCTCCGGCATGGTGAACACGGCCCACGGGATGGCTGCTTCGTTGAGCGGCGCGGGGTCCAGTCCCAGGATGTGATCCACCGCCAGACGTGCCTGCGCCGAGGCGGCATGGGCCAATGCGAGGCGGCCGTTGACGTCGCCCACCGCATAAAGTCCCGCCAGATTGGTGCGCATCAGGCTGTCGGTCATGATCTCGCCGCGCTGGCCCACGGCCACACCGGCCTCTTCCAGGCCAAGTCCCGTGCTTTGGGGACGGCGCCCGACGGCGACCAGGGCGCGTTCGGCGGTGGCCGCCAACTGGCCGTCGGCATAGGCGGCGACGCCACCCGGCGTGGCGTCAAGCCGTTCCACCAGGCAGCGGCCGATGAATTCGATGCCGAGCTTGCGCATTTCCCGCTGCACGACGCTGGCGATATCCCGATCCAGGAAAGGCAGCGGGCGCTCGGCCATGGCGGCGAGGGTCACCTGCACGCCCAGGGCGTGCATGATGAAGGCGAATTCGCAGGCCACCACGCCATCGCCGACGATAAGCAGGGAGCTCGGCAGGGTGTCCCATTTCAGCAGGTCGTCGCTGGTGGCGATGCGTTCGCCGTCGACCTGGAAACTTGCCGGCCGGATGGGGCTGGAGCCGGTGCAGACCAGCACGGCGTCGGCTTCGACCATGCCATGCCCAGGCACTTCGACGTGCCGGCCGTCGACAATGCAGCCGCGTCCCTGGATATGGGTCACTTTGCGATCCGCCATGAGGCCATCGATGCCGCGATTGAGCAGACCGATAACCTGCCCGGCCTTGGCGCGCATCGCCGGCCAGTCGGCCTCGATGCTGCCGTTGAGGCGCAGGCCGTAGGTTTCCGCGCGACGCATTTTTTCAAGGAGATTGCAGATCTCCACCAGGGTCTTGGTGGGGATGCAGCCGCGATGCAGGCAGGTGCCGCCCAGGGGATGCGGATCGATCAGGGTGACGCTGGCGCCTTCCGCCGCGGCGTGGGATGCGGCGACATAGCCTGCGGGGCCGCCGCCGATAATGGCGATATGTTTGGGCATGGTGTGTCTCCTGTGTCTGTCCAGCCGTCCGGAGGCGCCGAACGAACACCTGCTTTCAGGTCAGGCCAAAAGCGCTTCGGCCTCCATCAGCTTGCCGTTGAGGGTGACCTGGCCGCTGACCTCGATTGCGCGTATCAGGCTATCCATCACCGGGCAGTGGCTTTCCACGGTCTGCACCAGTTTCATGAGCGTTTCGGTGTCGGCCGGGCTATTCACCTCGGTCTCGAAAATGATCTTCTGGTAGCCCGGCGGGATGGCCCCATCCATGCCGAACAGGCCGCGCAGGTCGAGATAGCCGCGCAGATTGACCTTGACGCTATCGAGCTGAACGCCCATGACCGAAGCATAGGCGCTGTACATGATTTCCTGGCATGCGCCCAGCGCGACCAGCAGCAGTTCCACCGGATTGGGCGCGGCGTCGGCCCCTCCCAGTTCGGGCGGTTCGTCGACGACGATGGCAGGAAAGTCGCGCACCTTGGCGCTGCAGCGTACGTCCTCTTCCAGTCGAGTATCGGCACGGAATACCACCTTGGCGGCGCCGGGATTGCCCTGGATGCCGGCGATGGCCTGCATCAGGGCGGCTTTGACGGTTTCTTGCGACATGGTCAGTTTCCTCTCGTGTGTGGGGGGATCGACGGCGCGCGACAGTGCATGCCGTTGATTGCATTAAATGGCATTGCAGCGATGGAAATAAGTCGGACGAGCGCGCATCCGGATACGTAGATTCCCTAACCCGGATCGGGTATGCCCGGCGGAAACCGCCCGACACGCACCGGATAAGGTCAGCTTGACCGCACAGCCAGCCCTCAGGCCAGATTGGCGCGGGCTTTGCGGGGCAGGCTGCGGTCTCAGGAAAACGGGCTGGCCTCGTTCGTCGCCGGTGTTTCCATGCGCATCCATACCTGCACCAGTTCGGACAGGGAATTCACATGCATCTTGAACATGACGTTGGCGCGGTGCACCTCGATGGTCTTCGGGCTCAGGCCCAGTTTGATGGCAATCACCTTGTTGGCCTTGCCGGCCACCACGTGCGCGGCGACTTCCCGCTCGCGCGGCGTCAATTGCCGGTAGTTGGCCTGGATCCGGGCCAGCTCCCGGTGGCTGTGGCGGCGTTGTCGGCATAGCTCCAGGGCCAGCTGGATACGATCGAGCAAGGCCTGGTCGTTGTATGGCTTCTGCAGAAAATCGATCGCGCCGGCTTTCATCGCACGTACCGCCATGGGCACGTCGCCATGGCCGGTGACGATGATGACCGGCAGGCACCAGTCGCGCTCCAGTAGGTGATTCTGCAACTCCAGGCCGCTCATGCCGGGTATGCGCACATCCAGCACCAGGCAGCCCGGGGTGGTGCCGTCGTAGACATTGAGAAATTCGCGCGCCGAGGAATAGCCGCACACCCGATGGCCGACCGACTCCAGCAACCAGTGCAGCGATTCGCGCACGGCCTGATCGTCGTCAATCACGAAAACGGTTTGTTGTCCAGCCATCTATTTCCTCCTCGGTAGCCAGGCACAGGGTGAAGCGGAACGTGAGGCCATCGCCGTTCGGGTTGGATAGGGAAATCAGGGCGCCGCCATGGGCCTCGACGATAGAACGGCAGATCGGCAGGCCCATGCCCATGCCGGCCGACTTGGTAGTGAAGAACGGCTCGAAAATCCGGCTCTGCATTTCACGCGCCAGCCCGGAGCCGGTATCGCGCACCTCCACCACCGCCTTCCCCTCCGCCACATAGGTGCGCAGCGTGAGGTAGCGTCGTTCGGGCGGCACGTTTCCCATCGCCTCGATCGCGTTGCGCACCAGATTGAGCACGACCTGCTCGATCTGGATGGCATGGCCCAGCACATGCGGCATGCCGGGTGCCAGACTAAGCCTGACGTTGACCTGGTGCAGCTTCACTTCCGGCCCGGCAATCAGCATGGCTTCGCGCACGATGGCATGCAGATCCTGTGTCCGGTGGGGGCTGTCCTCTTTGCCCACAAAACGGCGCAGACTGCTGATAATACCGCCGGCACGCTCGGCCTGCTGGCAGACCTGCTCGATGGCCTGGGTCAGGTCTTCTACCGTGCCGCCACCGGAACGAATGCGCCGCAGGCAGCCACGCGAGTAGTTGGCAATGGCGGCAAGCGGCTGGTTCAGCTCGTGCGCCAGACCGGAAGCCATTTCACCCATGGTGTTGACGCGCGCAGCATGGGCCAGCTCGCGGTAATGCAGGCGCACCTCGTCCTCGGCGTGCTTGCGCGCGGTGATGTCGCGCGTGATGCCAAGCAGCGCGATCACGTTGTCGCGTCCGTCGCGCAGCGGCACGGCGTGGGTCTCCATCCAGCACCGACGGCCTTTCAGACTGACGATCTGGAACTCCATGACGCCGGATTCCCCGGCAAACACCCGTTCGGTGAGCGCGCGGTATTCGTCGCGGAATTCCGGCGCGACCATGTCGTAGACCGAGGTGCCGATGATGTCACCCGGCTGGCCGGCTTCGAGCAGCGCCAACCCGGCCGGATTCATTTCCAGCAGGATGCCGTCGAGGGTTTGCAGCTTCACGCATTCCGGCTCCGAAGCGATGATCTGGCGCAGCCGGTTTTCGTTTTCTGCCAGCTTTTCTTCGGCTCGGCAGCGTTCGCCGATTTCGTTTTCCAGCACCCGCTTGGAATGGCGCAAGCGCAGGTTGAGGCGGGTAACGTACAGTACCAGGCCCGCCATCAGGGTGAGAACGGTCGATAGCAGTGCCCAGGCAAACGGATTAGCGGGGTAATCCAAATGAATCGCTCCGGTCGGATCGGGTCATTCCGGAGCTGTTTGGCCTGAAGCTGCCGCCAGCTATCCGGACGAACAACCTTCCCAAGCAACAATCGAACCAATTTGCATGGCATGCCGCAAAGACCGGCCGGCACTGGATTCCGGATTGGTTGAGCGGGCGCGATCTGTCCCGTGTTCGGGACAGGCGGATGACACTCTGTCATGCGGGCACGATTCCCCGCCGTCAGTTCTCATGACGAGCGGATCGCCGCTTGCGCGCGCACCCGCCGTCCCCTTCGGTGCGGGCGCGGACGTCTCAGAAATGCCGCCCTACTGCCAGGCCGATCATCAGCGGATCGAGCTTGATGGTCTCGATCTTGGCGCCGCCGCCGCCCGGCCGCACGTCGGTTTCCAGGTAAAACTTCTGCACATCGAAATTGATGAAATAGTCCTTGTTCACGGCGTAATCGAACCCGGCCTGCAACACCGCTCCGGTATCCGCGGGAAACCCGCGCAAGCCGTCGAACACCGGCCCGCTCTTGTCGAAGAACACGGTGTGGTGGATGCCGGCGCCGACATAGGGGCTGAAATCCGACTTTGGCATGAAATGGTATTGCAGCATCAGGTGGAACGGCGCCATGCTTGCCTTGCCCAGCGTCGCGCCGCCGGCGCTGAAGGTGTGGCGCGTGATCCCGGCGGACGTGTTCAGCGCCAAGCTTTCGTTCAGGTAATAAGTCAGGTTCAGGATCGGCTTGGTCTCGTTGGTGGCATCCGCCCCGACCACAGGCGATTCGATGTCGGGACGGATGTTGACCAGCCCAAGGCTCACATCGAGCCGGTTGCCAGCATGCGCCAGCGTGGCGAACGCCGCCAACAGCACACCCGTCAGCGTAGCGCAGGGAAAAGATTTGTTCATTGCGTCTCCTTATGGTTTATGGCCCCACGCGAGGGGCCAGGCATCCATTACAGGGGCACGCCGGAGCGCCGTAAATTGGCATCAATACTGTGTCAATACAGTATTACTACTTAGTCGGCGCAGGCATGCTCCGGGGGAGCTGCCAAAGCGGAAGCGGCGGCCGGCTCGATCGACGGCTGCGCGTCGTGCAAAGGGAATCCCCAGGGCTCGCCTGCGGAGGATTCGCTGCGCTGGAGGGGGGGCCGGGCTCGGGGAAGCGCCGATGAGCGGCGCCGGCGCAACGCGCTCTACGCGGCCTCAGTCGCGCGGCGCCGGCACGGTCAGCGTGATCTCGATCGTGCTCCGCTTGCCGGCGCCATCGCGCACGATCAACGTCATCGGCACGCTGTCGCCGCCGCCGAGCGGCGCTTTCAGCCCGATCAGCATGGCGTGCAGGCCGCCGGGTTGCAGGCTGACGGTCTTGCCCCGGGGCAGCCTGATCGATTCCAGTTCGCGCATTTCCATCCGCTCGCCGTCCATGCGCATGAAATGCAACTCGACCGCTGCCGCCGCCGGCGTGGCGCCCGCCACCAGTTCCAGGTCGCGCTCGGCGGTGATGTCCATGAATGCGCCGGCCACCTGCTGGCCCGGCACCGTGGGGCGCGCCCAGGCGTTCTCGATCCTGACATCGGCCGCCTGCGCCGGGCCGGCGAGTATCAGGGCGGTGAGCAACGGAAGCACATAAACACGCATGGCAAACTCCTGGTTGGATCGAGGTCTCAGCTCTCGCTGCCCAAGGCCTGCCAGACTTTTAGCGCATCCACCGTGGACGCCACATCGTGCACGCGCACGATTGCGGCGCCACGCATCGCGGCGAGCACCGCCGCCGTGACGCTGGCGATCGTGCGTTGCTCCGGTGTCCGGCCGGCAATCTCACCGAACAGCGATTTACGCGACACCCCGACCAGCGTCGGCGCCTCGCGCGTGAAGCGGCGCAGTTCGCGAAACAGTGCAATGTTGTGTGCCGGGGTCTTGCCAAAGCCGAAACCCGGATCCAGCACCAGTCGCTCGCGCGCGATGCCGGCATGGCGCGCTGCCTCGAAACGGGCGCGCAGATAATCCGCCACTTCCTGCGCCACATCGCCGTATGCCGGCGCCGATTGCATGGTTTGCGGCGTGCCCTGCATGTGCATCAGGCAGACGCCGCAATCGGAATCCGCCACCGCTTGCAGCGCGCCCGGCGCGCGCAGGGCGTTGACGTCGTTGATCATGTCGGCGCCGGCGGCCAGCGCGGCGGCCATCACCTCGGTCTTCATGGTGTCCACCGACAGGGCTGCACCGCACGCCGCGAGGCCGGCGATGACCGGCAGCACGCGTTGCAATTCCATCCCCGCATCGACCGGCGTGGCGCCAGGCCGCGTCGACTCGCCGCCTATATCGAGGATGTCGGCGCCCTCCTCGCGCAGCCTCAGGCCGTGCTCGATAGCGCGCCCGGCATCGGCGTAGCGGCCGCCGTCGGAAAACGAATCCGGCGTCACGTTGACGATGCCCATGACCAGTGGACGCTTCAAGTCGAAACGATAGCGGCCGCATTGCAGCATGGTTCAGCCTCTCCCGAATTCGAGGATTTCGCAATTGCCGATCCAGACCAGCCACATACGCGCCAGATCCAGATTCTGAAAATGCCCGGCCACCGCCTGCAGCACTTCGTGATGCGTCACCACCAGCACGGCAGGTTCGTCGACCTCGCGCAGGTCGGCCAGAAAGCCGTGCACGCGCGTCACCATTTCGCAATAGGACTCGCCACCCGGCACCTTCCACGCGAAAGGATCGGGCGCGCCATGCATGGCGTTGAGATACTGCGTCACCGGCCGCCCTTCGAAACCGGTATTGCGGTCGTCGAGCCGGGCGTCGACATGGATTTCAGCGTAATGGCATGCATTGACGATGGCCGCGGTTTCCTGCGCGCGGCGCAGGCGCGAGACGTAGACGCGGCGGATCGGCAGGCCGCGCAGACGCTCGGCAGCGGCTTGTGCCTGCAGCCGTCCGGCCGGGGTCAGCGCCACCGGCACGGCGGGATCGGCATTGCACAGACCGCTCAGGTTGTACTCGGATTCGCCGTGGCGCAGGAACACCAGTTTTTTCATGCCGGCGCCAGGATTTCCCCTTTGCCGCCGAAGGCGAGGTCGCCCATGTAGCGGCGCACGCGCGGCGAGTCCGGCACCACGCCGGGCAGGATGGCGTCGGCGTGGCGGCGCAGCAGGCCGAGCCAGGACAGATCCGCCACGCCGGCATCGTTGTAGGTGGCCGGCATGGTTTCCGGCGCCCGGCCGAGGATCAGGCTGCCC